>JASFTQ010000338.1:0-5047 GCA_050053515.1 Desulfobacterales bacterium | reverse complement strand
CATCTTGTCGTGAAAAGAATACCCCGACCCCTCAGTTAGTCAGATTTTATAGATGATGCGTTTTTCGGTGATGATGATATCCACAAATTTGTCGTGGCTTTCGGTTGGCACCTGCGGCAGGATTTGGCTGTCTAAAGCAAGAGACACTTTTCTGGTGGTGACTGGCAGCTTCGGTATCAGCCGGTCATAATATCCATCTCCGGATCCAATTCTTCCACCCTTTTCATCAAAAGCAATGCCCGGGATAATGGCGATATCTATGCACTCGAGGGGGACGGATTTGCAGCGGCTGCTATCGGGTGCCATGATTCCATTGGGGCCGAGCTTCAAATCCGTGTCGAGGTCATCGATTTTAAATAATTTGAATGTTTTCTCGTTAGAATTTTCGTTAGAATTGATATCCGGTAGAACGAGTATTTTATTATAGGCAAAGCAACGCTTTAGTATGTTTTCAGTGCGAACCTCACCCGGGTGGTTGATGTAAAGCAAGGCAATTTTAGCCTCCAGAAAATTAGCAAATTCAAAAAGTCGGTTTTCAATTTCATTATTTTTTTCTTCGATTTCCCTAACCGATAAATGGCTCCACAATTTAGAAATATCATTTCGGATTTCATCTTTTGATTTTTGAATCTCCTCCATACCGCATCTCCTGCCTAAAGATATTTTTTAATTGCTAGTATATGAATTTTCATAGGGCAATGTCAACTTGCAATAATCATTGACTAAATTAAAGTCTCATGTTAAAAGTTCGCTGTATTGAGGGGCTGACACCGCTGGTTTCGTCGGCGAAATTGATGTTTTACAAGGCAAGAGTTTATTACCGTCATTGCACCCGTTGTAGTAAATGAAAGTACCACCATGACAACAGCAAGGTGGTATTCTTATAGTAATGAACTGAGAGTCGATTAATCGCTGAGGAATTCGCATGAAATCCTAAGAAACGGGTATATAATTCATACGGACATCACCATCTCTTTTTGAAAATAAAGCATTCGTCACAGCAACCCGACGAAACGATATTTATTCAGAGAGTTCTTTGCACTCTGAGACACTAGGTCATAATCACCTTTAGGAGTCCATCTCAAGTGGCTTTAACCCCCTTGATAACTTTATAATATAAGAACTGATATGCTGGAAATCAAGTTTGTCCGAGAGAATTTATCAGCCGTTCAACAGTCACTCTCCGAGCGAGGTGTTACGGTCGACATTGATTTTTTTAAAAAATGCGATGCCGAACGAAGAACAGTTTTGCGAGAGATTGAAGATCTCAGGCACCACCGGAATATTGTGTCCGATCAGGTTGCAACCATGAAAAAGAAGGGTCAAGATACCGAAACGCTTGTCGCTGAAATGCGGCAGGTTTCCGGACGCATCAAGGAGCTTGACGGCAAATTGACGGAAGTTGAAGCTAAAGTGAATGAATTTCTTTTAGAGATACCAAACATTGCCCATTCTTCCGTACCGGTTGGAAAGGACAGCAACGATAATCCGGTTTTCAAACGGATGGGGGACCCGGTCACATTTGATTTTAAGCCGAAACCTCACTGGGAAATAGGCCAGGAGCTGGGGATACTGGATTTCGAAAGGGCGGCCAAGATTACGGGAGCCCGATTTCCACTGTATATCGATGCCGGCTCCAAGTTAGAAAGGGCCCTGATTAATTTCATGCTCGACGTCCATACCCGGGAACACAATTATATCGAAATACTTCCCCCCTTTATCGTTAACCGCCAGAGCATGACCCATACCGGCCAGCTGCCGAAATTTGAAGAAGATCTGTTTAAACTTGAAGGGTGGGATTATTTCCTGGTGCCCACAGCTGAGGTTCCGGTTACAAACATACATCAAGCTGAGATTTTGGATGAAGCGTCGCTGCCCATTTACTATACGGCCTATACGCCCTGTTTTCGTTCGGAAGCCGGTTCTTACGGGAAAGACACCCGGGGATTGATTCGTCAGCACCAATTCAACAAGGTCGAACTGGTCAAATTTACACGGCCTGAGACCTCTTATGCCGAACTGGAAACCTTGTTGGATAATGCCGAATCAATATTGCAGCGACTGAACCTTCCCTATCAAGTGGTGAACCTGTGCACCGGTGATTTGGGTTTTTCTGCCGCCAAGACTTACGATATCGAGGTTTGGATGCCGGCCCAGGGCGTTTACCGTGAAATCAGCTCTTGCAGCAATTTTGAAAGCTTCCAAGCCAGGCGTGCCAACATTCGCTTCAAGCGCAAGGGACGAAAGGGAACCGAGTTGGTTCACACGTTAAACGGCTCAGGGCTTGCCATCGGGCGCACCGTTGCGGCGATCCTGGAAAATTATCAACAGGCTGATGGATCCGTGATCATCCCGCAGGCCCTTAGAGCTTATATGGGTAATTTGGAAATAATTAAAAAGTGAAACCTGAACATTTCCCCGCAGATATTCAACCCTACCTCATACCCGAGACGTCGGGGGAACTGATCTATCGCTGCCTCGGTTGTGGTCGGGAATCCGGCATCGAGAATTTGCTGTATACCTGCCCGGATTGTAACCAAGTGCTGTTAATTTACGATCGACGCTTCAACCGCTTGAAACAAATTTCCGGTAAGCTCTGGCAGCGGATCTTTGATCACCGGAAGATGCTTGCAGTACCTGCGTTAAAGGGCATTTTTCGCTACCATGAATTCGTCGGCCCGGTTATCCCTTTGGACGCTGTCATCTACCTGGGGGAGGGCCACACACCCGTTATCAAAGCAAATTCCGTGCTGCAGGAAGCGGCGGGCGTAAGTTTTTATTTTAAAAACGACGGCCAGAACCCGAGTGCTTCCTTTAAAGATCGGGGTATGGCCAGCGCTTTAAGCTATATCAATTATTTGGTACAACAGGGCCTTGTTGGCGATATTCTGGCGGTATGTGCATCAACCGGCGACACTTCGGCTGCCGCGGCCCTGTACGCCGCGTACCTCAATCCCCGGGTTAAGTCGGCCGTGCTTTTGCCTCACAAAAAGGTCACGCCGCAGCAGCTTTCCCAGCCCCTGGGAAGTGGTGCCGCGGTTTTCGAAATCCCGGGTGTTTTTGATGACTGTATGAAGGTTGTCGAACATCTTTCCGAAAACTATCCCGTGGCCTTGCTGAATTCCAAAAATGCCTGGCGGATTCTGGGGCAAGAATCCTATTCCTATGAAATTTCACAGGATTTTGAATTTGATTTGACCGACAAAGTCGTTGTGTTGCCCATCGGCAATGCCGGCAATATCACCGCGGTTCTGAATGGATTTTTAAAGTTTTACGCAACGGGTATCATCAATGAATTACCTAAAATCCTGGGCGTGCAATCCCGTCATGCCAATCCGGTGTATCGTTATTATAAGGCGTCCCATGCAGCCAAACGATCTTTTGTACCGATAAACGTAAAACCGAGCGTGGCCCAAGCTGCTATGATTGGAAATCCCGTTTCCATGCCCAGAGTGATTCATCTGGTGGACCTCTATAACCGCATGGCGGGCCGTCAACGCGTGTTTTTTGTGGAAGTTAGCGAACAGGAGATTATGGACTGGGAACTCGTGGCAAACCGTAACGGGCATATCGCTTGCACCCACGGTGGGGAATCCTTGGCCGGTCTGGTAACGGCTAAAAAACAAGGCCTGATTGCAAAGCATGACGTTGCCGTGGTTGATTCAACCGCCCATGCGATCAAATTTTCGGGATTCCAGCAAATGTATTTCGAAAAACAGATCCCCCCAGATTACGAAATCAGGCCCAAGCCGGAATATATCAATGCCCCTGTGCTTATTCGGCCTGATGATTTAACAAAGCTCCCGGCACCCGGAAAACCCTTAGCCGGGGACGATTTAAAACACTTCGTTGCAAGTGTGGCCCGGGAGGTTGCCCAAATTTTAAAGTTGTCGCAAGCAAGTGTTGCGTCCCGTAAATAAGTTAAATAATCAGCACACGGTTTGAAAGGTTTTTGCGAGCGCCATTGAGCATTTTGGGATAGAGACGGCTGCTGAAGCAGGGCGTAAAAAATCAAAAGCTGTCTGAGTCCCGAGCGTCAGGGAGGTCGAGTTCTTTTGATTTAGCCATGCAGATGACTGCTTGCGGGAGCAGAATATTTTATTCAAATCAACAGAGTTTATCGAGGGTGAATGGTATGCTGAGAAAACCACTTGCTTGGGTGGGAATTGTGGTTTTGCTGCTAAGTTTGGCGGCCTGCGCCGAGACCAGGGAGTTAAAGAAGAAAAAAGGGGAAGCCGCAAGAAAGGTCGGCGAAGCGTATCTACGGCAGGAAAATTACAGGGCTGCCCTCAAGGAGCTTTTAAAGGCCGAAAAACTGTATCCCAAGGATCATATTCTGCAAAATGATCTGGGGATTGTGTACCGCAAAAAGGGCAAAGTGGATCTTGCCATCAAACATTTTAAGAAAGCCATAAAATTAAATTCCAATTACGCACCGGCTTTTAATAATCTCGGCACCGCCTATTATGACAAAGGCGACTGGGATGCAGCTATTAATTACTTTAAAAAAGTTTCCGAAGATCTGCTGTATGCCACCCCCCATTATGCGTATTATAACCTTGGCAAGGCCTACTATATGAAAAAGGCGTATTCCCGGGCGGAAGAGTATTTTCTCAAAGCCCTGGATGTCGAACCCCGCTATGTCGAGCCATTGGTGGAGCTTGGCCGTACTTATTTAGCCCTGGGCCGATATTCAGAAGCCAACGCCGCCTTGAGAAGCGCGGTAGAGCAAATCCCCGGGCACGCCAGAGGCCATTTTTATCTGGCGGAAGTTCAGCGGATCACAGGCAACCACAGAAAAGCGCTGGAATCCTACAACAAAGTCATTGACCTGGCGCCCAAAACACCGCTGGCAAAGGAAGCCCAAAAAAGAAAAGCGCAGTTAGAGTAACACTCAAAATAATATTCCGATTGCACGAAGTCCGGGAAGGGGGCAAATTTTTGTCGACCCAAATTTGCCCCCTGCCGGACCTTCTTTTTTCTGCTTTATTTGAGAGGTCGGGGTATTTTTTTCACGACAAGCTGATCGCTCCTGCGCTTCCAAGGG
>JASFTQ010000337.1:0-5117 GCA_050053515.1 Desulfobacterales bacterium | reverse complement strand
ATTGTAATGCGCGCTGCCTGGGCTGTATTTCACTTCAAAGAAGCGCAGGGATACCCTGCAGCCAGGAAAGAATTTGTTTTTTACCGACGCCGGAAGAGATTGCTGAAGTTGCCTTGGCCCACATTATGGGGGTGAAAAACGCTGTGGTCAGCTTCGGGCAGGGTTGCGAAGGTGAACCCCTGCTGGCGTCCGATGTGATCGAGCCGGCGATAGTAAAGATTCGTTCGGTAACCCAACGCGGCACAATCAATATGAACACCAACGGAAGCCGACCGGATCTTCTCGAGATTCTTTTCAGCGCCGGCCTGGACAGCGTACGCATCAGCATGAACAGTGTCCGGTCAGAATGTTATCACGCCTATTTTCAACCCCAGGGCTACGGTTTTGAGGACGTATCGAACAGTATTGCCGCTGCATTGAAACACAAAAAATTCATTGCCCTCAACTACCTGAACCTTCCCGGATTCACCGATACGCCCGAGGAAATGGCAGCCCTGACCGACTTTATCCACCAGTATCCGATAAACATGATCCAGTGGAGAAACCTCAACTATGATCCGGTGCGCTACTGGGATATGATGCGCATTGTGGGCGATCATGGCCGGCCTTGTGGTATGGAAAAAATGCTCGAAAAATTTGATCTATTATTTCCGCATTTGAAACACGGTTACTTCAATCCGCCCAAAGAAAATTTTTGTGATTAGAGAGTGTTTTTGTCCGCCGGCCGGCTAAGTTCCGAATGGGCGGCAACACCGATTCGTTCGATAGTGTACGGCTTTTTGACATAGACTCCCGCACCCAACCGTTGTGCCTCCTTCACCCGATCGGTTTCGGAATACCCGCTGGCGATGATTGCTTTCTGGCCGGGGTGCAGGTCAAGAATTTGCTTGTAGGTGTCCAGGCCATCGATGCCGGGATCCATGATCATATCAAGCACCAATAGATCTACGCCGTGGGATCGCATATAGTCCACGGCTTCTTCACCACTTGCAGCTGTCATAACCGAATAGCCCAATTTGCTCAGCATCTCCGATGCGATAACCCGCTGTTCCTCAACATCGTCCACCACCAGGACCGTCTCCCCGTTGCCCATTACACCATCGATATTTTTCTGAGAGACATCCCGGCTCAATTCCTTGCGGGTGACGGGAAAGTACAGCGTGAACCGCGTTCCCTTACCCATGGCGCTCTGGATATCGATATAGCCCTTATGGTCTTTTACCGCCCCCCACACCACTGCCATGCCAAGTCCGGTACCGCTTCTACCCATCACCTTTTTGGTGTAGAAGGGCTCGAATACCCTGTCGATGTCTTGGGGAGAAATACCGATCCCGCTGTCTGAAACCATGAGGGTGACGTAATCACCTTCCTCGATATTGTCATAACCTTTAATCGGTTGGTCGAGATATCGATTTCCTGTTGATATGTGAATCTTACCCCCTTTGGGCATGGCTTCAGCGGCATTGGTAATAATATTCATCACCGTTTTGGATAGGTGGACCGGGGAACCGAGAATATTCAGCAAATTCGGTGCTAAATTGACTTCAATTTCCACGCCCGGATAAGCGGCCTTCAGACTCTGGTGTTCAGGGCTTATCAAATATTCGGAAATGACGGCGTTCAGATTTACCACCTCCGAGATGGCGACTCCCCTGCGTGCCAGTGTCAACAGGTCCTGTACAATCGCTGAGGCCTTTTCGCCCGATTTTTGAATGGTCAGAACCGGCTTTCGCATCGGGCTGTCCTTGGGAAGATCCAATAATATCAGTTCGGGATAACTGACCAAACCGGACAATACGTTATTGAGATCATGGGCCACACCGCCGGCAAGGGTTCCGATGGCCTCCATTTTTTGAGCCTGATGGAGTTGGGCCACCAGCCGCTTTCGTTCTTCTTCGGCAGCTTTACGATCGGTGATGTCCCGTACAATGCCCCTGAAGCCGATCGACTGGCCGCTCTTATCTCGCATCAGTGAAGTCAGGGTTTCGACATACCGTTCTGCTCCATCCTTTCTGATGAGCTTCCAATCCAGCGATCTTGTGGGTTTCCCTGTTTGGTAGACGGCGTTGAAAGTTTGGAATACTTTATGGGCGTTCTCTGCATCCATATATTGCCGGTTGTTCATTCCCATCATTTCATCCCGCGAGTATCCCAATATTTTACAGGAGGATTCGTTGAAAAAGGTAAAATTGCCGGCAAGATCAACCTCAAAATATCCATCCTCGATACTTTCCAGAATCGTTCGGTATTTCTCTTCGCTTTCCTGAAGCTTTTGGAAAGACATCGCATTGATAATGCTGACGGCTGTCTGCGAGGCTACCCCTCTTAAAAGGCTCATGTCGCTCAGGGTAAGGATGCGCTTGGATTTGATGTTATCGACGGCCAATATCCCCAGGGATTCCGTTTCGTAAACAATCGGGACGCAGATCAGTGACCGTACTCCCATTTTTTGGGCGAGTTTCAGACTTCTTTTTGACATTGCCTCGCTATTTTCAAGAATGTTGTCAATTAAAAAGGGCTTTTGTTCCCTGAACGATCTTACAAAAAGTCCTTTAGCTTCGGGATTATCGAGATGGAAAGCGGTTTGGCGCAACAAATTTTGTGACTCTTCGCTGTAACCGTAACCTGCGGTGAAGATAAGTCGGGTTTTTTTGGGGTCGGCAAGCATAATAACACCGCGATCAAAGTCCAAACGTTTGGCCATTGCCCTCATGATTGCCGTAGTAAGCACGTAAATATTGGTGATCGTTGAACTTGCCTGACCGATTTCCTGAACCAGCAAGGCATTATTGTAGCGGATGTTTAATTCACTCAAATGATACTCAGCTGTATCCCCCTGGGTCTTAATCGTTTTTTTAATTTCCTTATTTTCGGTGTGCGCTGTATGAAGTGACAACAGGGACGCGATAAGAGCGCATGCAAGTACGACGATCAACCCGGATTTGACGGGAAGGGTGAAAAAACCAGCAAAGGAAATCAGGATGCTGAGCAATAAAAAATAATTACGCAATACTTTCCAGAAAATCGAAGGTGTTCTTTCCCAGGTGATGATGTAACGGCAAAATTTATCACCCTTGTGTAAACAGGTGGTATGTTCAATCTGGGCATATTTTCCGCTGAACAACTTCGGTACAGACTCAAGCATACCTGTCCGATTTTTGCATTGAAAAGGCTTTTCATGCGAACCCTTTCGAGGTTTTACAACGACTTCAATTTTATTGGATGCTATCTGACGGGATTCATATTTTGTCGAACGGGTAAAAAGATTAGATATCTTGCCCAACGACAAAAAGATCAGGGCAGGGCTCATAAATCCCATAGCATATTGTTTGGCGGTGCCCATAGCCTCCAGGGATGCCATATAGCGGCCGGCCTCCCTGGAAATATCCGGGTTGCCCGTTTTTTCAACCAAGACGTTGTGAAAGCTGTCAACTTGACGCTGCGTGAACCAGTGTGCCGGGTCCTCCACCTCGTAGCGGGTCATTCCGGCACACCCCAGAATAGAATCAATGTTGATGGAAGGATAATTCTCTTTGAGATATTCTAAATAAGACTTAGTAACCCGGCTGCTGTATATTGGCGTATTTTCGTCCATAAATTTGTCTATAATTGATATTCTGCTGTCAAGGAAGAACGTCAGAATTAGAGAGTCCGAAGCGCACAAACACAATGTGTTGTCGATTGATTGCTTTTTGATGTATACAGAACTTATGCAAAATCCTATATGAGTTTACCGCGGCGTTTAGTGTTGGGGCGTCGGGGAAGTGATGTTTTCCCCCTTCTCTGATCAGGTATTTGATGTTTTGCCAATCCGAGAAATTTCTGGGCCGACAATTAATCCAAAGTGGTTGATAATTCAGCATTAAACTATAGCATAACCGGAAAAGAATATAAATATAAATCTGCAATTCTCGGTGGTTATGAAGTGGCTGGAAGTAAAAATTATATTCGACCACAAAGAACCGGAGCCGGCAACCGATCTGATTTCACAGCTTCTATATGATCTGGGAACAACAGGCCTCGTCATCGAAGATCCGTCCCTGCAACCGGAAGAAGGCTGGGTAAACAATGGCCGAACCCGGCCGAAGTATCATGCAGTAACAGGCTATTTTGCCAGGAGCCGTTTGTCACAATTACAGTGGCAGAAACTGGAAAGCGGGCTTGCCCATCTGATGGAAAGGAGCCATATCAATTCTCGGATCGTCGTTTCCCAATTAGATGAAGCGGATTGGGCCGAGTCGTGGAAAGCCTATTTCCGTCCGGAGAAAGTCGCGGAACGTCTGGTGGTAAAACCTTCATGGCATGCGTATGAAGCCCAGCCGGGTGAAATCATACTTGAAATAGACCCCGGTATGGCCTTTGGAACCGGCACCCATCCGAGCACCCGCTTATGCCTGAATATTATAGAATCTTATTTAAAGCCGAATGATTCGGTTCTGGATGTTGGAACCGGTTCCGGTATCCTTATGATTGCAGCCGCTAAACTGGGGGCTGAAAAGGTATGCGGCATCGACAAGGATAAATTTGCTGTCGAGATTGCCCAAAAAAATTTAATGCGAAACATAATACATCCGGCAAGGTTTATGTTGATTTGCGGCAATCTTACGGAACCGATCGGTGAACGCTTCGACATGGTTGCAGCGAATCTATTGGCAGATGCGGTTATTAAATTGCTTCACGACGTCAAAAGGGTGCTAAAAAGAAAAGGGTACTTTCTTTGTTCCGGGGTAATTAAGCAAAACCAAAATCCAGTCATCGACAAACTAAAAGCGCTGGACTTTGAAATCATCAACATATACAGTATGGAGGGGTGGGTTGCTATTGCAGCAAAACTTAGATAGTTGATGTTGAGTTGTTGCTGGTCACCCGGTAATTTTTACGGTATATGTAAACCCGTATGAATCATTTTGAATAAATTCAACGCCAACCGGCTTAATGGATTGCCAGTGTTGTTATCCTGCCGTATCATTAATAGCGTTATTTGGAGAATCTGGTTGTGTGCCATATTTTTGATCACCGTCAAATCTGGAGTGTATTTACCCTATGAAAAGCAGACCAGATATTTTAACTCTGAACAAGAAGATGAAGGTCGGCCGAAATGATCCTTGCCCTTGCGG
>JASFTQ010000336.1:0-5118 GCA_050053515.1 Desulfobacterales bacterium | reverse complement strand
TGCCCGAGTCTGCTTTTTAGTTTTCTTGCGGGATGTGCGCTTCTTTTTAGCCACCCGGCTTTTTTTCTTGCGTTTCGACGACAGTTTAAGGTTTTTCTGACCCGTTATAAAACCGGTTTGCTCCTGGATCATCGGCGCAA
The DNA here is from genome assembly GCA_050053515.1 of Desulfobacterales bacterium. Taxonomy (GTDB): domain Bacteria; phylum Desulfobacterota; class Desulfobacteria; order Desulfobacterales. The sequence goes on along the minus strand of JASFTQ010000336.1, from coordinate 4,978 downwards.
GCGTCATAAACTGAGCGGTACCAACCATCACCGGTATTACAATGGAAAGAATAATGAGTACCGTCCACAGAAGCATCAGCTTGGTTAGCTGAAGCTCCTTGTGTTTTACCCAGCCCCAGATGAAGGTGAAAAATCCACAGGTAATTATCCCGAGAATTCCTTTAAGGGCACCCGCTTTAAAGGATTTAATGAGGACGATGAAGAAAATGACTAACGAGACAATGGAGATAACGACGGATAAGATTGGATAAAGATATTCAAACATGATTTTCCCCTTTAATGGTGGTGGTGCCGAATGATATCATTTTACGGTGTCGCAGACGATCCTATAATCCCGAAGAAGCGGACTCCCCAGTAGACAATCATGCCGATCATAACCATTGCGGCCAAACCCGTATGGCGCTCCAGGAAAGCCAGGCGCATTACCGCAGGACGGTAAAAACGCAAGGGCAACAAACTCAACAATACCAGAACGATAATACCTGTCAGAAAAAACGGGGCGAACATATGGGTGGCAAAGGCTGCCTGCCATTCGCCCCGCACGATTAGCATCATGGCCGCAGTCAAGCCGCATCCGGGGCATAGTACGGCAAAGGCCGCATACACGGGACATTTCCAACCCGGCATCCCCGTCAGGCCACCCACCAATTGCAGCAATGCCATCACAGTTATCAGCCGCAGGATTTTTTGATCACGAAATACGGCGGAAAACACCGGTTCAAAAACCCAGAGTGTTTTTACGGTTTGCTGCGGCAAACTTTCGGCTGTCCGGGATTCATGGGATGCCACAATCCTATGGCCTCTAAAATGCATTTTACGGAATGCACGCTGTGAATTTTTGCCGCCTCAACCGGGCAATGCTTGCAGAAGCAGGGTTTGGTGATACGCTTTTGTCTTCCTGCTCCGGTCTGAATGGGCTGGTTTTTTTTAGCGTGCTCCGGGACACCGATGTCAATCTTCACATCGGCCAACTTATTTGAATAATTGAATTTTACCATGTAGCGCCGATGAGGTCAAGGGACAAACAGCGACGCGCATAAAAGCTGCGCTCCAATGACTGCAGGGATGTGTAAATCGTAGAAAATTACGTGGAGGATCTGGCGGAAAAGTTGGATAAAAAAGGCCGATCATCATTTTTTGATAAAAGATTTTATCATATCCTCCTGATAAGGAGACAGGTTCTGGAATTTGACGCCAATGCCCTGATGCCCGACCCAGACGATGATACCGCTTAATTTAAACGTCTGCTGATAGTTGGGCAATGAAAAGGCGAGGGCCATTTCCGCTCCGACGGAAAAAGATTCGTTTGTTTCGATGAACACGCCAACCGTGCTGATGTCAAGGATGTAGCCATCGTAGGTTTTCTCCCGGATGGTATAGTTTACATGTATTAAGCAGGGTTTGCGCAGATGACCCCGCATCGATGTTTCCTCTTCATCTAGACTCACCGTCTTGACCGGCATTTCGTCGGCGGGTATTTTTTCCAGCTTCTCCAAAAGTTTCAATTGCTGGGTGTCCGTCATATCGACAATTATCTTCTGAAGGTGTCTTCGAATATCGTCTTTGAGCAATTTTTTAAGAAGTGTCAGCTGCTGTTCCTCAGGCAGCGCATTGACCAGCTTGAACAATCGCGGAATGAGACTGTACTTTTCATATTCGGTGTCAGCAGCACTCATGGGCAAACTCCTGTGAGTTCTTTTAATGTGCTTTCTTTTGGATCTTTCGGGGAGATGCAAAACCAATACATTGTCTTGCCTTTATGGCGAAGATGCCGGCTGCTGGCCTCTGCCTGCCCGCGCGTGCCTTGCTTGGCAGGCGGCTCGGCATCGAGCATCCGGTATTCCGTATCCGAAGCACCTGCCAACCGCCTAACACCAAAACTTGCGTTATTTTCCATTATAAAACAAAATATCTAAAAATTACAATAATTAATACGTGATTGATTTTTTTTAATACTTATATTAGTTATAATATTTATGAGTTATTGCTCATCCGAAAAAGAATCGAGATCGGATGCGGTATATTTTTGACCGGAGCTCAATCTAAGTCGGCTTCTATCAAGAATATCGATCGCAGGGAACATATGGCCCAAAAAGTTTACATCACCCGCAACAACCTGGTTACTTTCACATGCCCCAAGTGTGAACAGCCGCGGGTTGTAAATATTGCCGACCATCCCGAATTGGAAAAAACAGACAAGGCCAAAGTGAAATGCCCCTGTGGACATAAATACAACGTCATAATAGAGCGCCGAAAGCAATATCGCGTAGAAACCAATTTTGCGGGTGAATTCAGGCAGATTGCTGATGACCGAGAGATAGACCGTGGACTGATGACCGTAGTTGACATGTCCCGCACCGGTCTGAAACTTAAACTGAATGTGCAACGCAAACTTAAGGTTGGTGACAAGCTGTTATTGGAGTTTCGCTTGGATGATCCGCATCGGACGCTCATCCAAAAAGAAGTCGTTATAAAGAAAATATTCGGCCTCGAATTGGGGGTTGAATTTACCTCCATTCATCCCTCCAACCCTTCAGACCGGGCACTGGGATTTTATATGTTCGGCTGATAGATTCCCGTTATTATAGTGTTTTTCCAAATAACGGTTCAAAATAACAAAAAAGGGCTTAGGGGATTACCCGTAAGCCCTTGATTTTACTGGTAGGCGGTACTGGATTTGAACCAGTGACTTCTACCGTGTGAAGGTAGCACTCTCCCACTGAGTTAACCGCCCGTCAATGTTGATTGTCGACCCTGTCCTTTAATTCTTTGCCCACTTTGAAAAAAGGTAATTTTTTGGCCGGAACCTGGATCCTGGCGCCGGTTTTAGGATTGCGACCAAGATACGGTTTGTAATTATTTACGATGAAACTTCCGAATCCCCGAATTTCAACACGCTCGCCTTTAACCAAGGTGTCCTGTATTGCATTAAAAAAGGTATCCACGATCTTTTCGGCATGTTTTCGACTCAAGTTTATTTCGTCCTTAAGCACGCTGACAAAATCTGATCTATTCATGAAAACTCCTTGATATGATGAAGAAAAAATGAGCGGTTGATTTATTTCCGGTCGGATCCTGCTAAGACCCATTACATAGTGGTTAGTGGACTTTTAAGTCAAGCATTTTTTGTACTCTTTTCAAACTGCGGCGGCTTCAGTTGGAACAGGCGAATTTGTCGGTCTGATACCGGCGTTTCCGGTGACGATATTTTGTCATGGGCGGTTGGCTGGGCCGCCTCCGCATTTTAATCATTGCCGGTTTTCGTCGGCTGAATTGCTTGCTCCGCCGGCCCCTTGCCGAGTTCTTCTATTTCTTTTGGAGTGGGAAGATCCGTTAAATCTTTTAAATCAAACACTTCGAGAAATTGTCGGGTCGTGCCATAGATCATCGGCCGGCCGGGCAGTTCCTTGCGTCCCAGGATTCGTATGAGTTTTCGCTCAAGCAACATCCGCAAAATACCCCCGCAATCAACCCCCCTGATGTATTCGACATCGCTGCGCATAATCGGTTGTTTATATGCAATAATTGCCAGTGTTTCCAAAGCGGGCTTACTGAGCCGTTGTTGCTTTGGTTGCAGCAGGCGTTTGATCCACTGGGTGAATTCCGGCCGGGTTCGCAGTTGGTAACCACCGGCAACTTCCCTTAGATGAAAACCGCCTCCGCGAGACGTGTATTCGTCTGAAAGTGCTGCCAGTGCGCTACGGACCTCATCGGGGGTGACAACCGCGATAATATTTCTGATGCGTTCGATCGTAAGGGGTTCTTCGGCAACGAAAAGCAAGCTTTCGATAATGTGTTTTATATTGTCCATCAGTAAGATGTCTCTGACCGCTTCGCTTCCCTGCAAACCCCGCCTTTTCACGCGGGGTTAAGGGAAGCCATCTGAAATTTAGCATCCAGTATCGAGTATCCAGCAACCAGCATCTGATTGATAGGGCTCACACCCTTTTGAATGTCTCGTAGAAGCGTATGGCTCCGACAGCACTATCCGGCATAAAACAGTCTGATAATACCGGTCTGCAAGTGTTGAGCGAGTTTGACCAATGACAGTTTGACCATTTCCAAGATTGCCAGAAATGTGACGATAATCTCCTCCTTGGTGGAATCTTTGACAAACAGCTCATCAAAGGTAAGCGACTTGTGCTCCTCTAAAATATCGACCAGCTCGGAGATCCGATCTTTGACGGAAAGCCGGTCGGCAGTCAGGTCCACCAGATGATCCGGGGATAATTTTTCAAAAATTGTTTGGAAAGCGTCGATAAGCTCAAACAACCCGATCTTAACCATATCATCATCCGGGCCGTCCAAGCCCTCCGGCCGACCGGGATTTCTGGCAAATATATCCTCTCCCAAGAGGCGTCGGCCGGCAAGATCTTCAGCCGCTGACTTTATCTGCAGATATTCAGCCAGCGGCCGGATAATCTCCTGGCGGGGATCTTCCTCCTCTTCATCACCATTGTCATGAGCCGGAAGCAGCATTCTGGATTTTATCTGGGTCAGCGTGGAGGCCATCACGATAAACTCGCCCGCGAACTCGATGTTCAACGATTTCATCCATTCCAGATATTCCAGGTATTGTTCGGTAATCAAGGCGATGGGTATATCGTAAATATCCACCTCGTTTTTTTTAATGAGGTGGACCAAAAGGTCCATGGGACCCTCAAAAACGTCCGTTAGCTTTACCGTATAGATATCCTCAGACATAGCGCACAATTATTGATTTCTTGCCAGATAAACCGGGTGCCACTTGCAAGCGCACCCTTTAAAGCACCGAAGTGCTTTTGCCTTTCCCCGCTTTTAGCGGGAAAAGTGAAGCTTCCCGCCCTAAGGGGCGGGAAGCTTCACTTGAGGGCGGCGGCTCATATTTTTACTGCCGCTCTGACCTCATCCATTGTCCGATGGGCAACTTTGCGGGCCCGGTTGTTGCCCTCCCGGATAATTTCATCCACCTTCTCGGGGCGTGCTTCGTAATATGCCC
>JASFTQ010000335.1:0-5153 GCA_050053515.1 Desulfobacterales bacterium | reverse complement strand
TGAAATCATAATCGAAATTGTCTCTAAAACCGGCGGTCATTTAGCGTCAAGTCTGGGTGCCGTCGAACTAGCCATCGCCCTCCACTATGTTTTTGACACACCCAGAGATAAAATCATTTGGGATGTGGGGCATCAAGCTTACGCCCATAAGTTGCTCACCGGTCGAAGAGATAAATTTGATTCCCTTCGCCAACACCAGGGCATTTCCGGTTTTACACGTTTTGGGGAAAGCCCCTTTGATGCGTTTTCTACCGGCCACAGCGGGACCTCCATTTCAGCAGGGCTCGGAATGGCCTGTGCCAGACATTTGCAAAAAACACCGTCCAAAGTCATTGCCGTCATCGGCGATGGTTCCATGACCTCCGGTTTGGCTTACGAAGGGCTCAATCAGGCCGGTGATATTCACAAAGACAAGGATATCATTGTGATCTTGAACGATAATGATATGTCGATTTCCCGCAACGTGGGTGCGCTATCCTCCTTTTTAAGCCGAACCTTTTCAGCTAAAAAACTGCAGGAGTTAAGAAAAGAACTCGGATTTTTTCTGAAAAAGTTACCAAAAGTTGGGGAAGACATCTACCAAATGGCCAAACGATCTGAAGAGGCTTTCAAGACCTTTGTTACACCCGGAATGCTGTTTGAAGCATTTAATTTTGAATATTTTGGCCCCATCAACGGTCATAAATTAAACCATCTTATAGATATATTGAATAATATCATTTATTTGAACGAACCTGTGCTTCTTCATGTGACCACCCAAAAAGGAAGGGGATATCTTCCGGCCGAAAAGAATCCGATCTATTTCCATGGATGCAGCACCTTTGACATCGAAACCGGTGCTTGCCTGGATCAAAAGGATGCCGTACCGACGTATACCCAGGTATTTGGCGATATTTTAGTCGAGCTCGCCGAAAAAGATGAGAAAATTGTGGCTGTCACTGCCGCCATGCCCGAAGGTACCGGGCTTACTGATTTCGCCCAGGCATTTCCGGACCGATTTTTTGATGTCGGGATCGCAGAACCCCACGGCGTTACCTTTGCCGCCGGTATGGCCGCCGAAGGATTAAAACCCGTGGTGGCGATTTATTCAACTTTTCTGCAACGCGCCTACGATCAAATCATGCATGATGTCTGCCTGGATGCCCACCATGTTGTTTTTGCCATAGACCGGGGGGGAATTGTCGGTGATGACGGCCCGACCCATCATGGGGTGTTTGATTTTTCATATCTAAGAAGCCTTCCCAATTTGATCATCATGGCGCCCAAAGACGAAAATGAATTGCGGCAAATGCTGATAGCCGCCCTCAGGCACCAAGGCCCGGTGGCCTTACGATATCCCCGGGGCAACGCAACCGGTGGAAAGATTGATCGGGAAATCTCACCGCTGCAGATAGGAAAAGGAGAAATATTAAAATCAGGAGATGATGTCCTTATACTGTCCATCGGCCGCACGGTTTGTGAAGCCCTAACGGCCCATGACATGTTAAAAGAGCAAAATATATCTGCCACAGTGGTCAATTGTCGCTATGTAAAGCCTCTTGATAGCGACCTCATTGGATCTCTGGTATCAAAAATCCCGCGGGTTATCACCGTGGAGGAAAATGTGCGCCATGGGGGATTCGGCAGTGCGGTTCTCGAATGTCTCAACGATGCAGGCGTACATAATGTATCTCTCGAGCGTCTGGGCATTCCCGATCAGTTTGTCGAACATGGACCGCAGGCATTGCTCAGAGCAAAATATGATATAGATGCGACCGCCATTGTCACCGCAGCCAAAAAGCTCATGAAAAGTGCTGATGGTAGCAAAAAAACAAAGACTTGACCGGCTGATTTTAGACAGGGGTCTGGCCCCGAGCCGCCAGCGTTCTCGAGCCCTGATAATGGCCGGTAAGATTTTGGTCAACCGACATCCTGTGGAAAAACCCGGTACGCTTGTTTCAGATAGTGACGAAATCATTCTCAAAGGACAAGGGACTCCCTACGTGAGCCGTGGGGGGCTCAAACTTGAAGCCGCTCTCGATGCCTTCGGGATAGTTGTCAAAGGACTGGTCTGCCTGGATGTCGGCGCATCCACCGGTGGTTTTACCGATTGTTTGTTACAGCACGGTGCCGGTAAGGTATTTGCCGTGGATGTCGGATACGGACAATTGGCCTGGAAAATCAGACAGAACCCCCGTGTCAAAGCAATTGAGCGTATGAATATACGGTATATGCCCCCCGAAGCGGTTGGAGAACGCGTTGATTTGGTGACCATTGATGTTTCTTTTATTTCATTAAAAGTGGTGGTTCCGGCCGTGCTGCAATTCTTGAAAGACGAAGCATCTATTTTAGCCCTGGTCAAACCCCAGTTCGAAGTCGGCAAGGGCAAAGTGGGCAAAGGCGGCGTGGTGCGAGATGCGGCGCAACACCATAATGTGGTGGCTGAACTCACGCACTTTTTTTCAAATATCGGCCTGGTGCGCTGTTCCCTGATTCCTTCCCCGATTCTCGGGCCCAAGGGAAATAAGGAATATCTGATGCATTTAAAATGTGACAAAAATAAACAACAAACCTGAAAACTGTATAAATTCAGGGGGTGACCTTAATGAACATTGGAAACTAATGCTTGATTTTTTCCCGTGAAGCATGTAGAGGAGCTAACTTTAAACCGCCTGTCAGGAAGTCAACGACCACCCGCAAAGCGGGTGGCTTGAATTTTCGGCCATAGGCCGAAAAGGCAAAAGCACTTCAGTGCTTTCAACGGTGCACTTGCAATCCCGCCTCGGCGGGATTTGTATGGCAAGAATTAAAAAACTTTCGAGAGGAGTGTAAATGAGCGTAGAGGTTGATAAATTAAGGAATATCGCACTTTTGGCCCATGGGGGCGCAGGAAAGACATCCCTTGCCGAGGCCATGCTGTTTAATGCCGGTGTGATTAAACGACTTGGACGAGTGGAAGAAGGCAATACGGCGTTAGACTATGAACCGGAAGATATCAAACGATCTTCCAGCATCAGTACCGGCTTTCATAGCTATGCGTGGCAGAAGCACACCGTCAATATAATTGATACTCCGGGAGATCAAAATTTTTTTACGGATACCAGGCTCTGCATGCAGGTTGCCGATAGTGCAATCGTCGTGATCGATGCCGTGGATGGCATAAAAGTGCAAACCGAACAGGCCTGGGATTTTGCCAACGAATTTGGAATGCCCCGCATAATTTTCATTAATAAATTGGATCGCGAACGGTCTGACTTTTCACGGACATTTCAGGATGCCAAGGATACGTTTTCACCCAAACCGATCATTACGCAACTTCCGATCGGGACCGAAAACGATTTTAAGGGTGTTGTGGATCTCATCAAAATGAAGGCGTTCATATACAACCCCGAAGGGAAAGCTACTGAAACAGAAATTCCAGCCGATATGCAGGATTTGGTGGATTCCGAAAGGGAGGCATTTATCGAAAATGTTGCCGAAGCAGACGATGCGTTGATTGAAAGGTACCTTGAAGGTGAAACGCTGTCTGATGAGGATATAAAAAATGCCTTGAAAACAGGGACGGCCAACCAGGAGTTTGTGCCTGTTCTGTGTGGCTCCGCCACCAAAAATATCGCCGTCAACTTACTGTTGGACTTCATTACCGACGTAATGCCGTCGCCGGTGGCACGCGGAGCCATATCGGGTATAGATCCTGCTGACGGAAATTCTATTGAACGCGCTCCTGACCCAAGCGCCCCTTTCTCCGGTTTCGTTGTCAAAACCGTAGCGGATCCTTATGCCGGCCGGTTGACGATATTCAGGGTGGTATCCGGTACCCTCGGGGCTGATGGGACTTTTTACAATGCAAACAAAGAAACCAGGGAGCGATACAATCAACTTCTAAGGATTGCAGGCAAGGAGCAACATCCGATTTCCGGTGCGGGCCCTGGAGCCATCGTGGCGGTGGCAAAATTAAAGGAGACAACTACCGGTGACACGCTTTGTGATGAGAGCAAAAAGGTAAAATTCGATTGTGCCGATCCACTTCCCACACTGATGTCCTTTGCGCTGACACCCAAAACCAAGGGAGATGAAGATAAAATATTTTCTTCTTTATCCAAGCTTTTAGAAGAAGATACCGGATTGAAACTGGAAAGAAACTCCGAAACCAATGAGATCCTCATATCGGGCGCCGGTCAGATTCACATCGAAACAACCATCGAAAAGCTCAAGCGAAAGTTCAATGTGGAAGTGGTGCTGAGTACTCCCAAGGTTCCCTACAAAGAAACTATAAGAAAAAAAGTCAGAGTACAGGGAAAACACAAAAAGCAAACCGGTGGTCACGGGCAATACGGTGACTGCTGGATTCAACTGGAGCCGTTGCCGCGAGGAGAGGGCTTTGAATTCGTTGATGCCATCGTCGGCGGTGTTATACCGAAGACCTATATTCCCGCAGTGGAAAAAGGCATTACTGAAGCAGCCCGTACGGGCATTTTGGCGGGCTTTCCCTGCATTGATTTTAAAGTAACTCTGGATGACGGCTCATATCACGCGGTAGACTCCTCGGAAATGGCTTTTAAAATAGCGGGCTCACTTGCCTTTAAAAAAGCGTGTGAACAGGCCGGACCGGTTCTTTTGGAACCCATAATGAAAGTTACCATTACCGCTCCGGATGAATTTATGGGAGACATCATGGGCGATCTGAACGGAAGACGCGGCCGGGTCCTCGGAATGGACAGCGCCGGCAAGAATCAGGTCATTAATGCCCAGGTGCCGCTGGCAGAATTTTTAACCTACGCGCCGGACCTCAGATCGATGACCGGCGGCCGCGGCATATTCACCATGGATTTTTCCCATTATGATGAAGTCCCGGCCCAGATTTCCGAGAAGATCGTGGAGGAAATCAAGAAGGCAAAAGAATAATCCCTCTAATAACTGAGCAGCGGAGACTTTATATCCCGCCAGGCGTAAACTGGGCCAACTTCAAATTCGAAACTCGAAATCGGCTCGGCTAAGCTCGCCGCGAGCCGAAATCCGAAACAAATCCTAAATTCGAATGTTCAAATGTTCTAAACTAAAAGAACATATTCGAATGGTGGATATACATTCGCCAAATTCCACAGTGTTTTGATATTAGAATTTTTGTCATTCGATATTGTTTCGGATTTCGATATTCGGATTTCGAATTTATA
>JASFTQ010000334.1:0-5165 GCA_050053515.1 Desulfobacterales bacterium | reverse complement strand
CGAGGCTCAGAAAGCCGGTGCCGTGACCGTAAACTACGGGGTATTCATAAATACCGTCATTAGCTTCATTATTGCTGCCTTTGCGGTGTTTCTTATCATCCGCAGCATCAACAAGCTCAAACGGCAAGAGGAAACACCACCGCAAGAGCCGACAACCAAAGAATGCCCACATTGTCTATCAACCATACCGATCAAGGCCACCCGCTGTGCCCATTGTACTGCCGAGTTGCCGTGAGGTTAGAGTTCGGCCATGTTGGCTAGCAACAATTTCAAAACCCTTTTTATCGCCTGTTTGCACCTTTTGTAAGACGCCAAGTCCGCTTCACTAAATCTTGAAAATTCGGGCTTGGGCCCTCAAAAAGTTCAAGATTTTACGTTCCACTTCGCCAAGCGCCTTGGAACAAAAGATCGCAAAATGGCCTAAAAAGAGGGGTTGAAACCACTTCTAGACTCATGGAATCGAATCTGCACTGCTGGCAGGGAAATTTAACCTTTTAAAAGCTTATATCCGGCACCATGCTCGGCTTGTGTTTCTGCGGAATGTGATTATGATTTTATAAAAACAATGGAGGGACGGAAATTGAAAGATAAAATGAATGTGCAAAAAAGCAGGACCAGCGATCCGTATGTTGATCGCCGATCGGGAGATGATAGACGTGTTGTCTATGACTCGGATTATTTTGAAAACAGCGGCCTGGAAAGAAGAAAGCAAGGGGAGCGACGAGGGCCTGAGGAACGTCGCGATGACTGCGTTAGAATAAGCCAGTGGTCGAGCATCTGTCCGGATGATAAGTAATCTGTAAAGTTTGAACATTTCCTAACCGCTGAAATGATAAACCTGTCTCACCATGCCCCGTGGGGCTCTGCGCTCAATATCATTCCGCTTTAGCCAAGCCAACAAATAGCGTTGCATCCAACCGCATAATGTAATTACTTGAGGGGTAGATATATTTCCTGTCTTTAGGCCGGCAGACGGTTAATCCTGCCGCGGCTTGTTTTCACTTTTTTAGATGGGTTCCACGCTTTGGCTTTTCTTGAAAAAAATGGGTATTTATGATATGTAATTACTTAATATCACATAAAATTTCTTTTGGCGGTGATGATCTGCCGCCGCCCTTGTATAAACGGATATGACATCGATTTAAATCGGTAAACGCGGGATACGCATATGAACCGCTCGAACAATCCTAAAAGATTTTTATCCGGCGAGGAACAGCACAGGATCTTTGCTAAAATTGCAGCCGCCGAAAAATTGACTTCCGCGGAAATCAAATTGGTCATCATCAAACGCTGCCGCAATGACATCAGGAAAAAGGCATACAAAGTTTTCAAAAAATACAAACTGGATCAAACGGACCAGCGTAATTGTGTGTTGGTTTTGTTGGTGACAGCCGATCGGCAATTTCTGATTTACGGTGACCAGGGAATTCACCAAAAGGTTGGCCCACAGTTCTGGTTTGACGTCGAAAGCCACATAGCCACCAAATTCAAGGAAAACAAAATGGGAGAGGGGCTCTGTGCCGGGATCCATCTCATCGCCAAAAAACTGGCGTATTATTTTCCATACCAGAGGGATGATAGAAACGAAATCTCAAATGATATTGTCTTCCAAGATATATAAAATTTTTTGCCATGTTTTTTTGGCCCATTTACTGCTCATAGGAGAATGTCTTGCGCAGCGTGACGATCCGGAAAGCCTGGCCGCGCCGGAACCGGACTTATCCCGCCCCCAAGAGTCCTATGCGCCGTTTCCTGATCCGGACGCTGGATACGTCAGCGATCACGCCCGTCTACTGGGCGTGGACGCCGAGGAGAAGATCGAACAATGGCTCTGGCAGACCGAGAGCAAAACCGGCGTTGAAATCATCGTCGTCACGATTGACTCCATCAACGATTACCCGGGTACGCCAAATCGCCACATTGGACAATTTGCATCGGCTCTATTCGATGCGTACGGTATCGGCAACTTGCCGGCAAACGACGGTGTCCTGCTGCTGGTCGCCGTCAAAGATCGTAAAGCAAAGATTGAGCTTGGCGCCGGTTATGGCCGCCGCCGGGATAGTGACGCCCGGCGTATTATGAGTCAGGTAATTGTGCCGCAATTCAAGAAGACCGATTACGTTGCCGGCATTACCGGCGGTGTTGAAGAGATCATCTCCGAATTTGCGGAGGTCCGGATTGGCATCAACTGGCCGCTGATTACCTTAATCATTACCGTTCCGATTCTCTTGTTGATCATTTTCAGTCTTTTTAAAAACGGTAAAAAGGGGTGGGGATGGGTCGTTATCGGCCTTCTGTTGGTTATTCTAAGCGCAATTATCTATATGGTTCGAAGCTCCTTAAGGCACATGCCCGGTTCCAGCTCCGGTTCTTGGAGTTCGGGTGGTTTGGGGGGATTCGGCGGCGGCTTTTCCGGAGGCGGAGGCGCTATCGGTAGCTGGTAGGGGTGAAAAATGGAATGCCCAAAATGCAAGCCGTCCGGCTTGATCGAAAAGAAAGTAAAGAACCGCAATATCAAACTGGACATCTGTCCGGATTGCCAGGGAATATGGTTTGACAAAGGCGAGCTTGAGTCGCTGCGAAATATTCCCGTTGGGCGCTTCGCTATTCCGGCAGATGCCCGTAGGCTCTCCTTTCTCTGTCCCCGGTGCCGCGAGGGGCTGTATGTTTTCTGTTATCCCGGCACAATGGTGGTGGTTGAGATGTGTAAACGGTGCGGGGGTATTTGGCTGGATGATAACGAATTCAAAGAAATCCATTGGGTCTACTCGAGGCTCAAAAAAGATTCGAAAAAAAGAAACTTGCTCGTTTGCCCCAAATGCGGTCACGAACAGCGTTCTTCCGATGAATGTGTGAAATGCGGCATTATATTCTCAAAATATCGTGAAGCCCGCGATAGAAAGAAACGAAAAGAAAAAGCGACGCAAAATGCGCCAATTCCTGCTGCCACATCCATAAAGGGTCGCTTGCTGAACTTTATCGACAACTCTCTGGAGATGCTGTGGTAGGATTATAGCGGCTGTCAAAGTAATGTTCCGAAATAACGCAAAATGAAGAGGTGCAGGCAGGGGGTAAATTTTGGTCGTCAAGATGCAGAATCACTGCCCCTTTGGCTGGCAAATGGCCACTTCCCATCAATTTTCTGCCTGCCAGTCAACGTATGGGGGTTAACACACAGACTCACCGTCGTTTGATCATCCAGGCAGCAACAACCCTTTGTTACTTAGCATCACCGGAGTAATCAGCTTGTCGACGAAAATTTACCCCCTGTTTGTACCGCAGGCAATCGGAACATTATTTTGACAATCACGATAAATGGGGGGATTGCCCAGCGGTATCAATCCCCCCAAAATTTCGCTGATTTCCGGTATTGAGATCTCACATATCACTTCCCTGACCATAGAGCGCATCAACATCAGGGGTCGGGGTATTTTTTCAGTTGCAACGGTTAACGGTAGATGTACTTTACGCTGTATAGCCGGTCATCAAAGAAATACTCACCCCAGTAGACCTCTCCCCCTCGGATGTGCACCTGATAGTGATATACACGCTGCCTGCCGTTTTGATCCACCAAAAAGAGCTGGCCTTGCCTTAAACCGCCCTCCACTTTCCAGCGGCCCCGGGCTTGTTGTTCACCCGTGGCACCCCAGTGACCGGTCTGGTAACCGCCCTGGTCGGTGAACTGTCCGCTGTAGCCGGCTTCATAGGCTTCTTCATAGGTTCCGTCGGGTTTGAGGAACAGGTTGGTGAGGGTATTGGATGTGGCGTGGTCCCAGCGTCCGGCAAATTTGTACAGAAGGGCTTGCCCACCGGGATTGTTCTCATCAATGGAACCCTGGGGCCGGGCGTAGGGGGGTGGCCAACCCTGATGGGTTGCCGGCGCGCGGCGGGTCTGGGGTGCGGATTGGCCGGATTTTTGTCCGCTCTCGGCCGATTTCGGTTTTCTCGCTTTTCGGCACCGTGTGACGGAACCGTCTTGTGACAGAATCACGAGGGTGCCCCCCTCCAGCGTGAATAAATAGTTTACCACATCGTTACCATCTGTGACTTGCAGGACGCCTGGGACAAGCTGGTAGGTGTAAGCCTGTCCGTTGTAGAAGAGCTGATGCCGCGACTTGAACTCCAGGGTCGCCGGCTGCCCGTCTTCCTGGCACTGCCAGTAGCCTGCCAACTGCGTGTAATCCTGGGCGTCGACCGCTGGCAGCGCGAGCATCAGGACGAAGGTGGCCGTAAACATTGATACGAAAAATACGCTGGTAATGACCTTATGTTGCAGATTTTTCATATGCCGCCCTTTCCTATAAGTTGCTGCGTTCATATGGGGTTAATTGCGGCTGCGGCGAACAAGGGCTCGCCGCTATTTCTTACCGGACCCTCAGGTGGCGAAAAAATTCAAATATATCAGGGGCCGGGGTTTTTGGCAAACCCAATCCATGCAATTGGCTTGCTCGGTTTAATGGTTTGTGTTATCACTCATGAGTCATATTAAACAGAAGAAACCAACGAAAGGAAGGCCGAAATATGAGACCGAAGCTCTGGGCATTAATTAGTGTTCTCGTCAGTCTATTCTTCACAGCGATGGCCTGGGGACAGGTGGGGGTGCCTGATAAAATAAAAAAATTAGTACCTATATATAAAGGCGCCAAAGTCATACAATCCATGCAAATTCAAGAAGGTGCCCAGGTCATCCTTGAGGTGCCGGCGAGTCCCAAGGAAGTTATCGCCTTTTACAAGGACACCCTGCAGCAGAAAAAGTGGACGGTTGTTATGCAGATGGATATGCAAAACAGTTCCATGTTGAATTTGTCCAAAGACGACCTGAATTTGATGATCTCCGCCACTGCCGATCAAAAGGGAAAAACGATGGTTCAATTGCTATTGCAGAGTAATAAATGATGCCGGGTTCTTGCGCGGCTTGCGGCAGGGCAATTCACCTGTTTACTTCCTTCCATCTTCGATATTTTTTCAATTCTTCCTGAAGGGAATTGATAATCGTCGTCAGGATTGCCATATCATCTAAAAATCCCACAAACGGTATGTAGTCCGGGATGAGGTCCAGCGGCATGATGAAATAAAGCAAACCTCCGCCGATCATTGCGACCGTGGCCGGATGCAGCTTGTAATTTCCCTTCACAGCGTCACGGAAAAGAGAATACAGAACCCGC
>JASFTQ010000333.1:0-5185 GCA_050053515.1 Desulfobacterales bacterium | reverse complement strand
GGAGGCCCGGTGATTTCGGAGGGCAAAATTATCGGGGTGATCTTTCAGAGCTCTACCGGACAAAACATCGGCTTTATGGTTCCAGCCCCCGTGATTCGCCACTTTTTCAAAGACCTCGCAGATGGACGAATTGACGGCGTTCCGACCCTGTTTTTTGTATGGCAGAATCTTGAGAACCGTCAAATGCGTGAATTTCTGGACATGTCAAGAAATCAATCCGGTGTTTTGGTCAAAGAAGTATCTCCGGCCTTCATGGACGAGACCAAATTGATGCCCGGCGATGTTATTCTATTTATTGACGGCCACAATGTAGCCAATGACGGCACTATTATTCTGAGGGAAAACGAAAGGATTTCTTTCGGTTATGCCATTGATCGCAAGCAAATTAATGACCGGATCACTGTCCGGGTGCTGCGCAAGGGAATAGAACTGACATTGGATATCGGTTTGAGTGTGGCCCGGACATCATACGGATACCTGATTCCTCGCATTCAGTATGAGACGCCGCCGACTTACTATATTATCGGTGGGCTGGTTTTTACGCGTCTGACAGAGAATTATTTACATTTGTGGTCGAAATGGAGAAACGTTCCGATCCGGCTGAAAAAATATTATTATGATATCGTTACGGTTGAAAACCAGCACAGACATGATGTCGTGATTTTAATGGACATACTTCCCGACAAGGTTAATGTCGGTTTTGATGATTTCAAACACTGGGTTATAAAAGAGGTAAACGGCGTTAAAATCAACAGCATGCGTGACCTGGCCGATGCTTTCGAAAATAATGGGGCCAATTATCACCAGGTTGTAATGGAGCGGCACAATGCTGAAATTGTATTGTCCAAAAAGGGATTAAACCGCAAAAGTCTGAGAATTTTACAAAAATACAAGGTGAGCGCAGACCGTTCAGCAGACTTGCGAAATCCCTGAGGGGCTGATTCTTGCCATACAAACCGGATGCTCTGCACCAGGTTGCAAGTGCACCGTTTAAAGCATTGAAGTGCTTTTACCTTTTCGGCCTATGGCCGAAAATTGAAGCGTACCCTGCAGCAAGCTGCAGGGAATCTTCACCGAGAGGAATTCTATCTATTTTCTGGTTCGCTCGCTAACCCCGCAGCAAGCTGCGGGGAATGCGCTCACTATCGCGGTTCAAGCCACCCGCTTTGAGACTGTGTCGCAATTCGTCATCCCGGCCAAGTCCCGCGAAGCGGGCGCGAGCCGGAATCCAGAATGTATTGATTTTCTTTGTATATCCTGGATTGCGGATCTCGTTCACCGTTGGTGAACTCGTCCGGAATGACGGCTTTTGAGAAATGCGACACGGTCTCTTTGCGGGTGGTCGCTGACTCACAGGACTTGCTAAGGAAGCAAGGTTACTTTACGGAGAAGCAGTTTTTTTTTAAGTCTCCCACAGAGCTCGCAGAGCACTCCGAGTATTTTATTCTCTGTGACCTCTGTGGATTCAAACGACTTGTCGGGGCATCCTGTGCGGCGTAGTTTCTTGACCGCCATAGCTTTTAAGCGACGGCGGTTAGCGAAGACGTAAGCTCGCAGGGCGGCGCCTGAAATGGGCGAGAGACTCATTTTTTTAACGTCGAGTGTTAATCAAGGTATTGGAAAGTGTTTTGTGTTGGACCTGGAATGTTTAACCCCGGTATTTTTAAATCTGTGGAAAAGGAGGTATACTCATGAAAAAATGTTTGAACCTTTCGCACCTTAGTGTTGTGGCATTGATCACTGTTTCCCTGTTATTTTCAATTACCACGACTGCCCAGGCAGCCAATATTTCCGTAGAGACTGCTTCCATTTGCCGAAATGTTGTCGATCGGGCACCTGTTGATGAAGCCAGCAGCTTTCCGGTGTCGGTTGGCAGGCTTTATTGTTTCACGAAAATCGTCGGCGCCGAGGCCCCAACCCAAGTGACCCACGTATGGTATTTTGGTGATGTGGAACGGGCCCGCGTAAACTTATCGATCGGTGGTGCCAGCTGGCGTACTTACAGCTCAAAAGTTATCCAGGAACATGAAATCGGTGACTGGCGCGTGGACGTGCTTGATGCCTCCGGAACTGTGCGGGCAACACTCATTTTTACCATCACACAGTAGAAAAAAAGACGATAAAAATAAACCGGTCACCGGGGGTGAATCCCCCGGTGGCGAAGCCCATCCATTGATTTTTGTCTTTTCTCTGATACCCTCCTGCAAACTGCAGCCCAAAGTGCATTTAGTTTTTCCCGCATCATAAATATTCGAGGGGTCGGGGTATTTTTTGCACGACAAGATGAAAGCCCCCGTGCTTCCAATGGGCAGAGGGCTGTTGCCACCGAGAAAGGCAAAACACAGCTTCGGTTCTTGTCGGCGTGAACCTTTAAAATAGCCAGCAGTAAAATGCAAGGCAGTTGCCGCTGTCAGGCTTGGCTGGCAACAGCCCGGCATCTTGCCGTGCAAAAAATACCCCGGCCCCTGAAATATTTTGCTTTTGCTAAATACTATGATTAGGGTATAAGCTTATTCATTGGCCTGTCGAATCTGTTTTCAAAGGAAATTACCTTGTATCTGGCGCGTAAAATAATACGGGGCAAAACGCATTACTTTATCCGAGAATCATACCGGGAAAAAGGGTGTTTGCGAAGTAGAGACCTTTACGATTTAGGTGCGAACCCTGATCGATATATCCGGTATCCGGGCGGAAACTCATACTATATAGATAATTCGGTCGAAGAAGCAATAACTGCCGCGGATTCCAAATCGACACCGGATGAACTGGATGACATATTTTGGGATTTTCTCAAGCCCGAGATCCGAAGGAAGTTGGAACCCTTTAGGCGCAGAGAATTAATGTCCCGCAGCGCAAAGCGCCGGCCTCAAAAACACGTCGAGGGATCGTATCATGTATTCGACAAACGCCGAATTCTTTTTTTAAAGTGCGGCAGGGTCGATCAATCTCGACTCGGGTCGCTGCCGGTCAAAATGTTTCGGATTCTTAACAACAAATCCAGAGATGAGATAGAGCAGAAGTTCATTGAGATGGAGAGTATTCTGCGAAGTACCGAATTAAAGTCTTACGTCTATGCGATATTCGACTTGCAAAAGTTTTTTGCCGAATCTTTTGCCAAGTCGAACCCTCATATCTTGAATCAAGCCAAAGTGGATCGTTACTTTCTCAAAGAGATTTGCCGTTTGAACAATGACCATGCTTTCTGGAACGGTATGGAAAAAGATGATAAGTTGCATGAGTACCTTGTTCGTTATGCCGTGATGTTTTTTGACTTCGATTATCAACCGCGCAGTTTTATAGAAGCATACATTCGCAATTTCATCAACAGCAGGCGGGACTACCGCCCCCCCCCGCAAAAGCGATCGGTAACCTTAGATGAGGCCAGCACCATATTTAATGCGTCAAAAGAATCGCTTGACAACATGAGACGGTCGGATTTAGCTCGATTATACCGACGTCGCGCCCAGAAACTGCACCCGGACAAAGGAGGTGATCACGATAAATTCGTCGAACTAACCGAAGCATATCACCACCTGCTCGGCAAAAAGCCCTAAATTGAGTTGCGTCCAAGCGCTCAATTTCCATAACAGCAGACAACGGACGGTTGGGGACCTGGTTGTTAATAATCCCGAAAATATAATCATAATCATCTGGAACAAATAGGAAGCGCAATAAAATGAATACGCAACAATGGCACCCGGGTAGCCTGTTGGAACTGTCGGGGTATTATTGGAAAAGCTGCACCCTGCATGCGGCTGTCAAATTGGATGTATTTACCGCCATCGGCGATCAAAGGGTCACCAGCAAACAAATTGCGGCAAGGCTTGGTTTAGACAGCAATAGTCTGCAAAGACTTCTTAATGCGCTGACCGCAATGGCACTATTGTCAAAAACGGGAAATGCGTTCTCAAACACATCAGCCGCCAAAAGTTACCTATCTAAAGACAGCGACAGCTACATCGGTCATATTATCATGCATCATCATCATCTGGTGGAGTCCTGGACGCATCTGGATCAGGCCGTTTCAACAGGCCAGCCGGTACGAAAAAGGGCCTCATTCAGTGACGAAGAACGGCGGGAAAGTTTTTTACTGGGAATGTTCAATATGGCAATGGCCGTCGCCCCGCGGCTGGTCCCACGGATTGATTTGAGCGGTCGGAAACATTTGCTCGATTTGGGGGGAGGTCCCGGGACTTATGCGATCCACTTCTGTATGAACAACCCCCGGCTCACGGCGACCGTTTTTGACTTGCCTGCCACCCGACCGTTTGCTGAAAAGACCATCAAAAATTTCGATCTTACGGGGCGCATCGATTTCAATGCCGGAAATTACTTGAAGGACCCCATCACCGGACGTTATGATGTCGCCTGGATGTCGCACATCCTGCACGGCGAAGGACCGGACGACTGCCGTGAGATTATCAAGAAAACGGCCGCAGTTCTGGAACCCGGCGGACTGATTATCATTCACGATTTTATTTTAAACAATTCCATGGACGGGCCGTTATTTCCGGCGCTGTTTTCTCTCAACATGCTTCTGGGAACACCCTCCGGACAATCTTATTCTGAAGAACAGATCGCCGATATGCTGGCCGATGTCGGCGCAAAAGATATCCGGCGGATTCCGTTTGACAGCCCCAACGATTCCGGGATTATTTTAGGTGTCGTTTAGCTTTCTGACGATGGCTGGTTTCTCTGTATAGCGATTCTTTTGGAAAATCGTACTTCATTTAATGACTGGATGCCGGATCCGTCACCCCGGACTTGATCCGGGACCGGCATGACGAGCACCTATCGAACCTCTTTCGTCATTCCCGCGAAGCCCGTGCCGGACTTGATCCGGTAGCGGGAAGTCAGAAGATTATTCATTGTACGAGCATGAGAATCGCCCTATTAAAGGATTACAGTGATTGTCCAAATAATATTCCGATTGCCCGCGGTGCAGGCAGGGGGTAAATTTTGGTCGACAAGCTGATTACCCCGGTGATGCTAAGCGACAAAGGGTTGTTGCTGCTTGGATGAGCAAACGACGGTGAGTCTTTGGGTTAACCAAGATACGTTGACTGGCAGGGGGGCAATTGACAGGAAGTGGCCATTTCCAAGCCAAGGGACGGTGATTGTGCATCTTGACGACCAGAATTTACCCCCGGCCTGCCCCTCTTCATTCTGCTTTATTTCGGAAAAT
>JASFTQ010000332.1:0-5209 GCA_050053515.1 Desulfobacterales bacterium | reverse complement strand
CATAACGGCCTTTTTTATAGTATACCCAACCCAGGCTGTCTGTAATATACCCGTCATTGGGTTTGTATTTTAAGGCTTCTTTGATGAGGCGTTCCGCCTCGTCAAGGTTGCGACCCAGGTCGGCGTAGGTATAACCCAGGTAATTGAGGGCATTTGCATGTTTGGGATCCAATTTAATCGTGGTTTTCATTGCCTCCATGGAGTCTTCCTTGCGGCCCCATTTATCATAGACAACCCCCAGCCGGAAATAAAACTTTGCCTGCTCGGGTTCGATTTGAATCGCTTGCTTGAGATATTTTTCGGCTTGGCCATATTTTTCACTTTCCTCAAAAAATGTACCCAAATAATACATGAACTCGGGATTTTCGGGATTCCGCTCCAGCACATCTTTCAGAAAGTTAATCGCTTTCTCGATATTTCCCTGCTCCTGATACAGATAGGAAATATGAACCGCTGCATCCTGGTAAAAGCGGGATTCCGGCTTAACATTGAGGAATGACCGCATGGCCTCATCATTGTTTTTATTTCCGTAGAAAGCAACACCGGCAATGTAGTGAAGCTCGGAGCTGTCGGGGGCACCTTTCAGCATCCCCTCAAGCACACCAATGGCATCGTCGTATTTCTTGGTGTCGATATAAAGTTGAATAACCTTTATGATTACCTCGAATTCATTGAGGCTTCTGGCTCCCAGTTTGGTAAATAATTTTTGTGCCTCGTCCAACCGACCATTTCGATGGTAAAGCTGGCCGAGTTCAAGCGCAGCCCTGATATTGCCGGGGTATTTTTCCAGAATATCCTTATATATTTGAAAAATCTGTTGTTTTTTTCCTTGAGACTCGTAAACACTCAGCAGTTGGTAGCGTGGTTCGACTGCGTCCGGTTCCAGCTGCAAGGCCTTTTTAAGTTGTTTTTCAGCCTCCCGAAAATTACCCATCTTCGTATGGATTTTTCCGAGAAAAAAATATCCCGGATAGGTATTGGGAAAGTATCGAACCAGCTCTTCGAAGACCTCCAAAGCTTCGGCGGTATCGCCTCTTTGCATCAATATACCGCCGAGCATCATATAAACATCTTTTTGGTTTTTATCGATGCTGATAACTTTCTCATACGCTTGCCTGGCCCCGTCAAAATCTTTTAAGGATTGCTTGATTCTGCCATACAAAATGAGTGTCTCTAAATCATCGGGGTGTTCGAGCAGGGTTTTTTCAAGCAGCCGCAAAGCGTTTGCAGGTTCTTTGTTCTGCGTGTACAGAACGGCGAGTTCTCTTTGCAGATACAAAGATCCGGCATCCAATTCGAGTGCCTTCTTAAGGAGAAAAATGGCCTTGTCAAAATTGCCTCTTTTCTTTTCGAGTTGGGCCTCCATGAAGTAATAATAGCGGTTTTCAGGCTTGTCGAATCCTACCGGTGCTATATCATATTGCCGGGAAACCGTTTTATTCGGTGTGCAACCGAATATCGTCAAAAGTACCATATTTAAAATGGTCACTTTCGTTATAAAATATCTCATGGGCTGACATCCTATTATGGGTATCGATGTATCCCCTCAAACTTGCATGAAAACCTCCGACTCGTGCAGCAGTCAGGTAAGGATCCATCGATTTAGTCTGTTACGCTTTCATTCGAATATGATGCAAAATCGGGTATTTCTCTTTTGAAATATTCTCTCATTTTTTTTATAATGTTTTTTTCCACCTGTCTGACGCGCTCTCTTGATATACCGTAGCGATCGCCGATTTCCTGCAAAGTGACGGGATTATCGGAAAAAATTCTCAAATCGAATATTTCCTTCTCCCGCGGTGTCATTTTTTTTCTGAACTCGGACACTTTATTATGCAGCAAGGCCTCAATTTCCTTTTTAGCGACTTTTTCCTCGATTGATTCAGTCGGGGTCGCTAAAAATTCTATTCGTTCTGTATCCGAATCATCCTTAAACGGCGCATCCAAAGATAAATCCCAACCATCGAGCCTTTGATCCATATCCACAATTTCCCGCTCGGATACCCCCAGTCTCTCGGACAAAAGTTTCGGTTTGGGATCGAAGCCCTGGTCAATCAGTGTTTGCTTTTCTTTTTTGAGTTTAAAAAAAAGCTTTCGTTGACCCTGGGTCGTGCCGATTTTAACCAAGCGCCAGTTGTCCATAATAAATTTCAAAATATATGCTTTTATCCAAAATGAAGCATAATATGAAAACTTTACGTTTTTGTAAGGGTCAAATTTGCGGACTGCCTGCATCAGACCGATGTTGCCCTCCTGAATTAGATCCAATAGATTTTGCATCCAAACCCTCTGAAATTCCAGAGCGATCTTTACCACCAGACGTAAATTGGCGGTTACTAGGGCAAGTGCGGCTTCGGGATCGCCTTTTTGCACCCGTATCCCCAGCGCCTTTTCCTCCTCTCTTGTAATCAGCTTGTATTGACTGATTTCACTGAGATAACGCTGCAGCGGATCGAACTTGACGAGTGCTTTATCGGGTGTTCGATCAGTGGTCTTATGCGAATCTTTCTTGTGTTTGATGGCTTTATCCTTAGCGACCTGATGCCCGGTATTTTTGCGTTTTTGTGTCATTTTCCGATTAATCTGAGTGGACAACCATTGCTACTTGTGGTATCCACTGTCCTGTTTAAATGTGCGCCTGTAGCTCAGCCGGATAGAGCAACGGACTTCTAATCCGTAGGTCGCAGGTTCGAATCCTGCCAGGCGTACCAAATTTAGCATTTCCTGTCGTTCCGTTCCCGCCAAAAGACGGAAAATCGTGATTACGCCCACATCCCAATGCGAGGATCATGGAAGTTATCAGTGGTTTTTATACACAACACTCTACCATAATTTCAAATATTTTCAATCCGAATCAACATGGACACAAAAGATCAGGCCTACCGAAATCGGCATTGACAAAATAGGGTTGCGGGGCGTTTGTTGGGTTGCGCTCGTCCGGCTATGGCGAGAAAATTGCTGATTCGCAAAATGGCGGCACACCGGGTTTGCAACCGATTAACATATAACCGGACCGTTTAACCCTTGCGTCCGAGCCAGTTATCCAGGGCACAAAGGACGGCAAACGGCAGGGTGATGAGGAATTCGAAAATATATCCTATGGTAATGAGGAATAAAATAAAAGGCAGCTTGATAAGATAAAATTGTATTTTATGTTCCATACGGTAAAAACCCCGATTTCATGGATGCCCAAATTGCTCTTTATTTTGGACAGTAGCATACCGTGGTGGGATTTGCAATTGAAGGATGCCCATGTTAATATACTGATATTGTTTGAATATTGACCTTAGTCGACAGAAACTCGTCTAGCCGAAAAGGGCCTTGACAGAAAACAATCGCTAATCAAATGGATGTAACCGCACTTACACCGGGGCAACTTGCGGGTCAGCGGTTGATGGTTGGGTTTGAAGGTACGGAACTCAACAGCGATCTTCGCTTCCTCATTGATTCGCTTAAAATAGGCGGTGTCATTTTATTTGCCGGCAACTTGATAGAACCGGAACAAATAAAAAACCTGTGCCGATCGTTACAAGCGTATGCGACCTCCCGGGGAAACCCGCCATTATTCATTGCTGTTGATCAAGAGGGAGGAGCCGTTGCCCGGCTCAAGCAACCGTTTACCCGGTTTCCGGGCAATCCCCATATGAAAGACAGAAAAGAGGCCGTCCGTTTCGCTCAAATAACCGCCAGGGAACTGGCTGACGTCGGCATCAATATGAACCTTGCCCCGGTTCTGGACACCTCCCCGCAGAATATTAAAAGCATTATGGCCGATAGAAGTTTCGGCCATGACCCCGACCGGGTATCTGAAATGGGTGCCGCTGTCATACAGCATCTTCAACACGGGCGAATTGCGGCGGTGGCCAAACATTTTCCGGGGATCGGCCGAACCACCCTGGACTCCCATGCTGAAATGCCCACCCTGAATACCGAATTATCCGAGATGGAATCCTACGATCTCCGACCATTTAGAAATGCGATCAACCAAAAGGTCGCGGGTATGATGCTCTCTCATATCCTTTACAACAAGATTGATCCCCATTGGCCGGCCAGCTTGTCGCCACGGATAGCCAATGCACTTTTACGCGTGAAAATGGCATTCCAGGGGGTGGTTATGACCGATGATCTGGATATGGGCGCGATACGGAAACATTACGACATCAAAACAGTAATTACACAAACCCTGTCGGCCGGCATCGACATTGCGCTTATCTGCCACAAAGGACCGAATATCGAGCAAGCCTATGAAGAAATACTGTCAACTTTATCGGCGAACCGGGAGATGCGGTTAAAAGGGCTGTCGTCGGTGAAGCGAATACTCAAGACCAAGGCAAAATTCTTAGCAACCTAGCATAATTAATTGAGGGGTCGGGGTGTTTTTTTCACGGCAAGCTGATCGCTCCTGCGCTTCCAAGGGGCAGAGGGCTATTGCCGCCGAGAAAGGCAAAACACGGTGTCCGTTATTGTTGGAGTGAACATTTTAAATTGCCGGCGGTAAAATGCAAGGCAGTTGCCGCTGTCGCGCCTGGCAGGCAACGACCCGGCATCTTGCCGTGAAAAAAAAACCCCGACCCCTCGGATATCTGTTGCAGATAACCTCCCTTACCCCCAACTTAAAAGGCGGCGCTTGAAGAAAAGCGGAAGGGATCAGTTCACCGAGACTCTCGAAAAAACATCATCACTCAAATCCGACTGGACCCCTTTTTTGAGGTAGTGGTAGCCGGCTGCCGCAATCATGGCGGCATTGTCGCCACACAACTCGACGGAGGGAACGTGAAGCTTAAGACCTTTCTGGTCTGCTTCAGATTTGACCTGTTCTCTTAAACGTCTATTGGCCGCTACGCCGCCGACCATCGCAAGGTGGTCACACTTCTTTTCAATTGCAGCATGGATTATCTTATAGGAAAGTACTTCTACGACCGCCTCCTGAAACCCTGAAGCGATGTCCGGCAATTGTGCGCCATATTCCTGCGGGTGCTTCTGAATATAGCGTTTTACGGCCGTTTTGATTCCACTGAAACTGAAATCAAAATCAGATTTATTCAAGTAAGACCTGGGGAAGATGATCCTCGTCCCATCCCCGCATTCCGCCATTTTGCTGATCACACCGCCCCCGGGGTATCCCAGCCCGAGCATCTTGGCGACCTTATCAAAAGCTTCGCCGGCCGCATCATCCCGCGTATGTCCCATTATTCCGGAGCTTGTATGG
>JASFTQ010000331.1:0-5233 GCA_050053515.1 Desulfobacterales bacterium | reverse complement strand
GCGAAGCCGAAACGCTGCTGGATCTCGGCGGAGGCGACGGTTCTTACGCCTATGCCATGCTCGAAAAAAATCCGCAATTGAGGGTCACGGTTTTTGACCGCCCATCGATGATTAAAGCCGCGACCTAAGCGGCTTTTAACCTGGGCGTGATCACTAAAGTTGAATTTAAAGCAGGTGATTTTTTTACGGATCCGTTTGGCGGACCCTATGATATCGTATTTTTGTCAAATGTCATTCATATTTTTGGTCCACCCGCCAACCGGCTGTTGCTCGCAAAAATCACAAAATCCTTGAATGCCGGGGGGAGGTTGATCATCGTGGATGCGTTTTTGGAAGATGATCGAAGCCAACCTCATGACACGGCTGTTTTTTCGGTTGAATTGTTCCTACAAACCGATTCCGGCAAATGCTATTCATGGTCAGACGTGTTTCAGTGGCTGGACCCCCTTGGATTCACCGTTTTAAAGCGTACCCGCATCGATGAGAAAATCGGCATCCTGGAAGCCCGTCTGGTCCAGGATTAATTCCATATTTGATTTTTGTGAAATCATTTTATAAAATAATATTTGGCATTTAGTAATCGTCTGCTGTTTTCCGATTCACCACCCATTTTTTTCAAAAGGAGCAACGCATCAATGGGCCGCAAGAATATCATTTTTTTAGAAAATATCGAATGGTTTGACAACACCGGCCAGGAGTTGGTGCATCGTATACCGGAAGATGGGTCCGGCGAAATCAAATACGGCGCCCAACTGACGGTGAGAGACAGCCAGGCCGGAATCTTTTTTTACCGGGGAAAAGCCATTGAGGCGTTTGGGCCGGGACGCCACACCTTGAAAACGGCCAATATACCCATCCTTACCAAATTTGTCAGCATACCTTGGGCCATGAACAGTCCCCTGCGGGCTGAAATATATTTTGTCAATCTGAAAACCTTTACCAACCTGAAGTGGGGCACCCGTGACCCGGTGGCATTCAAAGATTCCGAATTGGGATTAATCCGTCTGCGGGCTTTCGGTGTATTCAACCTGCGGATCGTTCAACCCGTATTGTTTATCAACAACCTGGTGGGCACCAAGGGTATGGTCACCACAGGCGAGATTGAGGAATATCTCAATCGCGTCGTCGTTTCTCGATTCAATGATTATATGGGTGAAACGATCGATTCTATTTTAAATCTGCCCGCCAAATACAGCGATTTATCCAAGGGGCTGGCCGAAAGGTTACAAATAGATTTCAGCCGCTTCGGTCTGGTTTTGGCCCATCTTTACATCAATTCGATCACCCCCCCTCCTGAGGTACAGCAGGCGATTGATGATCGCAGCCGGATGGGTGTATTTGAGGATATGAACAAACTCTTGCAGCTCAAGGCCGCCATGGCCATGGAAAAAGCTGCAGAAGCCCACGGCGATGCCGGAGCCGGTTTGGGCATGGGAACGGGACTGGGGTTGATGATGCCGGCCATGTTCGCCCGATATTTTACCGCGGAACCTTCTGATGGCTCGCAACCCGGTGCCCAAGATAGTTTTGTCTGCCCCGAGTGCCAGAATACCGTCCCCATGAACGCCAGGTTTTGCCCCCAATGCGGGCACCAACAACTGGTGTTTCATCAATGCGGTCACTGCGGTAAAAATCTGAAACCCACCGCAAAATTCTGTTCTCGTTGCGGACATCCGGTGACCGAGCAACCGAAGTCAAAGGTGTGTTCCAATTGCAGCACCGATAATCTAAGCGACGCCATCTATTGTATTCAATGCGGTGAAAAGCTCTAATTTACGCATAGCGCACCAGTGCCCGCAATGTGGCGCACCGGTCACGTTAGATGAAACAGACCGACTGCTCACCTGTGAGTACTGCCGGGTCAAATCCTATCTCATCACCAGCGACTGCTTCCAGTATGTCTTGCCCAATGCTGCTCCGGAAAATAAAAATTTGCTGTTCTTCCCTTACTGGCGCTTCAAAGGAATGCTTTTTTCCTGCATTTCCGATGGGGTTCGGCAAAAATTTATTGATGTCAGCCATCAAGCCATCGAATCCCCATATTTTCCTATTTCTCTCGGATTACGCCCCCAAGCTCTGAAACTAAGGTTTTTATCACAGAATACCAAAGGTGTTTTTCTGCGCCCACACTTTAGTTTTGAAAAGGTGTTAGACATTGTTACGGAACGTTTCAGTGCATTTTTACCGAAGCCCATATTCCATCAGGCGCATATCGGCGAAAGCCTGAGTTTAATTTATTCCCCCCATTATCTGAATCACAACCTTTATGACGCGATTTTAAACGAACCCATCGCCACAGATTTGCCCCACGATTTTGAGCAAATGGTTGCCGAAGCGGTTGAACCGGATTGGCGGATCCGGTTTCTGCCAACCCTGTGTCCGGGCTGCGGATGGGATTTAGAAGGCCACCGGGACGCAATGGTGTTATTGTGCCGCAATTGCAATTCGGCTTGCACAGCGCTAAAAGACAGGTTTGTCAGGGTCAGGTTTGCCCATGTACCGGATAACAATCCAAATACCGTCTACCTCCCGTTTTGGCGCATAAAAACCGCCTTGACGGGAATCGATCTCGATTCATTTACCGACTTCGTCAACGGTGCCAACTTACCAAATGCATCAAAAATTAAATGGCAGGATCAGGCGTTTTACTTTTGGTCTCCGGCGTTTAAAATAAGGCCGCAAACTTTTTTGCCCTTAGCCACCAAGATGACGCTTTCTGAAATCCGGCAACCCCTGGAGCATAAATTTCCCGACAGCGACCTTTATTCGGTGAATCTGCCCATCGAAGAAGCCGTGGAAACCATGAAAATCAATCTGGCCAATCTTATGAAACATCACAAAACATTACTGCCTCGATTGCCGGAAATACAGATTCAAGCCGGGAGTTATCTTTTGGTATATGTGCCGTTCTTAGAAAAGCACCGAGAGCTCACCCAGCCCGATTGCAATTTCACGATTACCAAGACCCATCTCTCTTTGGCAGATAATTTATAGCCTGCGACTCAGGTTCAGTTGGACCTTGTGGTTGACAGGGGTGTCGGATTTATTTAGCTTACCGATGAGCAAAGCACGCCAGCTAAAAAATTCTCAAAAAGGACAATTGCCTTGGATAACTCACTTGAAAGCAGGCTGAAGCAGGTTAGAAGCATGATGTCGCAAAGGAATCTTGATTCGCTTCTGGTTCTGATTGCAGAAAATCGGCGCTATTTGAGCGGTTTTACCGGCGAAGACAGCCAGTTTGATGAGTCCGCGGGGGCGCTGATTTTAACCCAATCCCGTAAAATTTTGGTCACCGACACCGCTATGAATTACAGGCCAAACATGAATCTCCTGCCTTTGATGTCATGACCTATAAAGAGGGGCTGGCCAAGGCGCTGCCCTTGATTCTAACACAATTGCAGGTCAAAAAGCTTGGTTTTGAAAGCGTGCGCATGTCATACAAGCAATACCATGAGATTCGGGACGAGCTTCGCGACGAGTCTGTGGATGTCGAACTCACCGCCACAGAAAACCTGGTGGAGGATTTGCGCTTAATCAAAGCCGAGCCCGAAATCGATGCCTTAAAAGCGGCGCTTTCAATTGCCGAAAAGGTTTTCAGCGATTGTCTCCAGTTCATTCAACCGGGAGTATCCGAAAAAGAGCTTGCCTGGAGGCTGGAAAAAATGCTGCGCGAAGCCGGTGCGGACGGCCTTTCGTTTCCCGTCATCGTGGCATCGGGCCCCAATAGTGCCCTGCCCCACGCTATTCCGGGACCCCGCAAAATCAAACGCGGCGAACCCCTGCTTTTCGATTGGGGCACCCAATTGAACGGCTACTGCTCCGATATTTCACGCACCGTGGTTATCGGCGATCCTGATGACACCTTTGAAAAGGTGTTTCAGACCGTTTTAGATGCCCAGCGGTTGGCCATCGATGCCATCAAACCCGGGATCAGCTCCAAAGCGGTCGATGAAATTGCCAGGAATTATATTCATTCAAAGGGCTTTGCGGGTAAATTCGGCCATGGCCTTGGACACGGTACAGGACTTGCTGTTCACGAATCGCCCCGCTTAAGCCCCATCAAAGACACACCCTTGCAACCCGGAACTGTATCGACTATAGAGCCCGGAATTTACCTGCCGGACTGGGGGGGCGTCCGGCTTGAAAATATGATCGTCGTCCGCGAAGACGGGGCCGAGGTGTTAAACCAACTCGAACCCGCCAATTACCGCATCGCAATATGAAGGGAGCATTATCGGTGCCGTCAATTGACGATCTGGCAGATCGTTTTCTAAACTATGTGTTGATCGAAAAAGGGCTGTCGCCAAAAACCCTGGAAGCCTATGGCAGCGACCTTGCCAGGTATCTTTCCTTTTTGGACAAAAAAAGCATAAAAAACCTGGCCGATGCCGATACCCGCGTCATATTGAAGTATCTGATCACGATGCGGCAAGAGGGTCTCGGGGCGCGATCAAGAGCCAGGCACCTGGTCACGCTGCGCAGCTTTTACAAGTTTCTGGTACATGAAAAGATACTGCGTAAAGATCCCACCCGGGTTATCGATTTGCCCAAGAGCGGTCTCAAATTACCCGAGGTATTAACGGTCGAAGAGGTCAAACGGTTGCTTGCTGCGCCGGATCTTCACAAGCCGACAGGGACAAGAGATGCTGCAATGTTGGAGTTGTTATATGCAGCGGGGTTGCGGGTGTCAGAACTCATTAACCTCAAATTGCCCGACGTTTACCTTGAAGCCGGTTTCGTAAGGGTTTTGGGCAAGGGTGCCAAAGAAAGAGTGGTGCCGATCGGTGCTTTTGCCAAGGAGAAAATCGAGGATTTCATTGCCAACGGCCGACCCCGGTTATTGAAAACCACCGTCAGCCCGTATCTCTTCGTGGCCAGGGCCGGCAGGCCGATGACACGCCAGGGGTTTTGGAAATTATTGAAAAGCTATGCCCAACAGGCGGGCCTTGTTAAAAACATCACCCCCCACAGCCTGAGGCATTCTTTCGCCAGTCATTTATTAGAGGGCGGTGCCGATCTAAGGGCCGTCCAGTTGATGCTGGGGCACGTGGACATAGCAACCACGCAAATATACACCCATGTTGCCCGGGAGCACTTGAAAATAGCGCACAAAAAATTTCATCCCCGGGGCTGATAGTTAACGAGCTGTTGCCCAAACGGATTTTTGCCGGGTTTAAAACGTTCAAACGGATGATTATCAATACTTGAGGGAAAGTTTTTCCACTGCCCATCG
>JASFTQ010000330.1:0-5285 GCA_050053515.1 Desulfobacterales bacterium | reverse complement strand
GCGGGAGCTCAATGATCGCCCTAGAGCTGTATTAAATTACTTGAAACCTGATGAAGTCATCAATAATCTTGTTGCACTAAAAGTTTGAAACCACCATATAAATAAACCTTGGAGATTTATGAATCTAAGCTTAGACCGAGTGATCAATCTCAATACCAGATCAGGGAAGATAACAATTTCATGAGGATGACTGGATCAAGATATCAACAGACGTCCAGTTCCAGGAAGTTAATGGACTTCCCCCTCTACTTCGCCTTCGACTTTATCTTCCCAAGGGTATTCTTCTGTGCCTTTGGCTGCTTTTCGGATGGTTGGGTCCTCAGCCAGAAACCCCCGGTATTCATCGGGCAGAAGATGGGCGATTTCCATCATGATCTGCAACCCAATCTCGTCCAATTGTTCTCTCCGTTCTCGGCCGCGTCCAGTTGTTTGAAACGGCCCAAATGGTTTTCCGATATTGACATGGGCTTCCGGTCGCTTGCCGAGCCGGACGGGGAAGATGTCATTTAACCCATAAATGCCCAACGGTAATATTTTGGCGCCGGTGCGGGAGGCGAGATACGCTGCACCCGGCCTTGCCGGGCGGAGGACTTCAGCCCAGCTCCCTCCTTCTGGCAGTATACCCAAAACACCATTTTGTTCCAGGATAGCTTCCGCAGCACGCAAAGCGTAGCGAGATCCTGTACCCCGGTAAAGCGGATAGTAACCATAAATTTGAGGTAGGGCCTTGACGATATCTGGTGCATGGGGAAATTGAGCCCCTCCCACATACTCGATCGGATAGGGCAAAGCACGCACGATGGCTACCGGGTCGATGAAACTGAAATGGTTGGACACCACCAGCAAAGGCCCCCCGGGAGGGAGGTTCTCTTTCCCAGAGATGGTTAAATCGGACAATAACCAAAAGGCTGGATAAGTCAACAAGCGGACGAATTTCCTGAGCAGTATTCTTCGAGGATATCTGAAACTATCATTCATGAAGAGATGAGTTCCTTTCTAGGATCTTTTACCTCCAAGAGGATGATGAGTCCAGCGAGGAGGAAGATCATAATGGAGCCAATCGACACTCGCTGTCCGAATTGTTCTGCAAGTTGAGTAGCGACACCACGTCTTTCAAACCAAAAGGCAGCTTCTGCAGCTAAAAATCCGTATACGGTGGGACCGATGAACGAAGAGGTCCGTCCGGTCACAGCGAAAAAACCGTAAAATTCAGCGCTTTTACCTTTGGGGGCGAACATGCCAACCAGGGTTCTGCTGATCGATTGTACCCCAGTGAGTGCAAATCCTGCCAAGCCACCGATGAAGTAGAATTCGGTGATGGTCTGGGCGAAGATCATCCATGCCACAGCTGCCATCATCAATACCAAAGAGATGATCAAAGTCCGTTTATAACCAAGGCGGTCGCCAAAAACTCCCCCCAGAAATGCCCCAAAGACGCTTGTCACCTGGACGAGGATCATGAACACGATCAGCTGTTGTTGTTCCATACCAAAGAGAACAGCGCCGATGATGGCAGCGAAATTCAAGGCCATTAAAATGCCGTCATTGTAAATCAGAAAGGCGATCAAAAACCGGATGTAATCTTTGAAATCGCCCAAGGATCGGGCTGTCTTTACGATCCGTTCAAAACCAACGGTGAGGTAACTTATTCCAGAAGGTAGCGGTTGAGGTGGAGATTTCTCTTTGATCCATAGAAACGCTGGAAGGGCAGAGGCTGCGAAATAAAGGGCAGTGAAAACGAAAGAAAGGCGGATCATAAATGTCCCTTCAAAGATGATGATCAAAGGCAAAATAATCACCAAAGCAAGAATTCCACCAGCCGATCCTATCGCCCAGGCGTTCCCGGATACGCGTCCCATCTCCTCAGGTTCCGCGATTTCCGGCAACAGTGAATTATAAAATACCTGACCGCTGCGATACCCGATTTCAGCAAGGATGAAAATCGTCATCCCCAGGATGATTTCACCCTGCTGGACGAAGAACAGCAGACCGGTGAACAACCAGGCCATGCTGGAATAGAATAATAAAAAACGCTTCTTTGATCCAGAAAAATCCGCGATGGCGCCCAGAATGGGTGAGGTGATCGACACAACCAACATGGCAATCCCCACAGAATATCCCCAAAGGCGCGATCCTTCTGCACCTCCTACTACCTCTCCTTTGAAATATGCGGAATAAACCGCTAAGAGAATCACTGCCGCGTAAGCAGAATTCCCAAAATCATATAGATACCATGCCAGATGTTCTCTTTTGGTGGATTTTAATTTTTGAATGATCGACATATATATATCCTTTCGGTAGGTTCAAACTTTGAGTATTATAGCAATCTTTTTAAGGACTAATGCGAAATGCTAGGTCTACTGGAATTGATGAATGAGGGTCATATAATAAAGTGGGAAATGGAAAATTTTAGAACCGTTCTTCTCGACGGAGGAGTAATTTTCTAATCCGGTTATGCTTTTCGCGGGTAAGGGGATAGAACCAGGCGACAACCATGGCGCTGAAGAGAAGCACAGCACCCAGAGGACCTGTCAGCAGTCGGATAGCCAGGACTGCTTCGGGGTTTTGTTGAAATGATGTCGTCCCCTGTGGTGGCGTCTGATAGCCAAACCAGCCTAGAATCTGGAGGGCTGTGAAGATCGCCACCGCACCGGTGAGTTTGCGGAGAAAATTTTTGGTGCCGTAATACACGCCTTCATGACGGTTCCTGGTCCGGAGTTCCTCCCATTCAATGACATCTGGAAAAATGGCTTCCGGCAGGACATGGGCAGTCGAAATGCTGATCCCTGCCAAAAAAGTCAGGAAAAGGATGAGGTTGGTTTGGTGGGGTTGGATGAAAATGATCAGGATCTGAACGATAGCCCAAAAACCCATGCCCAATAAATAGGCGGTCCGTTTGCTGGTCCGCTGCGAGAGCCAATTCCAGAGGGGGATGGCGACGACAGCAGTGATGAACATCAGCCCAAAAATAACGGATTCTAAAGCCAGAGGTTCTCCAAAAACTGAAATTGTAGCCGTTAAATTCCCTCCCGCTATCCAATAGGTGAGGTAAAAAGGGAGCATGAGGGCTACCAGATCGACTGTCATCCAGTTCAGCATGTATAAACCCGTTGCGAACCGAAAGGGGACATTATCCCATACCGTTCGGCTGATTTCTTTGATTGAAGGTGTTTTCTTAGCGGGTTGGGAATGCTGTTCGTGGACGAAAAAGAACATGATCAGGAAGGGGATGGCGCCTAATCCCCCAAACAAGCCAGCGATGATCAGATAACTCTGTCTGGGTGAGAATCCACTTTGAATGGCTGCGTTTTTGATCATCGGAGCGGATACGGCCAAAACCAGAGAGGCGATGAGATTAAATACCATCCGGTAGCTGGTTAAATCTGTGCGTTCATCGTAATCGGGGGTCATCTCTGGGGTGAGGGTGTAAAAGGGGACAGCGACCAAAGTTTGTAAGGTATCGCTGATTATATACGCCAAACTGATATGGATCATAAGAGCGATTTGGTTTTCCCAGGGGGGTGCCCACCACATCAATAAAAAGGCCATCCCAAATGGGATGGCGAAAATGAGTAAAAAAGGGCGCCGCCGCCCGAACCGCGTTTCCACACGGTCGCTGAGCATACCGACCAAGGGGTCATTGATGGCGTCCCAGATTACGCCGAGCAAAGCTGCAAAGGATGCCAGTCTAGCTTCCAGACCCACAACATCTGTTAAAAAGATCGCATAAAAGATTTGTCTGAGTGTCCCCCAACTGGCTAGCCCCCAATCCCCACTGCCGTAAACAATTTTTGTGAACTTAGAAAGATTGACTTCTTCTTGATTTTGATGCGCAGGATTCATAAATCGTCCTTGGTTGATGTTACATTACGTTCATCCTACATTAAATAACAGTGACGAGAGGGAATGGTTACAGGTCTCTTAGATAAACACGGTGCGTTTTATACCATTCAACATTGAGCATGTTATTTTCGCCCATGCTTTCAGTGTTATCCTCCCGCACCTGAACTGTTTCCACATGTTTGAAGTTGAATTCGCGGATCGTTTTTTCAAGTTCTACATATAAAACCGCAGCAGCCCCCATGCCCTGATGTTGAGGTAGGATGCCCATGCCGTTTACATCCACATAATCCGTTGTCTTCATAATCCGCCAGATATGAAACCAACCAAATGGCCAAAGTTTACCATTGGCTTTCCGCAACCCTTGCCAGATATTGGGGTATGCGAAGAGGAAGCCGACAATTTGATCGTTTTTATAGACCAACTTGATCAACCGGGGATCTGCGATAGATAGCATGCGTTTAGCGATGACGACCATTTCCTCCTTGGTAACCGGGTGAAAGCCCTCCCCTCCAGCAAAGGACGTGTTGTATACGTCGCAAATATCAGGCGCTACCTCAAGTAATTCTTGCTTGCTTTCGAATTTTTTGACCCAATAGCCTTTCCGTTTTTTAACCAAATTAGCGATGCGATTCACTTTATCTGGTAGTTGTGCGCTGGATGCTAAATATCCGGAGTAATAATCTGAGGATTTCTCAAACCCTTGTTTAACGATCAGATCGTGGTAATACGGGAAGTTGTAAGCGATACCCATGGCGGGCGGATGGTCAAATCCTTTGACCAGTAACCCAATGCCGTCCCCTTGAAGGGGCCCCTTAGGCCCATACATTTTCTCAGCTCCTCGTTCAGCAGCCCACTCAAAGGCGGCTTGAAAGAGAAGCTCCGCGACCTGGGTATCATCTACAGCATCAAAGTGGTAAAAAAAGGCAGTGTCGTTTTCCTCAACCTCATTATATTTCTGATTGAATAATGCAGTAATTCGCCCAAGGATTTCTCCCTCTTTCTCCGCCAAAAAAAAATCAGCCTGCGAGTGGTCATAAAAGGGGTGCTTCTCTTTATCCATCACGGATTTCATATCTGAGCGCAAAGGGGGTACCCAATAGGGACTCTTGTGGTAAAGGTCAAATGGAAAACGTATGAAAGCATCCACATCACGCTTTTTTGCGACATCAACTTTTCGAATCTGGATCATATTACCTACCTTTTGGCAAAATAACCAAGCTAGAAATCCGAATAGAATTCAGGATAATGGACAGTGCTTTTATTACTCTGGCCGGCCTTGGAAGAAACTTACCGCTACAGCACCGGGCCCTGCATGGGTGATGATCGCCGGGGGGAGATAACTGATGTCGGGCGGGGGAATATCTAAGCGGTCTTGGAAATAAGCAGATAGAGTCTGTGCTTGATCGGGGACCTCGGTGTGCATGATGGACATGTAGCCTTCT
>JASFTQ010000329.1:0-5292 GCA_050053515.1 Desulfobacterales bacterium | reverse complement strand
AGCTCATTCGGACGTAATCTTTTAAAAACCGCAGCTTGGCCGGACTCTTTATCGGTTTGGGTTTGGTCATTTTGTCAAACTATCGTCTGAACGTATTTTGTGTACGCTTGTGGCACTGGCGGAAATTAGAACAAAACGTTTCAGCATGTCGGCGATCCCAAGTAGCGCACGATGCGTTTTAAATGGTGTTGAGCTTGGGTGACCGATTCCCCTACCAGTTCTCGAATCTCCTTAGTATCAAACGACGATCAATTTTTTATAAATATTAAAATTTTCATTGACAAATTTTAATAATATTGTAATTAATGGAGAAAATATTCACTTGAACTGTGTTGAGAGTGCTAAATGGCTCCAAAAATTGATATCGGATCTAAAATTAAAGAAATTAGATTGCAAAAAGGGCTAAAACTTAGAGATGTCGCCAAAGAGACGGGGCTTTCTGTCAGTCTTATTTCACTGGTCGAGAACAACAATACTTCTCCATCGCTTTCCACCCTCATTAAACTCGCTAATTATCTCGGTACTGATGCCGGTTTCTTTTTGGAAAATCCCGAAAAGAAAAAAAATGCTGCGGTATGCCGCAAAAAGAAGCGCAAGTTCTGGACCAGCAATGATAAAAAAATAATTTTCGAACTCCTGAATCCTACCGTGCGCAAAAATAAAATGGAAATTGTTTTTGCAAAGGTAAAACGTTTCAATACCCCGCCTGAAAAGTACACACATGAGGGCGAGGAATTCGGGCTTGTTCTGAAGGGTCAGATTCAGGTTGATGTCGGCGATGAGAGCCATGTCCTAAACGAAGGGGACACCATTTACTTTGAGTCGACAATACCGCATGCGATTTATAACACGGCTCAAGGAGATTCAGAAATCATATGGGTGACTACACCTCCCATTAAAATATTGTAACCTTTGAACCCTGGTCGCTTTCGGCGCCGCCAATGGCGTGTAAACCTTGAACCTTGCCTTTTGTGTCTACTTGTCCCGTCGTAGCTCGAAGAGCGAAGCCGGGAGCCTGAAGGGCGAAATCCCAAACCTGGAACTGCCCAGTTATCCTGAAACGTTAATTAGAAGGGAGAAATATTTGCGATGAACCCGCGGGTTGGCATCATCGGCGTAAGCCAGACAAAATATGAAGCGGATAAAAGCTATCAGGCGATAACGGATACTGTTTCCGATGTCGTTCAGGAAGTCTTGGCCGATGCGGGCATCAGTCGGCAAGAGGTCGACAGCATTGTGACATCCAGTGTGGATCTCTGGGATGGCCGCACCGCTTCCAATCAAATGCTGACCGATGTCGTCGGGGCGATCATGAAACCGGAAAGCCGGGTTGCCGGCGATGGGCTGGGTGCAGCCTTTCAGGGCATGATGACCATTCTATCCGGCTCATCGGAACTTACTCTGGTGGTTTCGCAATGCCGGGAGTCCATGGGCGACCATTACGGAATTAGCAATTGGGTCTTCGACCCGATTTATCAGCAACCATTGGGGCTGGACTACCTGTCAGCAGCCGCACTTCAGGCCAACCGTTATATGGACCGGTTCGGGATTTCCCAGGAAGACTGTGCGCAGGTGGTAGTCAAGAATCTCAGAGATGCTCAGAATAATCCCCAAGCCCAGGTGGCAAAAGACGTCACCACCGATGAGGTCATGCACTCCCCCATGTGGGCTTACCCCATCAAGAAAATGGATGCCGCTCCTGTCTCGGACGGTGCCTGCGCCGTTGTGCTGGCTTCGCAAAAAAAAGCCGAAGCGCTTTGTAAAAATCCTGTATGGATCCTTGGAGCCGGGTGCTGTATGGAGGCTCACTATTTAGGAGGTCGGGATCTCAGCGAAGGCGAGGCCTTGGCAAAAGCGTCCCAAAAGGCCTACGAAATGGCAGGGATTCACGATCCTGCCAAAGAACTGGATGTCGCTGAAATATCCGCAGCATTTTCTTATCAGGAGCTGCTGTGGACGGAACTCATGGGTTTCTGCGGCAGGGGCGATGGGAGCCGAATGCTTGCGGAAGGATTGACCTCCCAGGGCGGCGCACTCCCGGTTAACCCCTCGGGGGGGATGCTGGCGGGTAACCCTGTTACGGTGGCAGGCTTGACCCGTCTGGTGGAGACCGTGTTGCAGGTTCGCGGAGAAGCCGGGGCCCGGCAGGCGCAAAACGTCAAAACGGCCCTGGCCCACGGTACTACCGGATTCTGTGGTCAGGGTCAGTATGTGATGATCGTGAGAAACTGAAGAGGAGAGAGCAAAGTGGGAAAAAGAGGTGCCATTATTGGAACCGGCCAGACCAAACATTGCAGCAAACGTGAAGATGTCAACCAGATGGAATTGGTTTATGAAGCCGCCACGGCAGCCTTAGAGGATGCGGAAATGACCGTAAAAGACATTGATGCGGTTGTGCTGGCCAATATGGAGCTATTTGAGGGCCGCGCGCGTCCCGACATGTGGTGTGCGGAAGGGGCCGGTGGTTTCATGAAGCACGCGTTTAAAATCTCCACGGGAGGCACCTCGGGGACCTCCGGGGCCATTTCGGGGTACTATCATGTGGCTTCCGGGCTTTTTGATACGGTGATGGTGGTGGGGTTTGAGAAACACTCCGACGGCAATACTTCAGCCGGCATGGCCCTGACAGATCCCTTCTGGGATCGCCACATCGCGGCAGCGGCCATCGGTAATTTTGCCCTTTCCATTTCGCAATACATGGCCGACAGGGGAGTTACCCAGGAACAATCTGCCAAGG
The DNA here is from genome assembly GCA_050053515.1 of Desulfobacterales bacterium. Taxonomy (GTDB): domain Bacteria; phylum Desulfobacterota; class Desulfobacteria; order Desulfobacterales. The sequence continues at coordinate 2,555 of JASFTQ010000329.1, read as the reverse complement.
TGGCCGTCAAGGCACGGCGCAATGCCTGCAATAACCCCTATGCTCACCTGCAGATGCCCGATCTTACCGTCGAAGAGGTGCTTGAATCTCCCATGTTGGCCTACCCCGTTCATCGGTTGGAGATGTGCCCCCAATCCGATGGGGCCTGCGCCATTATTTATGCCGCTGAAGAGATCGCCAATAAGAAGTGCGCCAGGCCCGCCTGGGTGCGGGCGGCGGTCACGCGGCACGATCATATCTATTTGGGAGAAGTCAAGAACCGTCTGAGTACAATGAGAAGTTTGAGGGAAGCGGCCCGGGAGGCCTACCAAAAGGTAGGTATCAAAGAACCTCTGAAGCAGTTCGATGTGGCCGAGATTTACGACCCTTTGACCTATGCGGAAATTGCCTGGTATGAAGCATTGGGATTTTGCAGGGAAGGGGAAGGCGGACGGTTGATCGATGACGGCGTCACCCTGATGGATGGCGAGCTTCCGGTCAATCTCTCGGGAGGTGTGGTCTCGACCAACCCCGTCGGGGCTTCCGGAACCATTCGTGTAGCCGAGGGCGCACTGCAAATCCATGGCAAAGGCGGCAAGCGACAGGTGCCGGATGCTAACCTTGCGCTGGTAACGGGTTACGGGGTCTATTGCTGGAGCGATGTCATGATATTGTCCGGCACACCGGACTAAGAGGTGTATGATGAAAAAAGATAATCAACAGGAAGAACTTCTGCGTGTACCTGTCCATATGAAACTTCATTACCGCTTCCCGGCCGGGGACCACTATACCCGGTTTTTCAGGGAGATGAAGGATAGTGGAAAAATCATGGGAGTCAAGTGTGTGCAGTGTGGCCGAATTCTAGTACCCCCGCGACCGGTATGCGGAGAGTGTTACGCAAAGACGGGTGAATGGGTGCCGGTGGGCCCCAAGGGCACAGTGAAGGCTTTTACATCAATCTACATCAAATTTATCGACGGGTCAACCGGAAGGCCACGCCCGGTCCCTTATGGATCGGGCCTTATTCAACTCGACGGCGCATTTTCCACCATCAACCATATCCTCGAGGAGGGAGATCCGGAAAAACTCTACATCGGGATGAGGGTTGAGGCGGTCTTTAAAGAAAAGCGAGAGGGCAATATCGGAGACATTCTCCACTTCAAAACGATTAAGTAGCAAAAAAGACATTACCTCAATTGAGGATTTTGCGTCAATTGAGGCGGGAGAAAAACAGATGAGCGATGGCGTTAAACCGATGGTCCTTGAAGGTAAGGTCGACTTGCCTTTCAGCTATTCGGCGGGAAAAACGGCCAGCCGGTTCCTTATCGAGTTAAGAGATCGGCAGCGGATAATGGGCAAGAGATGCCCAGGGTGCAACAAAGTCATCGTTCCTGCCCAGTTGTTCTGCAGTCAATGCTTTACCGACACCGATGAATGGGTGGAAGTGAGATCGGAAGGGAATCTGATTACCTTCACCGTAGTACACCGCAAGGAAAGCCATTATCCCAAAGATGCCCCCTTGGCCTATGGGATAATCCAACTCGATGGCGCCGACACGGCTTTCGTTCATCTTTTGGCGGAAACCGACGTGACGCAGCTTCAGGCCGGTATGAGGGTCCGGGCGGTCTTTTCGGAAAAAAGAACCGGTTACATTCTGGACATTAAGCATTTTGAGGCGATTGGAACGGACGTCAGCAAGTAAAGGAGAAGTCGGTGGCTGTATTATTTGAAACAAAGGAAAGGATTGCGATCATCACGATCAATCGCCCCGATACCATGAATTCCCTTGACAGCGAGACCCTTGATCAGCTGAACAAGGCTTGGATTGAATTTCGTGACGATCCGGATTTGTGGATTGCCGTTGTCACCGGCGCAGGGGACAAAGCCTTTTGCGCCGGAGGGGATCTTAAGAATCTAAGCCGGTACTACAGCAGCATGACCCCGATTCAGCGCCGAGAGAAGGCCGAAAAAGACCCGGGAGTAGGCGGAATTACCCGCAACCTCGACATTTGGAAACCGATCATCGCGGCCATCAACGGGCACTGCCTGGCCGGCGGGTTGGAGATCGCCCTGGCATGTGACATCCGAATCGCGGCGGAAAACGCCATCTTCGGACTGACCGAGGTCAGCTTGGGGATCATGCCGGGAGCGGGAGGCACCCAACGGCTCCCGAGGCTCATCTCCCTGGCCAGGAGCCTGGAGATGATCCTTACCGCCGAGCGGATTGATGCCCAAGAGGCCTTGCGCATCGGCTTGGTCAACCGTGTTGTGCCGCTAAACGAGGTGCTGGCGGAAGCACTCAGGACGGCCGAGAAGATATGCCGCAATGCGCCTCTGGCGGTTCGGGCGGCCAAGGAAGCCGTTTACCGCGGTCTGGACCTGCCGCTTGCCGAGGGATTGCGGCTGGAGCAATTTCTGGCGGAACCGGTCAGACAATCTGAAGATGCCAAGGAAGGACCCCGGGCCTTTGCTGAAAAGCGGGACCCTGATTTTAAAGGGCGTTGATGGATAACCATGAATTGTCCTTTTGCAATTAAAGATAAAGGGAAAAAACAGAGATGAAACTGAAAACGATA
>JASFTQ010000328.1:0-5333 GCA_050053515.1 Desulfobacterales bacterium | reverse complement strand
ACTTCCGCCGGGTTACCCATCGACATGGAAAAGTGAATATTCTCCAGGCCATCAACCAACTTGGCAAAATTACCGGTGTCTTGCAGGACGGTTCGACGGCGTTGTCCGGTGTTTACGTCGATGGTAAATGTGGCGTCCGAACCTGTGCCGTAAAACCAATTTTGATCGACCAAGTCCATGGCCTCCTCACCTTTCTGATCGTAGAGCAATATGCGTTGTGGTGCTGTTTTTAAGGCGTTTTCCACCAGACGCGCCGGTAATCTGATGCGACCATCACGGGACAGGTTGCATCCTGCATCCAGCAGCATTTCTTGGGCGCCGGGATGTAGCATTTTAAAACCGGTGGTTTTAAGGATTTCGAGGGCAGCTGCATGAATGGACCACATTTGATCTGGATTCATCACATGGAGCCTGGGCTGTAGCGTGTCGATGTTTTTGAGCTTCATGATGGCATCCTCCGGTAGTATGTTTATTTCTTCATCCAAATACCGTAACTTTTCGATTTTGTATGCTGTATTTTTCCGGCACGGTGTAATTGTGCGCATTAAAGGTGAATTTTACAAAAATCCGCCAAGATGCCTAAAATAAAAGTTTTTAGAGAAGGTTCCTGTTAGGAATTTCATAAGTAACAGATTTATTTTGAGAAATCAATATGACAAATCAATCGACCGCAATGCTCAACTACGAGGTTGACAGGCTATATTATTTCTGTTAGAAATTTTTTTATACAAATAATTTCTATAAAAACATGCTGGTGTTATCCAAACAGATCAATCACGATAAAAAGGAGATTGCTTTGGCAAAGCCAGAGCTTTTTGAGAAAATAGCCCCCAATGGTCAGAATTTGCCGGAGCAGCGCTCAATTAAAAAGTCGCTACATTTCTCTGCAGTGATTGCCCACCAAAATTTGTAACTCCCATTTTTTTATGAATTCTAAATATCATTCGCCGAGGAGGTTTTTGCAGCCATGAGCGGTTTTGCCGTGATTTACCCTGATCAGGATTATCTGGAACTTGAAAATATGATGAAAAAAATAATCCACCGTGGTCCCTATCTATGTGGCAAATTTAAATCCAAGCACATCCGCATGGGCCAGAACTATTTGCGGGGGGACATTAACCCTGTAAAAGACGATGACTTTCAAATTGAGGTTCCGGTCCAGGATGCCAAACATTCCAACCTCAGAATCTGTTATGACGGACAGATCGGTAATTGGGAAACGCTGGCGCGTACCCGAGCCGGTAGCCTCTCCGATGGCCCCTTTCGAGAAGAGCGGTTGCTTCTTCATCTCTACCGGCATTATGGCCGAGATATGCTGCGCTATCTTGACGATGCCATCTTTGCCTTTGTAATCTCCGACGGTGAGGATGTTTTTGCAGCCCGGGATCTTTTGGGTATCAAAACCCTGTTTTATGGAAGAAAAAACAGGGCGCTTTATTTTGCTTCTGAACTCAAAAGCATCCTGGCGGTCACCGATCAAGTTTATGAATTCCCAGCGGGACATTGTATGACCGGTGACGGGCAGCCGACGCTTTATGCAAAATTGCCTGACCATCCGCCTGAGGTTGTGCCTGTTGATCCGGCTGAAATCACGGAAACGATCAGAGATATCATCTCACGCAGCATCACCGATCGTGTTCCTTTCAACGCACCCACCGGGTGCCTGCTCAGTGGCGGGCTTGACAGCAGCGTCGTTGCCTGGCTGGCAAACGATAACCATAAAAAGAAACTCGGAGATGACGCTCGCTTAATGACGTTTGCTGTGGGAATCGGAGAAAGCGAAGATATCAAAAACGCCCGTTTGATGGCTGACCACATAAACTCCGAGCACCACGAAATTATTGTTGATCTTGACCAGATTTTGGAAGCCCTGCCGGACGTGATTTACTATCTGGAGTCCTTTGACCCTTCCTTGGTGCGAAGTGCTGCAGCAAATTATCTTATCTCCCGTTATGCAAAAGAAATGGGCCTGGCGGTTTTACTTTCCGGTGAAGGCGGTGATGAGCTTTTTTGCGGGTACCAATACCTCAAGCGCTTTCCGGCCGACGAGTTGTTCGCCCGACAGATGGAATGCCTCGGATTCTTGCATAACAACGCGTCTTTGCGTCTGGACAGGATGAATCTGGCAAACAGTATTCGCGTGGTTGCCCCGCTGATATCAGGCCAACTGTTAACCTATACGTTGTCGATTCCGGCTGAATTCAAACTCAAACAAGATGGCGGTCAGGCGATAGAAAAGTGGGTTTTCAGAAAAGCTTTCGAGGATGTGCTGCCCCAAAAGATTGTCTGGCGTCTCAAACAGGAATTTTCTCAGGGTTCGGGCACGGCCGATATCCTTAAGCAATATTTCAAAGATAAAATCTCGGACGAAGAGTTGGCGATAACTCAGGAAGAGCATCCCATGGTTCGCAACAAAGAGGAAGCTTTCTATTTTCTTATCTTTGCCGATCATTTCGGACCCGGGCGGGCCGTGGAAACCGTCGGGCAGTGGATTAGTCTGTAAAAGTAACTATAACCCCTATTTCGGACGTATTCAGGGGGTGGCCTTAATTCTCTGAACGTCTTTGGCGGAGTCCCTTCGTGTTTTCCATGACTTGGCAATGGGGGAGACCGCAGCCACCCAAGCAAAGCGCGGGTGGAATGCGGAGGGGGCAGGAATGCCCCCATTGCCAAATCATAGGAAAAACCAGGGACGCAGACATCCAAAGTGAAGAGAATTAAGGCCACCCCCTGAATTTATGGACGTTTTAATATTTTGCCATTCAAGGTACCCAGATGCTTTCCGTTGGCGACGGTGATTTTTCCATTGACGATGACATACTCAATGCCCTCCGGAAATTGGGTTCCGTTTTCATAAGTTGATTTATCGATTATCGTATTGGGGTCAAAAATAACGATGTCGGCCAGATTGCCTTTCTTGATAATGCCCCGATCGGTTAAATTTAAAATTTGAGCCGGCAGACCGGTCATTTTGCGAATTCCTTCCTCAAGAGAAAACAACCGTTTTAGTCTCACATAGTCCCCCAGAATTTTTGGAAAGCAGCCGAAAGAGCGGGGATGGGTATTACCTTCATAAACCAAAAAGCCATCCGATCCGATGGCCACAAAATCCTGTTTGATCAATTTAAAAATGCTCTGCCGTTCGTTCATCAGCTTAATTGAAACCATGACGGCTCCTTCTTCATCACGGATGAAGTCCAACAGGGCATCCAAAAACTTTTTTTTGGGATAGAGGACTTTGAGCGCGTCGCCTAGAAACATACCTTCGATGTGATGGCTGTGCATCACCGAGATAATTCTGATTTTCTTTTTAAGGAAGCCGAAAATTAATTCTTTGATCAGATATTTTGGAAGCACCTCGATAAGCCGGGGGAGATCTTTCAGGAATGAAGAATAGATCATACCCATGGTTTCATCGGCGATTCTTTGTCTCGTCACAGGATTCGACAGGTGTTTTTCAAAATTTTTATAGACCCAGGGGCGCAGTAAAATGCCGCTCAAACTGTAGGCGGCTTCTTCATAAGGGTACATGTCCGCCCATATTTTGAGACCCCGATCGCGAGCCAGTTGAATCGTGGAAATCATCTGGGGTGTCAATTTCCAGGCGAACACACCACCGGCCTTCCAATGGGAAATGTGGGCCTGGACCCCCGACTGACGGGCAATTTTAATTAATTCGCCCATACCTTCCGTTATAACACCTGTACCTTCATTGCGCAGGTGAGAGGCATAAATACCGCCATACTCCTGAACAACCCTGCAAAGTTCGATAATCTCATCGGTCGTGGACACGGAGCCCGGCGGATACACCAGACCGGTACTCAGGCCATAAGCCCCGGCAGCCATACCTTCTCTAACAATCTGTTTCATTTCCTCCAGTTCGTCGGCTGTTGGCACGCGCTCCTCCACACCCAATACACAGGTCCTTACGTTTCCCTGGGGGATGAGAAAGATTAAATTGGGTGAAATACCGGCCGCTTGAATTTCTCCAAATAAATCTTTAAGGGTATCATACAAGGTCATCTCTTGGGAGCCGAAGAGCTTGGAGACAAAGTCGCTATAATATTTTCTAACCTTTTGGTTCGCAGGTGCCGGCCCAATGCCGCATACCGACACCAGCATGGTTGTAACCCCTTGCATCAAGTAGGCCTCGGCCGTGTTGACTTTTAATATGGTAAGATCGGCGTGATTGAGAATGTCGATAAACCCCGGAGCCACGACTTTTTCGGAGGCGTCGATGACCTCGCAATCAGCGACCTGGATATCGTTGCCGATCTCTTCGATCTTGTCATTGTGTATCAGCAGATTGGCGTGATAACCATTGGATCCGGTGCCGTCGACTAGTAAACCGTTTTTGATTAGGATATTCATCGGCTTTTCCCAACGGTCAGGCAAAATGAGGCTCAAATCCACACTTTATAACGCCTCTATATGTGTATCAATACCGACAGGATTGAATCAAGGGGTTCTGTTGAAATGCTTCCAGAGATCAAGTGTTGTGTCCCGGGAATAAGTTCAAAAAGTATTACAGCGGTTTGAATTGGATTTTGTAACTCATTTACGGAAACACACACCAGTTTCTTCATTTTTTTTACGGTCAATTAAAGATTTTAAGACGGTTTGGCTGTAAATGTCAATAAAGCACCTGGGGCTCCGTAATTCGCGTTGGATGCCCACCCCTATATGACCTTGAATTCGATGGGCCGGGGGATGGCGGGGAGCCCTGCTTTGGCCTCCGGCTAGCGGTTTTCCCATGCGGTGTTCTTTTTTGAGGCAAGTCGTTTTTCTCGCCCCAAGTTAAAAAATCATCCGGTAAAGATAATTGAAACACCCGCCCCCAGAAGCAGCACGAATACAATTATCGTAAACGCGTGTTGATTGATTGCGGCATGCAGTTTCTCACCGGCAATTATACCGATGATGATGACCGGTAAAAGCAGTCCAAAATATTTTAACGATACCCAATTCATTTTATGGGTAACAATATATGAAACCGTCATTATGATGTTGGCAATAAGCCATAAGGCAGATATAGTGCTGCGGAATATGGATTTTGCCAAATTCAATCTGTTCATGGCATAAACCAGCAGGGGGCCGCCGGATGCATAGATGCCTTGAATAAGGCCGGCTGAAAAGATGTAAAGCCCGGATGTTAATTTAGATGCTGCCGATTGCCGGGTCTCATTTTTCAAAAGCCGGTAAAGTTCGTGCACCGATAAACCGACAACCAGCAACCCAAAAAGTTTTTTGAGCAGGTTTCCATGCAATATATTGAAAGCCGCGATTCCGATAAGGAGACCGATACCCATGATCGGGATGATTGTTCTGAAAAG
>JASFTQ010000327.1:0-5360 GCA_050053515.1 Desulfobacterales bacterium | reverse complement strand
GGTGCTGCCTGAAATGCAGGTGCGAGGGGTGCAAGGGGTCAAAGCTTGAATTGTGAATTAAAGCGCCAATCTTATCATTCCTTTTCACTGTTCAATGGGCAACTGCCCGTCGAGATTTGTATCCTTTTCTCATTAATCAAATAATTGACGTTATCGATTGGTGAGTGTATTCTTTCCCTTGTCTGGAGTTGACCAGATGGGCGAGAACTCGAACATTTTCCTCTCAAGAGATCAACAGCAATATGCAACCCTCCTGAAGAAGAAGGGATACGTGATGTCTGAAAAGATCACAAGACGGGCATTTATCAAGCAGGGAATTTTTTTGACGGGAGGCGTGCTTGGTGGGATGGGCCTGGGGCCTGCCACCATAGGTGCCGATGCGAAACCGGATATTTTTGTTGTTCAGGGAACCAACTACTTTGCCAATACCATCAAAGCTGTCGATGGGCTAGGCGGCATGAACCGGATCGTATCCAAGGGTTCAAGGGTCGGATTGCTGGTGAATCATTCCTTCCTGAACATCGGCGCCCACGTGCATCCGGACATGACCGTAGCCATTGCCAGGATGTGTTATGACGCCGGGGCCAAGGAGACCATCCTCATCAAGTCTCCGCCCTGGGGTTACTTCCGTCGCGTCCGTTCCGACAAACAGGCGAAGGAGGCGATCAGGATGTTGAAATCCCCCAGCGGCGACCATAAGACGGTTCCCATTAAAGGGGCACTGGCGCTCAAGAGGGCGGACATCATGAAGGACCTTCTCGAATGCGACGTCTTCATCAATACGGCTATAGTCAAGAGTCATTCGGCCACCTTTATCACGGCCGTTCTGAAAAACATGATGGGATCTGCGAAATTTTCCACCTGCCTTCAATTCCATCGAGGAAACGATCCGATTCACCTGGCGCAATGCATCGCAGACATCAATCTGGTCCGCAAACCCGATTTATGCGTGATGGACGCCACCGAAGTGCTGGCCACCGGCGGTCCGCGAGGCCCGGGCCTGGTGAAACGGCCACGCAAAGTTTTTGTCGGCCGCGACCCGGTGGCTGTGGATACATATGCCACCCGGCTGCTGGGCGTCGATCCGCAAAGAATTCTGATGCTCGACTATGCCTCCCGTCACGGCCTGGGCCAGAAAGATTTAAGGAAGGTTCGGATCCGGGAGATTGTTGCTTAGCCCGAGCCGCTCCCAGGCGATGCTCAGCTGGCATATAAAAGTAAAAGGTGTCCCATAAACCCGCATGCCCTCTATAGAATTTAGCGATATCCTCCAGGCCCGAAAGCACCTGCAGGGAATTATTCGGCAAACCCCGTTTGAAAAATCCGGCCTTCTCAGTGACCGAACCAACATGGAGATCTATCTGAAAGCAGAGTGCCTGCAGCGCACCGGTTCCTTTAAACTGCGGGGTGCTTATTACAAGATCGCCTCACTCAGCTCCCGGGAAAAAACCAAAGGTATCGTCACCAGCTCAGCCGGAAATCACGCCCAGGGAGTTGGTTATGCAGCCACTCGCTTCAGCATCCCCAGCCGCATTTATGTGCCCGAAATCATACCCCGCAATAAACTGCAGGCGATTCAAAAATACAAGGTGAAAGTAATTATCGCAGGCAAATTATTTGACGAGGCGCATGCCGCAGCCTTGGAGGATGCAAAAAAATCCGGCCGTGTATTTATCCGAGCGTTTGACGATGTAATGATTATGGCCGGCCACGGGACCGTGGGTTTGGAAATGATGGAGGAGATTTCCGACCTCGAAGCGCTGATCGTTCCGGTCGGTGGCGGCGGATTGATTGCCGGAGTGGCCGCCGCTGCAAAAACGATCAATCCGGCCATCCGGATAATCGGGTGCCAGTCGACCGCCTCCTGCGCCATGGCGCGTTCTTTAGAGGAAAATCGACCCTATCTGACATTTCCGTCCCTAGAGACCATCGCAGAGGGGCTCGAAGGCGGCATCAGTGAAATTACGTTCAAACTGGGACGCCGATTCATAGACCGCATGGTGCTGGTCGAGGAAGCTGAAATCCGTTCTGCCATCCGTTTGTTGTTGGAGCATCACCGACTGGTTGTGGAAGGCTCCGGGGCAGTGGGGGTCGCAGCCCTTTTACACGGCCGCTGGTCGGATCCGGGACACAAGGTGGGTGTCGTTTTAAGTGGCGGCAATCTGGATTACCACCTGTTGAGACAGATCGTCGCCGAAGACGCTTACTGAGCATTCGGCCTTCAGCCCCGATGCCTTGGCTGCCGGCCGACCAGCCTTGCAGCCTAATACCTTTAAGTCCCATCACCTCTTGCCTGCAGCCCATTGCCTAAAATCGCAATTATAGTGTTTGTCAAAATAACGTTCCGAAATACAGCAGAGTGAAGCGGTCCGGGTAGGGGGTAAATTTTTGTCGTCAAGATGCACAATCACCGCCCGCATGGCTGGGAAATAGTTACTTGTTTTCAATTGCCCCCCTGCCGGTTAAAATATTCGGGTTAACCCAAAGACGCCCCGCCGTTTGCCCATCCAGGCAGCCATAACCCTTTGTCATTTAGAACCGCCGGGGGGATCGGCTTGTCGATAAAAATTTACCCCCTGCCTGGCCCGCTGGCAATCGGAATATTATTATGATGAACACTCTAATCTCCAATCCGCATCTCCTTGCGGGATTTTTTTAAATTCCGACGCATCATCCAGAGTATCAGCCGGGGGCTGATCCGTTGCAGCAGCCACAGAACCTTGGCAAACCCAGTCACCACGATAATGGCTTTATTGCGTTCGACGCCGCGTATTATCGCAGAAGCGCACTTTTCCGGGGTTATGCCCAGCCTTTCGGGCAATGATTCCAGCAGTTTTTCCCGGTCGATTTTGATCATTTTGCTGGTGTGGAAAATCGCTGTCTTAATATATCCGGGGCAAACCACGCTGACTTTCACCCCAAGGTCCGCGCCCTCTATGCGAAGCGAGTTTGAGAGCCCAACGACGCCGTACTTGCTTGCTGCATAGGAAACTGCTCCCGGGAAAGGAAGCAACCCTTCAATGGAAGCAGTATTAATAAGATGTCCAAAGCCCTGTTCAACCATGATCTGGTAGGCAGCGTCGACGCCATGGATGACACCGTACAGATTTACCTTGAGAACGTCGCGCCAATCATCGATGGAACAGTCGCGAACTTCACCGCCGACAGCAATTCCTGCGTTATTGAACATGAAATCAAGCCTGCTGTGTTGCGCAACGGTATCGGTTACTAATTTTTTAACCGCGTCATAGTTGGAAACATCCACCGACACTGCTTCAGCCTGATAGCCAGACGCTGCCATCGAGTCAACAACCCCTCTGAGCAGTTGACTGTTTATATCTGCCAGAATCACAATCGCTTCTCTCCGGGCCAACTCTTCCCCCAGTGCTCGGCCAATCCCTGAGGCCGCACCTGTCACTATAGAGACCTTTTCTTTGAAGTGATCCATAATCATCTCTCCTTTAGATGACACTTGGCTTTAAAAATTCTTGTTAAGATTAATAAGGGGGGTGCGATAATAGAATATTTACAACGATTCCAGAGAAGATCGGCAGAAAATGAGATTGCCGAACATATGCTTTGATGAATAAGAAATCCAATACTCAATCGAGTTCCGGCTCAGATATGAATTTCTGAGGCAATTTAGATTGTGGATATAAAATATCTTGGGGTAAAGCAATAAAAATCAATTTATAGGTGCCGTTAAGAAATTTACCTGACTGGTCTAATGTTTAAAAATCATTTTATGAGACGATAGGTCTAACTTTGCCCACACACTGCCTCCCAGCCTCCCCTCGGCCTTTGGTATTCATCCAACATCGAGCGTTCATGATTCTGACCTCGCTTTCAGAGCTTTGAGCCTTCAGCTTTCAGCTGGTGCGCCGACCCGTAGCCCTATCACCCCCAACCTATTGCCTATTATCTACCACCTATCACCTGACACCCTTGATGACCTGGCGGGTATAGAAACGCATAAACGAATGATGTCCCCTAAATTAGCTGCCGTCGGCGAATCCAATTTTTTTCATTTGCTATACCTTGTCCATTCGAATCTTATGATGTATATTAAATAATTGTTCTCAAGCTGCACCCGATTCAATCCCAATCCTTTCGGGTATCTGTGGTTTATGGGCAGATTCGAAAATTCGAATCATCCTTACGATTTACTCTTCATTGTTCGCATCCCGATATTCTTTCTTTATCTGTTTATCGAATAGGAGGCTTTGTATGATAGAAACAATCCGTTTTAAACTGAATGATCGTCTAGTGCGCCTGCAAGTGGACGGTGAGCGGACGCTGTTGTGGGTTTTACGCACCGATCTGGGAGTAACGGGCCCGAAATACGGCTGCGGCGAAGGTTTTTGCGGTGCCTGTACGGTGATTGCCGGCGATGTCGCCGTGCTTTCCTGTCAGAAAACTATAAAGGAAGTCTATGGCAGCGAGATCACAACCATTGAGGGACTCGCCAAAAACGGCACATTGCATCCGCTGCAAAAAGCGTTTATCCGACATCTCGGTTTCCAATGCGGCTATTGCACCCCCGGCATGATCCTCAAAGCCTACAGCCTGCTGGCGGATAATCCCACCCCATCGAGAGAAGAAATCATCGACGGCATGGAGGAAAACCTGTGCCGCTGCGGTGCCCATGCCCGGATCGTTCAGGCCATTGAAACCGCTTCCCGAGAGATGAAAGGAGGGCTGAAGTGATGCTGTCTTCTTCCATGAATCGACGTGAATTTCTGAAGCGCATGGGTGTTTTAGGCGGAGGGATCATTGTCTACTTCAACTTCTTGGATCGCCGTGCATGGGCACGCATGCTGCGCACCGGTTTCCTCGGTGCTGAAATCCCCACCGATTTCAATGCGTTTCTGAGAATCGGTACCGATAACCGGGTCGCTCTGTATACCGGAAAGATAGAGATGGGTCAGGGGGTTATGACGTCTATACCCCAATTGCTGGCCGAAGAACTCCATGTGAATTATGATATGGTGGATATTGTGATGGGGGACACCGATCTGTGCCCGTGGGATGCCGGAACCTTCGGCTCCCTCTCCATCCGCTATTTCGGGATATTTCTCCGCGAGGCTGCGGCCGAGGCCAGAGGCGTATTAATGGAATTGGCCGCAGAGCATCTGAAATCCCCCGTTGGACGACTGGTTGCCCAAAACGGATACATCCATAATCCGTCAACATCAGAGCGTCGTGTGAGTTACGGGGAACTCACCAAAGGCAATATCATCGAAAAACACTTGAAAGATGTGCCGCCGTTAAAACCGTCTTCTGAGTATGAAGTCATGGGGAAATCGTTTCAACGGCGAGATGCGGTTGATAAGGTGACCGGCGCCGCCAAATTTTCAGGT
>JASFTQ010000326.1:0-5375 GCA_050053515.1 Desulfobacterales bacterium | reverse complement strand
ACAAGCCTCAATCAGCGCTTATCGGTGTTTCTGCTGTTACCCGTGGCCCTCCTTCTTATCGCCATGGGTTATGCCGGATTCATTTATGCCAGAAGCAGTTTGCTGGAACAGTGGCGGGAGACTGCCATCCTCAGCCTTCAACAGGAGGCGCATCAGGTGGACATGAGCCTGAATCTTCCCAAGCAATGGATCCGCATGTTTTACGAAGTCTCGGGGAAAAATCATGGCGATCATCACATATATGATTGGATTTTAGATCGGCTTAGAAACGCAGAAGGCGTTGAGCGGGTTAATATCATTCGGCTGGAAGACCGATCGGACAGGCCGTCATTTCGTCACAAGCATTTCAATTCCCAAGCTCAAGATTCTCACAAGATGAGAATGGGAGACAGAAAGAAAAAACCCATGATGATTCATCATGGTAAAATTTCAGAGATTACCCCGCCGCGGTACGATGCTTCAGTCGACCATGAAACTGTTTCAATGATATCAACGCTGCATAATGAAAGCGGTCATGAAATAGGCAAGCTTGAGGTGGTGATCCGTTTCGATTTTCTCTTCGAAAATGTTCGAGATTCAAGACTGTGGCACCACCATCAGGCGTACTTGGTGGACGATACCGGGAAAATACTATACAGCCCCCTGAACAAAGGCCGGAAAAAATTATTCGAGAACGGGGACCCGCTAGAGCTGCAAACAATTTATGCAATCCGGTCGATGACATATGGAACATTATTTGGTGAGGGGGATCCCCCCTCGAAAGTGAGCGGGTTTTACAAACTTCGTGAAGCCCCCTGGAATCTCGTTATGATTGCCGCGGGTGAGGAAATCCTGGCACCCATCCAACGGTTTCGGCTCTATTATGTTTTGGGTGCGGTGTTTTTTATAATTTTAATTTTATTTTTGATTCGATTGGTAACAAGTTACACCGTTACTTCTATCACGGATATATCCGAGGCCGCTGATAGGGTCGCCCGCGGAGATTATGGCAAACCGCTTCCGGTCAAAACACAGGATGAGGTCGGTGAGCTGGCGCGCAGCTTCAATTCCATGGTTCATCAGCTCGAAGAACGCATGCGACTCAAAGAAGTGTTGAATCTGGCCATGCAAGTCCAACAGAATCTGCTTCCACAAAGGCCCCCGGACATTGATGGTTTGGATATAGCCGGTAAAAGCTCATACTGTGATGAAACCGGTGGAGATTACTTTGATTTTCTTCAATTTACCGAATTAGGGCAAGGACGGATCGGAATAGCCGTAGGGGATGTCGTGGGGCATGGCATCGCTGCCGCTCTGTTGATGACCACCGCACGGGCCTTGATAAGAATCCGTGCGAGTCAGCCGGGCAGCATTTCACAAAAGATCACGGATGTGAACAAACACTTGTATCTCGATACATCGTCTTCATCCAGCTTTATGACGTTGTTTTTTATGGTCGTTGATACCGTCACAAAAGAAATTCAATGGGTTAGAGCAGGTCATGAGCCGGCTATTGCCTATGAACCGTTTGCAAATTCATTTGAAGAACTTCGGGGTGACGGTATGGCCCTTGGAATCGACGATAATTGGTCATTTACGGAATACAAACGCTCACAATGGTCCGCCGGTCAGATAATCCTCATCGGTACGGATGGGATCTGGGAAGCTGAAAACCCTCACGGTGAGAGATTCGGCAAGGATCGCGTCAGACAAATCCTCCGCCTGCATGCGCAGCGATCTTCTCAGGAAATTGTACAAAGAGTTATTGATGCGGTTGTCGATTTCCGTCAAACCACAAAACCAAAAGACGACATCACCCTTGTGGTCATTAAGTTTACCTCATAAAAAGCCCCTAAAATGTTCGGGATACGGTAAAGACCACCCTCGAGTCCGCGATTTTGCCGAAGAAATCCTCGGCATCATCATCGCTGTCGTGATAGCTTAAATCCAGGGTGAACCAATCCGGTATCTCCTTGGATAAACTGATTCTCCAATGGGCATACTCGAATCCGTCATCCCCGTCCATGCCCAAGCCACTTCCGGTAGATTTATCGCCTTCGACGTCTTGATATCCGAGCTCAGCGCCGAGGACAAGTCCGTAGGGTAGGGTAAGATCCAGCATGCCGTTGAAGTAGTGACCGGCACCATCCTCCCCGAAGAAATCCGGTGAATAGTTATAGCCGACACCCAGGACCGGTTCAAAGGGTACGCCCTCCAATTTGTAGGACAATCCGAGGTGCAGCTCCAGGTAGTCGTGTTCGGGGACATCGCTTTGGGCTTCCGGGTAGCCGTAGTAAACCGCCATCAGGTCATAGTCGAGCTTTCCCAGAGAGGCGGCGTAACCGGCATAGTAATCGATCTCGATGCCGGCATCTGAAAAGCTGGTGTTGGACCCCCATATGCCCAGGTACAAACCCTTGAAGGTATAGTCCAGACTTGCCTGAGCTGCGGGGTGCTCGTCGGTGTTTGAGACACCCCGAAATACATAATCCGTTGTAAGCCAGACAGAGCCGCTGGCGGTTTCGGGATCGTTCCAATTATTCGGTTCAGCGGCAAACACCATGGTACCGGACAGGGCTATGAGCGCTGCTGCAATTGTTATCCACTTTTTCATGATCTTCATCCTTTCTCTAGCTGTCATTCAGTTAAAAGTACAATAATATGCATGTGCCACATTGTGTTACCCCTGTCAAGTCAATTTATTATTTGGACAAACCCCCATCCGATAAAACATATGGATGCACCAAAACTGATCACAGAGGGTTTCGGTGGCACGCCATTTAAATAGAAATAATCAACAGAAACAAAAAAATTGCCGTGCCGTAAAACGCAAGCACCATGTAGTGCGGTCTCCAGTTTATTCCGATTGTCTGCCCCGGCATTTTGCTTTTACGCAAGAAAGCATTATGAGCTTCTG
The DNA here is from genome assembly GCA_050053515.1 of Desulfobacterales bacterium. Classification (GTDB taxonomy): domain Bacteria; phylum Desulfobacterota; class Desulfobacteria; order Desulfobacterales. The sequence goes on along the minus strand of JASFTQ010000326.1, from coordinate 2,479 downwards.
AAGGTTCTGGAGCCGGTGTTATCATGCTCATCAAATAACCTGTAAAGTAGGCAATGAAAAAGCCGATGGCATTCCACCACATCCAGGAAACTTGCGGAACAAACTTCCACAGCAGCAGATTGACGACTAACCCGGCCCCAAACCCGGACACAGCCCCCCGGCTGTTTATCCGCCGGCTGAATACTCCCATTGTAAACACGGCCAGCAAAGGACCATTGTTCAGAGATCCGATCTTGTTTACCGATTCGATCACCGTTTGCGAAATATCCCCGACGTAAAAGGCAAAAAAGATGCAGACGGCTCCCCACCATACCGTCAGCAATTTCGAGGTCAGCATCTCCAGGCGCGGGGAAAGGTCCCTTGCAATAAAACGTTTGACGATGTCTTCCATACTCAAAGCACTCAGTGCATTCAGGGTGGAGTCCAAAGAGGACATGGCGGCTGCAAATAACCCTACCATGACAAGCCCTATGACACCGTGTGGAAAATGTCGCAGAACAAAAAACGGCACGGCGTAATTATAGTTGATTGCGCCGTTTTCATTCAGGGGCAGGGTGCTTATAAAGGCCGGATCTGCGGCGGCATACGCGGCCAGGCACAATCCCAGGAAGCAGTATGACACCACCAGAGGAAATCGCAGCATCCCGTCCAGAAACAAGGCACGGTTGGTGTCGGCGACGCTGCGGGTGGACAATTCACGTTGGGCCTGAGTCTGGTCGCAGCCGTAGTAAGAGACATACAGAAACAAACCCCCTAATAGCATCGGCCAGAAGGCAAAAGTTTGACCGTCACCCAGGCCGTGATGGTTGAAATCAATTGCCTTTAGGCGTTCGGGTTGGATCCGGTTGAATATTTCGGCAAAACCGCCGACCAGGCTGACCGCAACCCCGATTGCCGCCAGTATCGCTCCGTAAAGAACCACAAGCTGGATGACATCCGACCAGATCACGGCTTTCATGCCACCCAGGGTGTCATAAATAACCGTGATGCCGCCCAAAAGAACCACGGCTGCCCAGAAAGGGATGCCCAGACAAGCCCGCAGGACGAGTGAAATACCATAAACCGTAACCCCGGTGGAAAAAGCCCGCAGAATCTGAAAGAGGATGCTCAGGGTCATCCGGGTGCCCGGGCCAAATCGTTTTTCCAGAAAGGCGTAAAGAGAGATCAAGTTCAGCCGCCGGAATATCGGAAACAAAACCGCCATTAGAAATATCATCGCGAAGGGTACAGCCAATTCGTATTGCAGCCAGATGATACCGCCGCCGGTGGCAAAGGCCACAAAGGCAGGTGCCCCCAGCAGACTGTTGGTGGAACACTGGGTGGCCATGGTGGACAGCGCGATGGGCAGGGGCGCGGTTTTGTTTCCGGCCAGATAGTAGTCGCGAGATGTCTTCTGTGCGCCTGCCAAAGCATGGCTCAAGCCGATCATGGCGGCAAGATAGGTTAAAATAACGGTCCAATCAAGGTGGTTCAATGTCATAAAATTTTCTTATCCACTGTTATAAAAATTAGCCTTGACATAAATGGATTTATCTGGTTATGGAACACAAATAACACACGGTGGTATAAGTTGTCAGTTTTGTTTAAATGAGTACAATTGTTAAACCTTATAGTATCTGAACTTCTACCTCAGATGATCACTAGTCACAAGGAATTTACTTCGTTTATCCCCATATAAGATCTACCGATTGATCCATGAGATTATGCTCGCGTACCCGACTGCGCGCAGACGTGTTCATGGTAATATTTTTAAAATACGAAGGCCCGGAGGGACCGCTCTGAACACCAGTGTCAAGATATGGACGACTGGTCATTTTCTTACAAAGAAGACCTCATAAAAATCAAATAAAAATTACAAAAATTGGGCTGTCGCAGAGCGCAGAATTGTTATTCGAAAAAGCCTCGCTTTGATAGGTTCAGACCCTGAACCTTTCAAGTGGAGACATCTATAACAGGAGACCTTTGGCTCCCGTAAAAATCTTCGATGAAGGAGGAAAACGCGATGAAGGCATTGAGGTTTATTTTATACTGTCTAATTGCATTAGGCATGGCGCTGCCTGCGTTCAGTGCGGAGTTTGCCTTCCACGGTGATATGAACCACCGCTTTTTGCTCTATACCAATCGCTCCGATTGGCTGGACAATGAACAGGCGGGCAAAATCCATGATGAAAAAGTGGATGATTACTATGGTGAACTCAAATACCGCTTCTGGTTTGAGGCCGCAACCAATGACGGCAACACCAAGGGTGTCTATGCCATTGAGGTCGGTGGCATTCGATTTGGTGAGACAGGCCAAGGGGGCTCCTTTTCGGGTGACGATGTCAATGTCGAAACCCGTTGGGCCTATCTCGACTGGCAGGTTCCGGGGGTGGACACCAAGGCCCGCTTAAAGATGGGGCTGCAACCCTTCAAGGTCAATAAATATCTATGGGCCGAAACCATTGCCGGCGTGGATTACACAGGTGCTCCCAGAGATACT
>JASFTQ010000325.1:0-5379 GCA_050053515.1 Desulfobacterales bacterium | reverse complement strand
CCCTATGTCTTCGGGTTTAAGCCCACCGCGACTTATCTTCAGAAACTGGAAAAACTCAAGACGGAAATTATGGCGCAAACCGCCAGATATCTTCGGGCTGAAATGTCATACAAAAATCCTGTCGAAGCTCTCAATGAAAATTCGTGGCAAAAACTATGGATTCAAAAGTATTGTCCGCTTATCAGTTTTCAGCTATACGACCAAAAACCATTTTCAATCTATCCTGAAAATGTTGATCGTGTCGTGAGGGAAATTTGCCCGTCGGCCGACTTTGTAATTATCTTGCTCGGCAAGGATGTGTACCGAGCCATGCACATCGACACCGCAATGACGGATACACCAATCACCAGGCGGCTTTTCCTTGATATTGCGGACATTGACTATCTGCAGGCCAACGAGAAAATCGATAAGATCGCCCGGTTTATCACGACACAGCTTAAGCCCTTTTAAATCACATCCAAGAAAGGCAAACGGTTAACCTGGATCACCACGCCACTGTTCCAATATTCTATTATCCCGGCATCTTTTCAGCAGTGATGAATCTTAAGACCGTCTCAGCCTATTCAGCCGGAGGTTTTCGGGCATCAACATCAGGAGGACACCATGAAATTTATCCGGGTAGATATGACCCGAAAAGCCATTCAATCGTTTAACGTTCCCAGAGAATACGAAGGTCTTGGCGGACGAGGGCTGACCTCGATCATGATAAACAATGAGGTACCGGCCACCTGTGACCCGTTGGGGCCGGAAAACAAGCTGATATTCGCGCCCGGGTATTTGAGCGGCACACCCCTTATCAACACCAGCCGGCTGTCCATTGGTGCAAAGAGCCCCCTGACCGGCGGCATCAAGGAAAGCAATGTCGGCGGAACGGTTTCTGTCGCTCTGGCCCGAAAGCAAATTGCGGCCGTGATCATCGAAGGCCGAGCAGGGGAGCAAGAATATTATATCCTTAAGATCGATCTCAACGGAGAGGCTGAATTGGTCGATGCCATGCAATACAAAGGCCTGCGGACCTATACCCTGGTGGAACGATTGAAAAGCGCATATGGCAACAAAAACAGTGTTACCTGCGTTGGTCCGGCCGGTGATTTTCAATTAACCGCGGCCTCCATCCAGACCACCGACAATGACGGTCGGCCGTGCCGGGCAGCCGGGCGTGGCGGACTGGGGGCAGTGATGGGGTCAAAAGGATTGAAGGCCTTGTTGGTTGCCGGGGGAGGAAAGGCCAGCGGTTTGTTGGCGGATCAGAATGCTTTCCGGCAAGCGGCCAAGGATTACGCAAAAGCCGTCAGAGACAGCAAATCCAGCGGGCAGGTGCTTCCCGAGTTTGGCACCGCCTGTATGGTAGCGCCCATCAATGCGGCCGGGGCTTTACCGACCCGCAATGCCAGGGAGGGCAGCTTTGAGCACGCCGCCAAGATCAGCGGTGAAACCATGGCCGGAATCATTAGAGACCGGGGCGGCAAAACCACCCACAAGGGCTGTGCCCAATGCATTATTGACTGCTCCAATGAATACGTGGATCGGAACGGCAATTTCGTGACTTCATCCCTCGAATACGAAACCATCTGGTCCATGGGCGCTATGCTCGGCAATGCTGATCTGGATGCCATTGCCAGGCTTGATTTTCTGTGTGATGACATCGGGCTGGATACCATCAGTACCGGGGTTGCTATAGCGGTGGCGATGGATACCGGCTATAGGGAGTTTGGGGATGCCCCGGCAGCCATTCAGCTGCTTGAAGAAGTTGCCCAGGGGACCGAGATGGGCAAAATCATCGGCAACGGTCCGGCCGCGGTTGGAAAGTATTTCAACCATGATCGTGTACCGGTAGTAAAAAGTCAGAGCATTGCGGCCTACGATCCACGGGTGATCCACGGGATGGCAGTCACCTATGCCACGACTCCTATGGGTGCCGACCACACCGCCGGCTGGGTGGTGGATCAGAATCTCGAAGAATTCGGTGGGACTTTGGATCGATTTTCAGCCAAGGGTCAGGTGGAGGCTTCACGAAAGGCCCAGATCGAAGTGGCAGCGGTCGACACCATCGGTCTGTGTGACTTTGCCCGCTCCGGGCTAGCCTCACCGCAAGGTTATGACAATTTGTATCAGATGATTGCGGCCAAGTGCGGCAGGTCCTTCGGCGCAAAAGAGTGGTTCGAGTTGGGGGTGCGGGTCCTGAAAGCTGAAAGAGGTTTCAATCGAAAAGCCGGATTTACCAACCGGGATGATCGTTTGCCCGAGATGTTCTATCGGGAGCCGCTGCCGCCGCACAACAAGGTAGTCGTCATCAGTGATGATGAGTTGGATTCGACTTTCGAATTTTGACGGGCCCGCAGAAATGATGGTCGGGCTCAACATTGACACGCCGGGTTTGTCAAAAGGTGGCAGGTGGAAATGCAGCTTAAAACAAGTCATTTAGGAACATTTTAAAGGTGCTTTCCCATGAGATATGAAATTGATTATTCCCCTGAACAATTCGATCCGCGATTTAAAATTTTCCATGAACTGATGGCCAAAAAGGTGCGGGAAATTCTCCTGGTTTCGACACCCTATGACGCCTGGATCATGGAAGAAGACTGCCGGTTATCGGAGCGCATTATCAATGAGTACCGGGGTCTCAATTTAAGTCACCCCCCGCGGTTGAACTGGGTTTCCTCAGCCACTGAAGCGCTGACGACCCTTGAGGAAAAACAATTTGATATGGTGATTATCGTATCCCGGGCGGCGAATTTAGATGCGGTCGAAATCAGCGAGAAAATCAAATCCAAAGCCCCTCAACTGCCGGTCATGTTGTTGAGCCACAAGATAGCGGATGACGAAGCCTGTTATCCGGATCCGAAAACTCCTGCGCCCTTTGATCGCACTTTCCAGTGGTCCGGCAATACGGATATCTTATTGGCTTTAATCAAAAGTGCGGAAGATCAGATGAATGTCGTGCATGATACCCAATTTGCCGGGATCCGCGTGATTATTTTTGTGGAAGATTCACCCGCCTACATATCCTCCCTTTTACCGATGATTTACAAGGAATTGGTGATTCAGACCCAAGCGGTGATGGAAGAAGGCCTCAACGAGGAGCATCGCTTGCTGGCGATGCGCGCCCGTCCTAAAATTTTAGTCGCCCAAACCTATGAAGAAGCCGTCAACTTGTTCGAGCAGTTTGAACCGTATGTTTTAACCGTGATCTCAGATGTGCGTTTTCCCCGGCAATGTGTGTTGGATGACAATGCCGGCCTGGACCTGCTAAAAAAGATAAAAACAGATAGATTTGATATCCCCTTGCTGCTTATCAGTTCGGAAACCAACAACCAAGAAAACGCCGCCGCTGTTCCGGCGGCGTTTATAGATAAAAATTCACCATCACTGCATGCCGATGTAACCGCTTTTTTTCTTGATCAGCTGGGATTTGGTGATTTTATCTTTCGTATGCCGGAGGGTCGATCCATCGCAAGGGCTACCAATTTGCGATCTTTAGAAAAGCAGCTTAAAACCATTCCGGATGTGTCGTTCATATTTCACTGCAATCGGAACGATATCTCCAGGTGGTTGTTTACCCGCACAGAAATCGAACTGGCCTCGAGGGTCCGTCCGATCAGGGATGAGGACTTTGCAAATGTTGAAAGCCACCGACAGTATCTTACCTCGATTATTCACACTCGGCGAATGCGGCGACAGAAAGGCGTGGTTGTAAATTTTGAATCCAAGGACTTTGACGTAGATACCGAATTTTTCAAAATTGGAACCGGCTCGCTGGGGGGCAAGGGCAGGGGGCTGGCTTTTGTGTCCTCCTTTCTGCAGCAAAATTTTGACATCCACAAAAAATTTGATGGGGTGAATCTGTTTATCCCCCAAACCCTGGTCATCACAACTGAGGGATTCGATGAATTTGTCGGGCAAAACGGTTTGAAAGAGCTTTCGAAGATCGAACTGCCGGATGAGCAAGTGGCGCAACGATTTCTCCAGGGCCAATTTCCCAAGTGGCTTGAAGAAGATCTCAGAAGTTATCTTTCCCATATGAAATATCCACTGGCTGTGCGCTCCTCCGGCTTGCTCGAAGACGCCCAGAGCCATGCCTATGCCGGACTTTATAAAACCTATATGCTATCCAACGATCACCCGAAGCTCGAGTTCCGATGTAACCAGCTCATAAACGCCGTCAAGCTGGTATATGCTTCAACGTATTATGAGGGGCCGAAAAAATTTTCAAAACGCGTCGGAGACCGCACGGAAGAGGAGAAAATGGCGGTCATCATCCAGCAGGCCGTTGGAGAGCCATACGGTGATTATCTCTACCCGAGCATATCCGGCGTGGCTCAATCACACAACTACTACCCCTTTTCGAAAATGAAGCCTGAAGAAGGGATTGCAACGATTGCTTTAGGCTTGGGCAAAACGGTGATGGAAGGAGAAAAAGCACTGCGGTTTTGTCCGAAATATCCGGCAATACTGCCTCAACGCGCAAATGTCGATGATATTTTAGAAAACTCCCAGCGGTTTTTTTATGCGCTTAAATTGGGCGGCCCTGCTCTCGAATTGGGCGTAAATGAAGGCATCACACTTGAAAAACGCGAGTTATCCGATGCGCCAGACGAACCGCCCGTACAGCTTTTGACCAGCACCTATATTCCTGAGGAGCACCGGATTAGAGATACTGCGCAAATACCCGGCGTTCGAGTACTGACATTTTCTCGTGTGCTCAAATACAAGTCATTTCCCCTGGCCGACCTCCTTTCAGATGTTTTGTCTCTGGGCCAGGAAGGCATGGGGTGTCCGGTTGAGCTTGAATTTTCGGCAAACCTGTGTAAACCCGGTGACGGGGTCATCGAATTTGCAATCCTCCAGATCCGTCCGATGACGGCTCACCAGGAACTCATGAAGGTGGTTATCCGTGAAGACGAAATTCAAAAGGCCCTTTGTTTTTCATCCCAGGCATTGGGCAACGGCATCAAAACAGATATGGCAGATATTGTATATGTCAAACCGGATGCCTTTGATCCCGAGGCTACAGCCCGGATCGCCCGGGAAATTGGCCGCATGAATGCCCTCTTAACCAAGCAGAATTGCAAATATCTGCTTATCGGTCCGGGTCGCTGGGGTTCGGCTGATCGCTGGTTGGGAATTCCGGTAAACTGGTCGGATATTTACGGGGTCGGTATTATGGTTGAAACGGCCCATCCTCTTTTGAAAGCAGAGCCATCCCAAGGATCCCACTTCTTCCATAATATTACGACACTGGGTATTAATTATCTGACAATCCTGGAAGACAAAGGTGATTTTTTTAACTGGCCCTGGCTATTAAACCTGCCGATCACAACCGAAATGACGTTTATCGCCCACGTAAGACTGGAAAACCCGATTACGCTCAAAGTGGAT
>JASFTQ010000324.1:0-5415 GCA_050053515.1 Desulfobacterales bacterium | reverse complement strand
GCAGGGGGGCAAATTGATAGGAGGTGGCCGTTTCCGAGCCAATGGGGCGGTGATTTTGCATCTTGACGACCGGTTCGCTTCCCTGTTCATAGGGAAGCTATATGAAACAGGTATCTTCCTTTCCGGGAAGCCCCGCCCTTTAAGGCGGGAGGCTTCACAAAAATTTACCCCCTGTCTGCACCTCTTTATTCCGCTCTATTTCGGAACATTACGTTGACATCCGCCATATCCTTCACCGGTCAGATAGTTATGGCCTAAAGTCCCTTTGACTACGGGTAAGGTTTCAATGTCCGGGGGGGTAAATTTAAAAACAATATCCAGAAAAGCCATGGTGATGCGAAAGGTCGCGCCCCAAAGATTTTCGGTTGAATCCGGCTCCTGATGAACAAAGCAGGGAAATTCCCTGACGCCTGGATTTTGCCCGTTTTTCTGTGTTCCGTCGTCGATATGCAGACGGTAACGGGCATAATTTTTCGGCTCCATTAAATTTCTCAATGGTATATAAACAATTTTTGCCACTTCCCAGTTCGGCTTAAATCGCCTTTGCCGAGGGATCCAACACACCAACGGATAAATAACCCGGCGGAACATGACCAACTGCTGGGAGGGAAGTAAGCCTAAAAGCTCTGCGCCCAGCGGATTTAACCGCATCTCTTCAAAACTCTCTCTCAGGCTCGCCGCAAAGATCATTGCCAGCTTTGCCGCTCTATTGGGATGCCGCTCACGCCATAAAGACCAATACGGCCAGCGCTTAAGCGGGGATCCCGGCAGATGCAAGAGCTTGGCCAGGTAAGAATCCAGGCGGGTGGACAGGCTGCCACCGGGGCAACAGAGGTCTCCCGGTTGCTTAACTTTCATGGATCGCTTGTTTAAAATCAGGCAGGGTTCCGCAGTAAACTTATTGGCCTGGCAGCGGGGGCCGATTAAAAACAATACGGTAGATGCGTATGATACGCTGGTCACCCCCTTCAAATTGACCCGCTTGATTCGATCGGTCTCATTGAGAACCGACATTATGTGTTTGATAAGGGCCGATGGCTTACTAAATGAATTCAGCATATGTTTTCATGCAATTTTTGAATGAGCTCATCAAACTCTCCGCCGGAAAAGCAAAATTTCATGCCTGAAAAACGTTGCCTTAGGGCTTTTATTTCATCCCTCACCGGCTTGTGTTTCAAGATAACGTCGCTCATCAATTGGGCCAACTCTGGAAAGTCTTTTTCCGTCATCCCGAAACGGGTCATTTCCTGCACGCCCATACGCAACGATCCGGAAGCGGTAAACCCCTCTTCTTCAGGGGATGCCTGATAATTCAGGATAATGTTATTTTCCTCCAACTGTTTGGCAATTCCGGGGCCTCGGCCATAGCCCACTTTCAAGATGACCTGATGGGTTTCGGTGTAGGAAACATCCGGGTCTCCGGCGACATCCAGACCACTGTCCCGCAAGGCCCGTGCAAAAGCTTTGGCGTTGGCCAGCACCTGCTTCTGGTAATCGTCCTTGAAATAATTCATCTCGTAAGCCGCCATAAGCAATCCAAGCATTGTCCCTAAATGATGGTTGCTGAGATTGCCGGGAAAAGAACGGCGTTGAATGGCCTCCCACAAGTCATATCTCAAATCCGCTTCGGTATAATTCACCGCGGCAATGCCTCGCTGGGTTCCGTAATAGGTCTTGTGGGTCGAACCGGTAACAATGTCGGCGCCTTCTTTGAAGGGCTGTTGAAAATACTTACCGACCAACCCCAGCACATGGGCCATATCGTACATGAGGACGCAATCAATCGAGAACTCATCGATAAGAGCGCGCATTTCACTGACGGGCTCGGGGTGAATGGTCATGCTTTTGCCCAATACGATCAGTTCCGGTCGATGTTCCTCGATAAGCTCCCGGCAAGCCGCGACGTCTATCTTATAAGGATTGTCTTGCAGAACCGGAAAATTGACCACCGCCGGTTTTTCCCACTTGGGATCGCGGGCCACAAAGTCCCGTAAGGCCCCCATGGGTTGCGAACTCAAATGTCCGCCTTTGATGATGTGATTGTTCATCACCTTGCGGATTCTACGCTGTTCACTTTTTCTATCGGCCCGGTTGAGATAGTCCACCATAGCACTAAACACGGCCATGTTGGCCATCTGGCCTGAAACCGGGCGTGTTTCAACTTCACTGCATTCCAGAAATTGCTGAAGCTCACATTTGAGCAGATATTCTATTTCACAAATAAAATCGGTTCCCTGATAATAGAAAATATCCGCCTCCTTGAAAGCCTTAATCTGTTTATGTTCGGCGTAACGCCCCACCGGATCCATGATTGAAAGCATGCGCGTTAATGCCGAAGACGTCTGTTCAGAGGGAATCAAATTGATGCATTCTTTTTGGCGCCAGTTGTTATTGTTGATGGCCTTGTAGACCAGGTTCCTCACATTCTGAGACATTTGGTCGTCGGAACAGATACTGAGTTTTTCTTCTCGTAACTGATCATAATTGATTGGCCAGGCGTAGGGTGGCGCCTCGTTTCTTAGATGGTAGGGCACGATAACCGCGTTTACCCGTTTGCCTCTGATTTCAATCTCGATCTCGTCTCCCTCGACGAGATCGCTGTCAACAAGCGCCATGGCGATAGCCCGCATTCCTTTTTCCTCGGTAAAATGAGACGATAAACCCACACCGTCACTCTTCCAGTAGGGTATCATGGTCCCGCTGGTAACATGGCCGACTGCTTTTTGGCCTTTAAATACCTTACAGCCCGCCCGGGCTATTCCCTTGCCTTTCAGGGCGATCGGCTGGATCAATCGAGGCAGATCTTTAATCGCGGAATAGTCCCGGTCTAAAATTTTTTTAAGGGCTTCAAACTGTCGTAAAAGGTTTGTCCGTCCCACATATTCTCCCTTGAGCGGAGAGAAACTGACCGCAAATCTTGCCAAGGGACTTGAAAATACCTTAATTTCCTTGCCTTCCGGATCGTCTCCCATTTCATGACCGTACAGGGGCAATGCCGCTTCCAGCCTGAGCGTGTCCCGGGCGCCCAAACCCACCGGCAGGGCATCCCTTTCAATGAGAAGACGCCAGATCATGAGCGCATCTTTATTCTCGATAAACAACTCAAAACAGAGCGGCTCTCCCGTATAACCGGTTCTGCCGATAAATACCTTTGCGCCGTTGATGGAGACGGTGCTCAAAGAATTTCTCAGCGGCTCGGGCAGGGGTCCCGAATCGATAATGTCATTGAGAATATTTTTGGCCAATGGACCCTGGAAACTGAGCATGACCATCTCTTTGGTGCGATCCACCAGGTCCACTTTTCCGAACTTTGGAAGCACAGATTGAAAATAGGCCCAGTTGTCTTCCCGGTTGGAGGCGTTGACCACCAGCAGATACTCATTTTCCAAAAACCGGTACAGATACGCATCATCATGAGCACCACCGGTGTCGTTGGGGATTAAGGTGTACTGGGCCTCCTCGACTTCAAGCGCGGCGGCATTGTTGGAAAGCACTTGCTGCAAGAATGGCAGTGCATCGACACCGCCAATAACAAACCGGCCCATGTGTGACACATCAAACAGGCCTACTTTTTTGCGGGTCATCAAATGTTCCTGCACAATACCACCATCATACTGCAAGGGCATATTCCAACCTGCAAATTCCACCATTTGTGCGCCAAGCTCAACATGCTGATCGTAAAAAATTGTTTTATGCATCTCAGTCATTTTCATATGCCTCCATGGTTAGTATCTTGATCATGATTTGGTATAGATGTTGTGATTTTTGGATTCGACATTTTAGGATTAGATCATTTGTCTTAAAATCGGAAGCCTTGCGCTTTAAATTTGTCATATGCTAATCCCATCTAGACTTTGTTGAAGAATTCCTGAAATTCCTTTATAACAACAACTTTTTTATCAAGCGGTATATTTTCCTCGAACATAAATTCCAGCAAAAAGATCATTTTGTAATTAACCGCTGTGGTATCATATTTCTGATAAGAGGTCACCTTGACATCCTTAATTTTGAGGTCTTCATATTTTTTGAATAATCCGCTTCTGATTAAAATAAGATTGATGGCCTCTTTGGCATCCTCGAGATTCTCCAGCACAATTTCAATATCATCCAATTTTCTTACGGCTTTGATGATCTTTTCACCTTCAACTTTAATTTTCATGGTAAAAACCCTTTCAAATATTTGATCGCACGGTGCAACGAGTTATAATAGAATATTTTCCGTATTTCAATCAACTCAATTTTCACGTTGGTGACCGGAAGGGGAAAAAAGTATAACACGTGCCGACGGTCTGAAAACCTTTTGCTGAATTTTGGGTTAAGTAACGATGCGGGGGGTATATTGTTTGAGTTTGCACGTCTGATTGTCGACACAGCTCAGGCACTTCCTGCTCTGGCTCGTACAACCGGCATCATGCGCATAGACTGTTGCACGCCGTGCCCCGTTTGATGTATCCCGTCCCACCATCTCGGTGTCCGTCTCGAGGATTTTTCCCGGGATGTCGGTGTGCCCGGCCCAGTAAGCGTTGTTGAGGCCGGAGGAGTGAGCGATCGCCACACACCTGTCCATGAGATACCGGCTCGCCCCTGGATGACTTTCCAAACAAAAATTTGGCCTAAAAGCCAGAAAACAAACAGGCAGCGAAGAATCGATATCCGCAATAAACGCCACCAACGGTTTTACCTCTGCCTCATTGATCTTGGGAATGACAACAATCCGGTACTCCCAGAGTTTTTCTCTGGCATATTTTGCAATGTAGGCGGCGTTTCTAAGAACCGGTCCGCAAGAGACTCCAGTGAGTGCCAGATGGACATCTTCCCGGTAGGCTTTCAGGTCATAGGTAATCGACGTGGTGAAATCCAATACCTTTTTTAAACTGTCCCGCGTCATATACCCATTGGTGTCAAAATTCACTTTGGTGTGCGGATTTATCTTCCTCGCCGCTTCGACGACCTTCCGGACGTACGGCAGATGAATGGTGGGTTCACCTCCTGAAAAAAATATTCTGTCGGCGCTTATCCTTTTGCCGGAGATGGAATCAAGCTGCGTGATGCACTCCCGGGCCAGTTGCTCCGGGGCGATGAATCCTCTTTGCGGCAATTGATTGTCGGGATATTGGGAAATCGTCCAGTTTTGACAATGCAGGCATTTAAAGTTGCAGCCGGCCATAAATACAGTATAACTTTCAGGCGGGGCCGGATGTAAAGTGGCCGACGCCACCACGGGCAGCGTCATTTTGCAGACCCCGGTCTCTCCGTTTAACCGGTTGACGCCGCAACGGTGTTCGCAAAGTTCACATTTTTTCAAACGCTTTAAATAATCGAATGCCGCCATCTTGTCGCAAAAAATACCTCTTCCCCTGAAGCATTTGCTATATCTCGAGACGATCGCCGGGGTTCATTACGGTGACTTTGACT
>JASFTQ010000323.1:0-5435 GCA_050053515.1 Desulfobacterales bacterium | reverse complement strand
CGAAGGCAAAGGAGTCGTGGCCATCGGTTATGGCAGGGAAGAGGTCAAAGCGGAGGATAAAGTTATCCGCAGGGGAGACCTTATTCACTGTGATGTGGGTATCGTTTATCTTGGCCTAACCACAGACACTCAGCAGTTGGCTTATGTATGCAGGGCCGGTGAAGACAAAGCTCCGGATGGCTTGGTGCAGGGCTTGAAAAACGCCAACCGGCTTCAGGATATCTTCATGGGTGAATTTCAGGAAGGCAAATCAGGCTACGACACGGCTTTAGCTGCCACCAAAAAAGCCGAGGCAGAAGGATTGAAACCGATGATCTACAGCCATCCTCTTGGCTATCATGGCCATGGAGCTGGTCCCACGCTGGGGAGTTATCGGAGAGGGGTAAAGCGATCTGTGCGGGCGGATTACCCTGTTTATCTCAATACCTGTTACGCCATCGAGTTGAATAATGCTTATAACGTACCGGAATGGGGGAATGAAGAGGTAAAATTTTATCTGGAAGAGGATGCAGCGTTTACAATAGCCGGCTGCTGGTTTATAGATGGCCGGGAAACAGAACTTTTTTTGATCAAATAAGATCTCGCTTTTTTCTGTTCATTTTATCCATCAATTTGGCCCCAACTTGACAGCATCAGCATTTCATCTGCAATCTTAGGAGATAAAGACCGAATGATCCGGCGCCCGGCATCGATCGCCGACACAGGTAGTCATGTTTCCGAATTGGGCAATTATTCCATCCGGCGTGGAAAATGGAAGTTCATTGAAATAAATTCGAAACCGGCCAGCGAGCAGAAAACACCAATATTTGAGCTGTATGACCTGGAGAAGGATCCCTATCGACAAAGCTTGCGGTGGACCATCATGGGGTTGTAGAGAGAATGAAACGCCTCCTACACGCGTGAAAAAAAAGGTTTGAGGTTTATGGATGCGATAACCATTCCTTGATCCGATCTTTATGTATGTCGTAATCCTCAATAAGTTCATCGACAGTATTTTGAATAGTTATGATGGCTCCGTTGTGCCTCACACCATAATCCCGGCTCCATTCACTGGAATCAAGCGATTGTATGAATTGCTTCAACTCTTGAGCTGAGACCTGGAGTTCATTTAGCAATTCTTGTCTGTCCGTGGATGAGTATTCCATGATAAGCACAGCATTCACTTTGCTATAATCCTCTCCGGGATCAATGTCATAAAAAGGAAGTTCTCCTCTCCTTATTTGATTGCTTCCATCTATGATGTAGCGGTTCCAGCCAATCAAATGGGCCACGACGTCTCTCGGAGACCAATGATTATCTCTCTTGAGGAAAAACTCTTCATTTAGAGAGGCCACACAATGGCTAAAATCTTCGATGCTTTGATTAAATTTGGCAATTTGCGTTTCAATGTTCATTATAGACACTCCAATACGAAAGGCCTATGGTTACGTTTAGAGAACGATGCAATATCCTATCAATGTTCATATAACATTGCAATAATCATGTCTGAGAGTTTATTTCGTCCTCATCTGGTTACATCTTGACCAATTCCATGCAATTCTCTATTTCTTGCGATTTTCTTGTTGACACCATATTTTTTTCCCAAGTATTGTTGTTGAGACTGTGGCTCAAAGTGTGATAATTTGAGTCACGAGGCGTAAGCGTTGGAAACCCTTTTACGAGTGCTTTCAGAAGATGAAAAAACACAAGTCCATGAACGCTCCTTAAAAATCCTTGCTGAAACTGGTGCCAAAGTCAATACGCCCAAAGGACGCCAATATCTCAGAGATGCTGGGGCCGAGGTTGATGAAAGTCTAAAAAATGTAAAATTTCCGCGTGAAATGGTTGAAGAGTCTCTGCGCATGGCTCCTATAGATTTCACCTTGGGCGCTCGCAGGCCTGGCTGGGGCCTATCCATGAATACTGGTGAATGCACTCTGATGGCTGACGGGGAAGGCATTTCGGTTATTGACCGCAAGACCGGCGAACACCGGCCATCGACTTCTAATGATTGGTTGGAAGCTACTCGTTTGATTGATGCCCTGGATGACGTCGGGGTTTATTGGGATATGGTTGTGCGTAGTGATGCTGAAGAATCAATCTTGAGCGCAGTCAAAAACTGGCGGCATATTTTCAGCAATTTTTCCAAGCATGTGCAAGATGCCTCACCAAATGCTGAATTCAGCCAGTGGTTGCTCGAAATGATTCAAGCTATTTTCGGCGATAAAGAAACTATCCGCCGAACACACCCTTTCTCTTTTTTAGTATGTCCTAAATCTCCTTTGGAAATCGATGCACAGCGTACTGACGCTTACTTGGAGCTATTGGGATGGGATATCCCGATTTCTGTGATGCCGATGCCCTTGATGGGAGGCACGGGGCCAGGCAATATGATATCAATGACGATTCTCGGCAATTGTGAAGTTTTAGCAATGCTGTGTTTAATCCAGGCTGCCGACCCAGGAACACCGTTCATCTATGCACCAGCATTTGCTGTGATGAACCCACGAACAGGATCGTATAGTGCTGGTGCCATCGAGAATGGATTGCTCAGTTCAGCGGGGATTGAAATGGCGCGTTATTATGGCCTGCCGGTGGAAGGGACAGGTGGGGGAACCGAAACTTATGCTCCAGGTATTCAGGCAAGTTATGAGCGAGCCATGAATTCTTTGATACCCATGTTATCCTGGCCTGACTTGATCGTTGGCTCGGGATTGTTGGGTGGCTCGACGATTCTGAGTCTTGAGCAGTTAGTGATTGATGCCGAAGTCTTTCGGATGAGCAAACAAGCCCACCGGGGCATCCTGACAAATGATGAAATGTGGTTGGATGATGTGATTCAGCGGGTTGGCCCAGGTGGACATTTCTTGGGTGAAAAATCCACAGTCGCCAATATGCGCTCCGGGGAGTGGATGTTTCCCCGTCTTGGCGTTCATGAAGCACAAGAATTGTGGGAGATGACAGGCAAGAAGGATATCTTAGAAGAAGCCCGCGAAAAAGTGGAATATCTGCTTTCAACGCATAAGCCACTGCCTCTATCAGATGAGGTAGAAAAAGAACTGGATAAAATTCAGAAACGAGCATATCAAAGCTCAGAATAAAGGGATTCTTAATTGAGCACCAGTGACATACAGCACCACCCGAGGCGCGTGCTGAGCAGCGGTTTCACATATGCTGTCATCATTGGCGGCATCATTGGCCTGGGTATCTTGCGCACGCCCGGGGAAGTTGCAACTCTTGCCCCAGGTCCGTTGATGTTTGTATCCCTCTGGGTGTTGGGCGGCCTATTCATACTATTGAGCACAGTAGTGGTGGCTGAACTGGTGGGTATGACTCCGCGATCTGGGGGAACCTACGCCCTGGTGCGACGTGCCTACGGGCCGTTCCCCGGATTCGTCATTGGCTGGGTCGACTGGTTGACCTTTGTCTCTGACATAGCCTTCAAGGCAGTCGTGGTCACTGAATTTGCCGCATTAATAATACCCGCAGCGGGTCAATGGAAAACACCACTGGCAATCATGGTATCCTCGGTGTTCGCCGCGCTGCAATTACGGGGTATTGCCCTGAGTGCAAAAATCCAGCAGATCGCTGCTGCCGCATTGACATTGATCGTTGTCGGCTTCACGCTGGCGCTGGTATTCGCCGAATCGGCAGCGAGTAGTAGCACAGCTTCGGCTCTCTATGTGGCTAACGGACTTGGTGCCTGGAGCCTTGTTATCGCATCCATTATTTATACTTACGATGGCTGGTATTATGCCGCCTATTTCAGTGGAGAAATAAAGGGGGGCAGTGGGGCTGTTGCGCGTGCTTGTATCAAGGGTACGGTCATCGTAATTCTGCTCTATGTATTCCTGGTTACGGCGTTGGCCTGGAAGGTGCCACTGACCAGTCTGGCCGGCAACAATTTGGCATTGGCCGGAGCCTTGGAAATGGTCATCTCCCCGCTCGCGTCAACCATCGTACTTATTGCGGCAATCATGATGTTGCTGGCCTACCAGAACTTGCTGTACATGTCTACGCCCCGAATTCTCCAGGCGCTGGCAGTCGATGGCTTGGCTATCAGGCGCGCAGGGGAAACCTCTAAAGGTGGCAATCCGATTTTTGCGGTGCTGCTATCCTGGGGGCTTTCGGTCGGCCTGATCCTGATTGGCGGATTCGAATTTCTGCTGCACCTTTCCGTATTTTTTTACCTCTTCTTATATGTAATGTTGATCGCGGGCGTCATTATCCTGCGTTCGCATCAACCGGACGCTGACCGCCCGTTCCGGGCCTGGGGTCACCCTTGGAGCACATATGCATGTCTTGTCGGTTGGTTCATTCTCGCCCTGTTCCAGGCAGGTGCCGAAATCGAGACCGCCGCCTACGCTGCGATATTGGTAGCGATATCCTGGCCGGTGTACCGGGTCTTTATGCGCTCTGGATCGAATAATATAATGAAACCCTAAGGAGTGATCATGGCACGCAATCCCTACTTTGATATTCTATTTGAACCGGTAAGAATTGGACCGGTTATGACTAAAAACAGGTTTTACCAGGTCCCGCACTGCTCTGGTATGGGATATAAAATGCCCAATACGCTTGCTAGCATGCGGGGGATGAAGGCAGAAGGAGGATGGGGTGTGGTCAATACGGAATACTGCTCCATTCATCCAACGTCAGATGATACGCCGTATCCTCATGCAAGGATATGGGACGACGCTGATATTGCTGTGCACACCTTGGTGGTTGAAAAAGTACACGAACACGGGGCGCTGGCAGGTATTCAATTGTGGCAAGGTGGCGCTTCAGTTGCCAATCTGTATTCACGTGAAGCTCCTGTGGGTGCAGAAAGCGGACGTGCAGTGTACAATGATCCTGTTCAAAGTCGGATTGTAAATAAATCTGATATCAAAGAGATCCGGAGATGGCATGTGGCAGCAGCCAGACGAGCCAAGACGGCTGGTTTTGATATCATTTATGTATATGCAGCGCATGACTTTCTGATTCACAGCTTTCTATCTTCCAAAAGGAACTTTCGGACAGATGAGTATGGCGGATCGGTTGAAAACAGGGTGCGCTTACTCCGAGAGTTGATCGAGGACGTTAAAAATGCAGTTGGAGACACATGTGCAGTTGCTGTGCGCTTTTGTGCCGATGACGGCTACGCAAGGGCTAATGCAATACGTGATGGGAGCATGCCACAGGTCGAGGAACAGAAGGAGATTCTGGGTATTTTGGCAGAGTTGCCGGATCTTTGGGATCTGATAGTGAGTGACTATTCCTTTGAAATGGGAGCTTCCCGTTTTGTTAAGGAAGCTTCACTTGAAAATTATGTTTCCTATGTCAAATCCATTACGTCAAAACCTGTTGTGTGTGTCGGACGGTTTACATCACCGAATACAATGGTGGCACAGGTGAAAAGCGGTATAGTAGACCTGATCGGTGCTGCACGTCCATCCATTGCCGACCCGTTTCTG
>JASFTQ010000322.1:0-5443 GCA_050053515.1 Desulfobacterales bacterium | reverse complement strand
GGGGTTTCATTTCCTTTAACAGCGTCTCGTATTTTGCCCGGCCCTGGCTCAGCCTTTCGAAGGCTGCATTTTCAGCTTTGTTTGAAAAATAGCGCATCCCGGCTGTCAGCAGACCTAAAATGATAAGACCCGTCAGCAAAGCCGTTAACTGGTATTTATAGGTTTCGGCAAACCGGAATGCCTTGGCAGTAAATGTAACAAATTCGTCGGGCTTTTTGAGAAGTTCCTTGCGGGTGACTCTCTTTTTTTTCTTCTTGGCCATTTGCTCCCCCAAACTCTATATGAGGGGTGGGGGTGTCTTTTTCACGGCAAGATGCCGGGTTGTTGCCTGCCAAGACCGACAGCGGCAACTGCCCTGCATTTTACTGCCGGCTATTAAAACGTTCACTCCAACAAGAACCGGCCGGCTTGCTTCCCTGCAAGCCCTGCCTTTTAAGGCAGGGTTAAGGGGGGCTATCTTAAACAGATATTTTCCTTTCCGGGAAGCCCCGCCTTTAGGGCGGGTAGCTTCACACCGTGTTTTGCCTTTCTCGGCGGCAACAGCCCCCTGCCCCTTGGAAACAGCGGGGCGATCAGCTTGTCGCGAAAAAAACGACCCGACCCCTCATTTAAACAATTTTCTTATTCTTTGCCAACCTTCCTCCGGTATTCTGGCCCCGACCACCTGGCACACTTCATAACCGCACATCGAGGCCAATCGGCCGCATCTTTCAAGGTCAAACCCGTTAACCAGCCCGTATAAAAACCCGGCGGCCCAAAGGTCACCGGCACCGGTGGTGTCTACTGCGGTGCCATCCCCCAGAGGGCTGATTTTTATGAATTTCCCACTGCTGGCGATAACGCTTCCCCGCGCTCCAATTTTTAAGACTGAAATTTCAGCTTTGGCGCTAAGTGCTTCAATGGCTTTGGTTTCATCTTTATAACCCGTCAGAGCTAGTGCTTCGTCTTCATTGGCCAACAAGATATCAACATAATCACGGATGATGTTTTCCAAAAGCGCTCTGGATTCTTGCACAACCGTAAAACTGGCGAGATCCAGTGAGATACGCGCCCCGGCTTTCTTGGCTGCCTTCAGGGTGGCTAGGATTAAATCGGTTTTGAAAACCAAATAGCCCTCAATGTGAACAATGGCGGCATCGCGGAAACATTCCGCTGAAATTTCGGTAGGATGCGTCTCTGAGGATGCACCAAGGTAGGTAAACATTGAACGTTGGGCATCGGGGGTTATGATGGAAAGCACTCTGCCGGTTGGAGAAGATGACGTAAATAACGCCGGTTCAACATTATCTTTTATTAGACCATCTCTGAAGAAACGACCCATCATACCCCGGCCGCATTTACCCACATATCTGGCACTGCCGCCAAGTCGGCTCACTCCAACAATGGTATTACAAGCTGAGCCACCCGGCATTATGGCCGGTTTTCTGGTCGTCCGCGTCAGGGTATCTTCAATAAACTCCTTGTTAACCAGGAGCATACCTCCCTTTTCCGCACCCGTAGCGGCTAAAAACTTTTCTTCCTCGTGAGCCAGTATATCAACCAAGGCAGATCCAACGCCCACGATTAGCTTTGGAATTGAATTTTTTTTCACGATTGAAAATAATAAGCGGCTCTCATTGATGGCAAAGGAATCCTACCAAAGCAAAGACTGATGGATCCAGCCTTTATCGCCATCTGCATGGCGAACGTAAACCCATTTTTTCCTTCGCTGCAAGACTGAGAAGGGTATTCCCTTTTCCACGGCAAACAATACTTTGTAACCGGTCCCGGGACCGGAGCGCACGTTGCATTTCTCCCCCTTGGTGATCACTGAGGGGGTATCCCTAACCAGCGATGCGTGGATCCATCCTTGATCACCTTCGAAATCCCGAAAGCGATACCATCTGCCGGTTTTATTGATAACCAAAATAGGGTGGAATTTTTCCACCTGCCATAAAATTTCATATTTCGTGCCGGGACCGGATCGGATATTGGCGACATTGGCAATGACCGTCAGTCGCTGGGCGGCGGCGGCACTGCTAAAAAAAACCAACATACCCGTCACAATTAAGATATACCGTCTCATTTCGATCTCAGATTAAATTTGCGGATGCCCTGGAAAAATTACGAAGCATCGGTCAACATGCAATTTTTAAACCGGTTCTAAGCCGTGTAAAACACCAGCTCCGGAAGCCGGACACATGTCAGTTTATTGCCGTAGACCGCTCCGGTATCAATGCCGATTTTGTTGGGTTGCAACAGGGGCTCAGGCAGCGGTGTGTGTCCAAAAACAACCAGTTTCCCGAAATCATATTTCGATTGGATAAACTGCCCCCGTATCCAGAGCAGGTCTTCTAATCTCTGTTGCTCAAGCGGAACTTTTTTCTTCAGGCCGGCATGGACGAATATATAGTGTTCTGTCTCGTAGTAAAGGAGCAATGACTTATAGAAGGCTTCATGCTCTCCGGGAATCAAGGGTTCATCCGGTTGGCGGTCGCGGCTGAGATAACTGTCAAGGGTTTGCTGGCCCCCGTTTATCAGATAAGTCATTCTGTCGGCCCCCGAAAGATAATTCTCGAGCATGTCCTCGTGATTGCCTTTCAAAAAGATTATCTGAGGATAGCGCTTCTTTAGTTTTACTAAGTAATCAACCACTTTAAACGAATCGGGGCCCCGGTCAATGTAATCGCCTAAAAAGACGACGGTATCGGATTCAAAATCAGCATCGATTTTATCCATGAGAGCAACGAGTTTATCATATCTCCCATGAACATCGCCAATTGCGTATATTCTTTCCATAATCATGAGTGTCAAACTTTCACTGGTCTCTGATCGATGCTTTCAATCAACGAAAAACAAATACTCTCCTGGGGCGATCCAATCGCGTTATACCCTCCTCTTTTGCCGCCATGGTGGCTTCTTTAAATTCGGTTTGGGAAGGAAACACAGAAAGCTCCTCAATCTCGGATGCCCGGCCGCAAGGCCTGTATTGTGACATGATATTGACATAGCTGTTGGGTGAAATTTTTGTGGCAATAAATCTCATAATGTCACGGGTTCCGGCCTGTGCCTTCGGCAAAACGAGGTGCCGGACGAGGAGTCCCCGTCTGGCTACGCCGCTGTCGTCAGTTATCAGATCACCGACCTGACGGTGCATTTCAATGAGTGCCGCTCGGGCAACATCGGGGTAATCTTTCGCATTGCAGGCCTTGGCGGATATCTCTGGATCCCAAAACTTGAAGTCGGGCATATAGATGTCGATTACGTCTTCAAGCAGCCTCAGGGTTTCAATGCTATCGTATCCGCCGCTATTATAGACTAATGGAAGTTTCAACCCCTGGCTGGCAGCCTTCTCAACGCCGTGCAGGATTTGAGGGACAACGTGGGAAGGTGTTACGAAGTTAATATTGTGGCAGCCGCAATTTTGTAAATCGAGCATAATCGCGGCCAGCTGATCCGTCGAGATCTCACGGCCATAACCTTCGTGGCTGATGTCATAGTTCTGGCAGAAGATGCACAGTAGATTACAATGCGTAAAAAAGATGGTCCCGGAACCATGACTGCCCACCAGCGGGGCTTCTTCTCCGAAATGTGCATTATAGCTGGAGACAGATGCCTTTTTACCTGTCTTGCAGATTCCCGTTTGACCGCCAAGCCGATCCACCTTGCACCCTCTGGGGCACAGGGTACAATCACTGATAACTGCGTATGCTTTTTTTACCTTTTCCCTGAGCAGCCCTTTTCTTAGAGTGTCCAAATAGGCCGGTTCAAATGTTGCCATTGTTGCTCACACCCCAACGAACAATCATTTATAGATATATCAGGGGTCGGGGCGTTTTTTGCACGGCAAGATGCCGGGTTGTTGCCTGCCAAGCCCGACAGCGGCAACTGCCAAGCATTTTACTGCCGGTCATTTAAAACGCTCACGCCAACAAGAACCGACGCCGTGTTTTGCCTTTCTCGGCGGCAATCGCCCTCTGCCAGTTAAGAGCACCGGGGCGATCAGCTTGTCGTGCAAAAGACACCCCCCTCATATATATCATTGTTCAATGCAGGTTTAGACCTTTTCATACAGTCTGTTCAGCGATGGCGGCGTTTTTCAATTTTTTAATGCTTGGTCTTTTGGAGCGGGCCCTGCCGCTGAACAAGTATTTTTTCCGCCATCCCCCGGCCTATGACGTAACGCTTGGCATCGGCCGCGATCACAAGTTGTCCTTGATTTTGGTTGGTGATAACCTCGAGCTTATCGCCCAGCCGCAGACCCATTGTCAATAAACGCATTCGTAACGTCGTTCCGCCGATTAGATCCGTAATGACGAGTTTTTCGCCCTGTTTGGCCGAAATGAGTGGCACCTCCCGGTTACACGCTTTAAGACAATCGGCACAAATCCCGTAGATATCCATTTTATGCTGAAGTATGTGAAAATTGTGAACTGCTGCAATCTTAAGCTGCAAGGATTCAAGCTGATTATCTTCAAACTCGAAGATTGTGTTACACTTAGTGCAGATCATATGATCATGGTGTTGGCCTAAATGGCGGTGTTCAAATCGGACCAGACCGTTATCGAAGCGGTTCTTATCGGCAAAGCCATACCGGCACATCATACTCAACGTTTCGCTGACAAAATCAGGGTCAAAATCATAACCCTTGTTTTTCAGCAGTTGAACCAATTCATTCACCGTAACGTGATGTTCGGTCTGCAAAAAGATCTCTAAAATATGGAAGCGCTCTTCGAATTTGTCGATATGCTCTTGCTTGAACAGTTTTTTGAATTGCTCTTTTTCCTGTCTGTGGATGTGCTTCATGTGTGACCCTGATTGAATTAATCTCCAAAGTTAAGACCGTATCAAGCCACCGTCAACAAAGCGATAAATTTCACTCAATGCCAATCAAGTATGATAACCTGCATTTCTCCGGTGTCGCCTGAACCGTCATTTAACCAGAATCTTTTACAATCTCCAATTATAGTATGGATTACTAAAAGGGACAAGAAATGAGTTGGTCAGCGGGTTGGTCCGGGTATATCAAAGGTGGTGCAGCTGCCGCCGGTGCAGGTCCGGGTTGTGGTATTTACCCCTGGTTTGGCATTGGTCCCACCACCTGTTGAAAAATTGCTGCAGCTCAGGATACGTTCAAGGTCTTCGGAACTGCATTTTGGACACTTCATTTCAATGGTCTCTTGGTTATTCATGACGAGTATTTCAATGCATTCCTGACAATTCAGACATCTAAATTCATATATCGGCATGGAAGTTTCCCTCAACGCTAATTATTTGAGGGGTCGGGGTGTTTTTTTTACGGCAAGATGCCGGGTTGTTGCCTGCCAAGCCTAACAGCGGCAACTACCCTGCATTTTACTGCCGGTTATTTAAAACTTTCAGGCCAACAAAAACCGACACCGTGTTTTGCCTTTCTCGGCGGCAACAGCCCTCTGCCCCTTGGAAGCACCAAGGCGATCAGCTT
>JASFTQ010000321.1:0-5472 GCA_050053515.1 Desulfobacterales bacterium | reverse complement strand
GTTGAGCCCTTGCAGATGCGTGAACCTGATCGAGGCACCCGCATCAGCTTTGCTAAACTGGAGCATAACGGTTTTATCCCGGCCTGCGGTATGGATAGCGAAATCCAGACAACGCGACAGAAGATTCTGGAGTAAAAATGGATTTGTACCAATATTCACCGGGCTTTCGGATGGTTCAACCTCCAGGCTCACTGCGTGCATGGTGGCAATTCCCTTTGATAACTCAACCACGAAGGCCAGAACCTCGCCCAGATTGATTCCTTTGATGGCCTTATCCATGCTGTGAGCAAGTTTGCTCATATTTTGCGCACATCCATCAGCCCTTCGAACCTGCTTTTTCAATTTCTCAGCCACTGATTTAAATCGTTCGGTATCTAGTGGTATACCATGGTCTGCAAGCAGGAGGAAGTCTTCCATGAGTCCGACACTCTCTTTGATTATGGCAAGAGTGCGTTTTAGCTCGTGAGATATAGAAACGGATGCCTTGCTGTAGAATTGCAGACCTGTCTCGGAGACGATATCCTGTTTATCGGTCATTGCCTCTCTCCTTAGCTTCTTGGGTCTTCCTGCAGCTTTGGTATAACCTTCAAAAATGGAAGGGGGCAACATCTTTGATGAAGCGTAACAACCATGCCCTGATCCTATAACCGGTAAATCGTTGGTTTTTCTTCGGGATCAATATCAATACCGACCGTATCGCCGGTTTTGAAACCCAATCCTTTGAAATCCTTCACTATTTTTTCATGCCGATCAAGATTCCAATAGGCACTCCACAGGGGCGTGCGCACGGTATTGATTCCGTAAGCATCATGTCCGCAAAGATTGATCCTGATTCTGTCTTTGGTGATGAAGGTGTCTGCTTCGGATAAAAAATAGTCGATCTTGTAGCGATTATTGTGCAGCGCATTGGAGAGTTGTTTCTGTAAATCTGGAAAATCATCCAGATAATGGTTTGCTATCTGGTACAATTCCGTTACGAGGTCGGTTGTTAATTTAATCACGCCAAACCGTTGGTGTTTCATGGCGAAATCTTCAAGCGTTGCCTCATAGGCGCTGATAATCTCCAAAACATCCTCGATACCGATAGCCGGTCCATCAGATCCAAGAATCATATCCTCACATTTTCCGATTACCGAAATGTAAAATGCCGTCCGATCCAATATGTAAACCATCCGTTCCCGGTAGTTACGTCTTTTCCTGATCCTTTGAATACCATCGAGCTTGATGGATCGTGTGCTTTCTGCTTCCTCCAACATCTCGATGTGGGAAATATCTTTGGCCTGCACGACGTGAATTTCATTATCTGCTGATATGACATATTCTATTTCACAGGCGAACCCTAAATGTTTTTGAATGTCTTCCGATATCTGAAGCAGTTTCTGGTCGTGGGGGGTACGGGTGATGTAGGGGTCCTGCTGTACTTTGTGCAGCCGGTTCCGGCAGTAGCCAAATTCCCAGTGACCCGCTACCATTTTAGCCATCACGCTCGAGCCTTCGATAAAGGGCATTACAATAACATCCATTTCATCCGGATCGATTGCCGGGGCATGTTGAAATTTCTGTTGCCTTAAGATGGATAATTTCTTGGTATGCTTTGCGGATTTTATCATCTGCTTTCTGGCATATTGGATCCCGCCTAAATCCGCGTAAGTTTCCAAAGATTCAAAGGTCCCACCCTTGTAGTGCTCTTCCTGGGGATGGGCGCTGCGGGCCAACACCTTAAAGCTTTCCTGATGCCTTTTGAGAAAAGCATCAAGGGCCTGAAAGTTTTTTTGCTCAAAATCAATGGCCGGCACATAGATGAAATCAGGAACATTGAAGTTGCCCTGCTTCAATCGCTGCAGAAGCCTGGCTTTTTCCGGTAGGGGTTTTTTCATGGGATATAAAAATAGTTGATAATGACTGTTAAATAATCTTGGGCCAATTGGTAAAGAGAAAAACTGCCGAAACGAACTTTACCCGTTTGAATATCTGCTCGACTCAATTGAGTCAGGCGCACCATACTGAGGAATCTTTAAGTCTAAGAACAAGGATGGGATTACTATAACAACTTACATAGAGAGTTTCAATAGGGCGGCCTGAGATACAAACATCCATTAGATCAATCGGTTAAGTATGGACGGTGTATCGCGGCCGGAACCGTACAAAAAAATAAACCGGAATGTGTTTGGGATAGGCTTTCATCGAGGGATTGCCGGCAGAAAAATTATTTCAGGTCTTTATGCAATCATATCTATCATGTTTAGATGCGCCGGCAATCACCGCCGTCACCGCAAGGGGGTGTATCGCAGCGTTCTTCACGGCCGCAGCAGGAGTGCCCGGGCTGTCTTTTTGATGATTGACTGAGAATGGACGCCGCCGACATAATTCTTTGCATATCAAGACTGCCACACTTTTTACATACAAAGGGCCCCTTGTCTGCAGCACCGGTTAGAAACTCAGAAATAGCGCCACATACCTTACATTTGTACTCATAAATCGGCATTTTCCCCTCCCAATAATGCCGCAGGTAAATTTTCAGGAATCCGATCAGCGAGCCTCTCCTGGTTCTTTTGTTTCTAAAAAGCAAAATTCATACCAAAACAAAATCGGAACGGATCGACCGGTTCGCTTCCCCGCAAGCTCCGCCCTTTGAGGAGAGGGGCTTCATGTATTTGCTAGGGGAATATTCCACACATACTTTTTACTCTAAAGGGGCAACCGGCGTTTTTTTAATCGGCCCAATTTATTATTTTGAGATTTTGCGAAAAAGACGATCTAAAATTTTCTAATTCTAGGTCACAACTCGAAAGATTCGCGGAAAATTTTATTATTAATCGACTGACTTCAGACAAGAAAGATTATTTCAGAATCGATGGCACGCTTCATGCACAAGATAAATACAAACAGAGAATAAGATATGAATCGAAAGGCAAAAAAGGTGGTGGTCGCCATGCCCGATTCGGCAACCAATTTCTGTAAAAAAGATATAATGCCTATCTGCACGGCACCTAACACAGCGCAACAAAAAATGTGCCGATTTTTCAAAAAAGCATCCTATACGGACAAGTGCATGTTTTTTGTTTTCGACAAATATTGCGATTGTCTGCAAGCCCAACTGGAGACCGAAGCTGCACCGCCCGGATCTCAAGAGGCTGCGATAGATGCCTGGGTATGCCCATAGTTTGCTTCAAATCTTAAAAATTCGATCTTGAGAGTGACCCCCCGGAACGGATAGAATGAATCAGCATCAACAAAATATTCTTCAGTTATTGGATGAAGTCGCAATGATGCTGAGGGACATCCCCCCGGATAGCGCGCCGGCAGAAACCGGCAGGCTGATATATCAGAAGGTCAGAGAGATTACGGGAATATTTGACCCCTACAAAGCCATAAAGGCCCAAAATACCGCCCAAGCCCTCGCTTTATACCCATCGTTAAAGAAGAAAGTCGAAGACTCGACCGATAACCTCCTCACTGCCATACGAATCGCAACCATGGGGAATGTAATAGATTTTGGTGCCAATAGAAACTTCGATATCGAAGCGGAAATACAAGAAGCATTTAAGCAAGATTTTGCGATATTCGATTACGCTAAATTCAAGGCCCATTTGGCTAAAATCAATGAGATTTTATATATCGCGGATAATGCCGGAGAATGTGTTTTTGACAGGGTTTTAATAGAGGAACTCAAAAAACCCGTGAAATACATTGTTAGAGAGGTTCCTGTGATAAATGATGCGACCTTTGAAGACGCCGTGCAGGCAGGTGTTGATAAGGTGGCGAGGATATTATCATCCGGAACCGATGCGCCCGGAACTATCCTTAAGACATGCCGTCCGGAATTTAATCAGGTTTATCGAAAATCAAATTTTATCATAAGCAAAGGCCAGGGAAATTATGAGGCGCTTTCCAATCAAGCGCGCCCCATATTCTTTTTGCTGAAGGCCAAGTGCCGGGTGGTCGCCGATCATATGGGTGTCAATGCGGGTGATCTCATACTAAAAGCCATAAACATCTGAATAAAAGCCTGTCGGCCTGCCGCCAGATTATTACCGATAACTATATTCGCTACTCGAGGACAGGGCAATAATGGACTTGCGCAACGATGAAAATATATTGAGCGAAGAAGAGCGCTTGAAGGAAAAACTTGAAGACCTGAGGTGCCGCCTCGGCAATCTTTGCCAGATACTTCCATCCTTGAAGCAGTGTGCTCGTTTAAGCAACCTCCTGCAGGAAGTATTCAAGTTACGCGAAGGGCTTAACCTGCTGGAACAGGGTTTGTTGCAGACCCATCTCAAATGTTGCATTTCTCCCGATATAAAGGTTCCGGGGGAGGTCGCACTGGCGGTTTCAAAACTGAGTTCAGAACGTCATGGGGCCATCATTGTGATCGAGCAAAAAAACAATTTAGACGACTATCTCCGGGGTGGCGTTATGATAGATGCCGTTGTCAGCGCACCGATTTTAGAGAGCATTTTTTTCCCGGGAAGCCAGCTTCACGATGGGGCCGCATTAATCCGCAAGGCGCGTATCCAAAGAGCCGGCTGTTTCATCCGGATTGCGCAGTCCCCATCCGGTTTAGAAGCCCTCAACCTGGGTACTCGCCATAGAGCGGCCGTTGGTCTAAGCCAGGCGAGTGACGCCCTGATTATCGTGGTTTCCGAAGAAAAGGGCTGGATATCACTGGCTCTTGGTGGCCAATTATACCCTAATGTGGGCACCTTCGCGTTACTCAAAAGCCTTGGAAACGGCATAGCGGGGTGAACTCCTTCGGAATGACGGATTTGAGGTATTGGGTCAACGTCTCTCTGCGGAGGCGTTGATTTCGAATTTTTTCGAAAATAACATTCGAAATTTTTGTAATTCAGCCTGCCAAAAGGGATAACCCGGACGCCGTAGATACCCTAACCACCTGAAAATAAGACAATATTCCAAACCACACATTCATGGCATGATTTATGCTTTTGATTGCTGCAAATAACATACTCACCTGCCGGCGAGGTAAGCAGGCACCTGGATTATTTCAATGCAGCCGGACACTTGGTTGTGATGAATTGTAATTGTTGAATAGATTGGAGGTAATTTTCCGATGACAGCGAAAAGTCAAAACATTTCTGCCGAGAGCCGTAAAGCGCAAATGGAAATTCAGGATAGAGAAATTCAAGCAACATTGCGCCACAACAAAAACAAAATTCTGGTCATGAGCGGCAAAGGAGGGGTGGGTAAGAGCAGCGTCGCCGCTTACCTTTCCGTATCCCTTGCAAAGCGCGGTTACAAGGTCGGTCTTATGGATGTGGATCTTCACGGACCCAGTATACCGCGCATACTGGGTCTGAGAGGAGGACTTCGTTTCGGGGGTCACATTGGCAAAATGCTGCCGGCCGAATACCTTCCGAATATGGAAGTGATTTCGATTGAAATCCTATTGGGAGATAAAGATGCAGCCACCATCTGGCGGGGACCGCTTAAGATCGGGGCCATTAAACAATT
>JASFTQ010000320.1:0-5476 GCA_050053515.1 Desulfobacterales bacterium | reverse complement strand
ACCGTGTCGGGGACCCATAGTCGGCATTCCTTCGTTTATTTGTTTCCGGAAACGGTTTTTTGCAGCTTCTCACCGGCAAGCTGAATGTTATCGCGGTAACCGTAAATATTACTATGATTTTTTTTTTGGTTTTTGATCGACGACCATGCATCACAATTGGCGCGCATCATATATTAAAAACAATCGGGTGGCAAGACCGGAGTCGGTACCTTGACGTTCGGCTTTTTTTATGTGAACAAAGTCACGCAGGCCATGAGATAGTCCTAGTAATTCAAACAAAATAAGCTTTATTTTTTGGATAAAACAGGGAGGCGTTATTGTAATGTTCTGGCTAATCATCGGTATCTATCTGTTTTTTTTGATCCTGGCGGCCATGTTTACGATTGAGTCAATCAAGGAAAAAGAACCCCGGGCCCCGATCATCGGCCTGTGTGCAACGATCGTTCTCGCAAGTTTTGGAGTTGTGTCACTTGTCATACCGGCTGCAGGGATCATAATGGTTGTTGGGTTTGTGCCTATAGTATTATTCGGCATCTCTTGTTTGTTTCCCGGCAGCTCAAATGCCAGGGCTCTCAAAGGCGCTGCCGGGTATATCGTTGGCCAATACAAAAAATTCGATGAACGGGATATCGTTTTTGCCCGTAATCGTTCTCTACCGCCCGGATCCGAGGTCTACCGACAATACTACCACATGCATCCGGAAAAGGAAGAAATGGATGCCACCCGTCGGCTCAAAGGGGGTCCGGTGGGCCGAGTCGGATCCATCGACAAGGGTTATCGGCCCAATGTTTCCATGGCGCTGGCCTGCTTCGATATACCCGAGTTTCTGGGGCCGCAGGCCAAAGCCGATTCACATATGCATGATACCGTAAAATGCCTATCGCCGTCAAAGGCCTCAACCGTTGTCAAGGGTTTTGCCAAACACCTCGGGGCGGATTTGGTGGGTATATGCAAGGTCAATCCCTTGTGGTCTTATTCCCATCGCGGTGAAATATTTTACGATAACTGGCAGGACTGGGGTCGCGAAATCTCACAACCGTTACCCTATGCTGTTGTCATTGGGACTGAAATGGATTTCCAGAACGTGGGGGCGGGTCCCCACACACCGGCACTGATTGAAAGTGCCAAAAACTACGCCCGCGGGGCGGTGGTTGCGACCATTCTGTCACGGTGGTTTGGGTTCATGGGATACAGGGGTGTGGCCCATCACAGCCGCCACTACGATATGCCCTTAATCCCATTGGCCATTGACGCCGGTCTGGGCGAACTCGGTCGCTTCGGCTATTTGATTACCGACCGGTTCGGGCCACGGGTGCGGTTGTTTGCGGCCACAACGGACATGCCCCTTATGCCGGACACACCGATTGATTTGGGAGTGGAGGGATTTTGTCGGCGGTGCCTGAAATGCGCCGAAGCCTGCCCCTCCAGATCGATACCGCGCGGTGAGAAAACAATTTTCAATGGCGTTGAAAAATGGAAACTCAACGAAGAAACCTGCTTTGAGTATTGGGGCAGGGCAGGGACCGACTGCTCTATTTGTATGGGCATCTGCCCTTTCAGCAGACCCAAGAGATCGTTTCATCACCTGGCCAAATGGATGATTCGGCGTGCACCTGCCGCCCGGCGTGTGTTTCCGTACATCGATAATTTTATTTACGGCAAAAAGTGGCGCAGCAGGAACGTATCCGATTGGATCCGCTATCCGAAAGGTTCAAACGACGCGGTTGAGCCTTCGGTTTTCGCTCGGAAATAGGCCCTAGTCACCGGTCGGCGAAAACGGGGATTTTGAATCTGCTTGCGGTCTGCCGTTAAGGTGATAAATTTTCCAAATATCGATGATTTCCTATTGATACTCATTGGAATTTTATTTAATAACTGGTTAAGCAGTTCACGAGTTAAGGAGCCATACCTTTTTAGCTTGAACACCAAAATATAAAGACCATGGCAGAGATTAAACCCTTCAGGGCCTGGCGTTACAACCAAAAGCTGGCCGGCGGCATCGATGATCTGATTTCTCCATCTTTTGATGAAATGTCTGAGAAGTACCGATTAGCGCTTTACGATAATCCCTATAATAGTATTCATCTCTCGGTGCCTGTCGGGAAAAATCCACCGCAACGTGCCGCTGGTATATTGGCAGACTGGAAACAAAAAAACATTCTCCTGAGAGACCCGGTTCCCGGCATTTATGTCTATTTTCAATATTTTACCCTGCCGGGCAGCAGGCGTGAATATTGCCGCAAAGGCTTTATCTGCAATTTACGCGTCTATGATTGGGATGAAAATGTTGTATTAAGGCACGAGAATACCAACCCCGGTGCCGTGGGATATCGGGTGGACTTGCTGGCCGCCATGCGGCTGCATGTCAGTCCCACCCACGGTTTGTACACCGACAGATCCTTTGATCTCGAGCACCATATGGATCAAAGTATGCGCCAACCCATTTATGAAACTGAGGATTACCAGGGCGTGCGGGACGTTTTGAGTGTCATCGACGATGAAGAAGTCATCAATCTATTTATCGATAAACTGGAGGGAAAACAGATTATCTTGGCGGACGGTCATCATCGCTACGAAGGTTCAATAGCTTATATGAAACAACAGATGGCCGACAACCCTTCCCACACCGGAATGGAAGCCTACAACTATCATCTCATCTATCTTACCAACACGGAATCCGATGACATCCGAATTTTGCCCACGCATCGGCTCATCAAGGATCTGGACGGCTTTGATGAGTCCGCCATCATGAAAAAATTTGAAAAGAATTTTTTTGTAAAACCCCTGGCCGACGTTCGTGATATTGACAAGGTAATTCTGGGCAAAAAATGGACGTTTGGCGTTTTATTCAAAGAAAATGCCTATAGGGTCAGATTAAAACCGGAAGCATTTTCCAAGATGTCATGGGATTTTCCCGAAGAAGTCAAGCGGCTGGATCTTTCGGTGATGCATTATTTTATCATCCAGGATATTTTGGGGATTCACGGAAAAATGCAAGCGGAGTCAGATTGTCTGGAGTATAATCGCAGTTTCGCCATGTGCTTGAAAAAAGTCAGCAACGGTGAGGCACAAATGGCGTTGATAACCCGCGATATCGCCATAGATGAGGTCACCGAAGTTTGTTGCAGTGGCTGTACGATGCCTCAGAAATCTACTTACTTTTATCCCAAGGTTATCTGCGGTTATGTTTTTGGCTCCATCGATGAAGATGAGACCTGAACTAACGCGTGGCCGAGTATCGATTCTTTTTCATCGAAATCAAACTAGCCCAAAACTGAAGCGACCGGGCTGTGATCAGAGCAAGTGGGCCTGTTTCGAAAAAAAAGGCAAGCCCAAATGATCAGGAATTGCCCTCCCTAAGATGTTACCTTTCGGTTAGGTTACTGTGACATTGACAGCCGCAGGGCCTTTTGTCCCCTCCTCGATATCGAATGTTACCCGATCGCCCTCGTTGAGGGATCTGAATCCGCTCGCATTGATGCCTGAATAATGAACAAACACATCCGGCCCATCTTCCTGCTCAATGAAGCCGTATCCTTTTCGATCATTGAACCATTTTACGATTCCATTCGCCATCGTGACGGCCCTCCTTTCCTAAAAAATTCTCATGGTTCCAAACTCAGGGTTGCCACACTGACAAATAAAATCTTTCCCTCAGAACGAAACCTGCCCTTAAATATAACGGTTACAAAATATTATGCTTATTGTATAAACGTTTCGCCCCAAAAATCAAGTGAATTAAAGCTGGCCCGAATCTTATGCAGGACAGTGAAGTTTTGATGCAGGCCGCCGGGCAACTACCTTTTCACCAGGTCGTCTCGCGGCGGAGAAAACACCTCGATGACTGTTGAAGCGTTTGGCTGGTTTTTTCCGCTGCAGGTCACGTTTGCCGGTATAAAAAAATTCATCCGCAAATCCCTTTCCGGTTAAATTCCGCACAATGTCCGCACATCTTCGTTTTCATTCAATTCCGCCACCGTGCCCTGGTAACAGATGCGGCCGTTGTCGATGATGTAGCCATAATCACTCAAACCCAAGGTGAATTTAACATTCTGCTCGGCCAGCAAAACGGTAAAACCGATTTCCTTGAGCTTTCGGATTCTTTCATCCAGAACGGACACCATGACCGGTGCCAATCCCTCGGTGGGCTCGTCCAGCAGCAGGAATTCCGGATTGGTCATCAGGGCCCTGGCGATGGCGAGCATCTTCTGTTCGCCGCCGCTCAGAAGCCCTCCTTTGCGCTGGGGAATTTCACCCAGGGCCGGGAAGAGCTCGTAAATCCGGGCCTCATTCCATTGCTCACCGTATTCGGGCTTTCTGGCTGCAATCTCAAGGTTTTCCTGCACGGTGAGGTCGGCGAAAATTCTGCGATCATCCGGAACATAACCAATCCCCTTGCGGGCCAGAAGGTAAGGCGCTTTAGCGGTGATGTTTTCATTTTTGTAGGTAATTTGGCCCTGCTTTGGAGGTGTGAGGCCCATTATGCTTTTGAGGGTTGTGGTCTTGCCGGCGCCATTGCGACCCAGCAGGCACACCACCTGGCCAGAAGCAACCTTGAGTGAAACATCAAAAAGGATATGGCTCAAGCCGTAATATGTATGAATGCTTTCAACCTCAAGCATCAATCGTACCCCCTCCCAGATAGGCCTCCTGAACCTCGCTATTGAGCTTCACCGCTTCTGGTTTTCCCTGAATAATGGTGCCGCCGTGACGCATGACCATGATACTTTGGGCCACATTGAAAACCACATCCATATCATGTTCACAGAATAGGATGGTTAACCCCTGGGACACGGCCAGCTGTTTGATCAATGCCATGGTTGCGGTGGTTTCCTCAGGAGACATACCGGCGGTCGGTTCGTCGAGTATCAGCAATTCGGGTTCGTTACCCAAAGCGATGGCTATTTCCAGTATCCGCTGATCTCCGTGGGATAACGATCCGGCGATATTCCAGGCTTTATCCAATAGCCCCACGAATTCCAATATTTTATTGGTTTCTTCGATGGCAATGGTCTGGGCCGGACGAAAGAGCATTGCGCTTTTTTTCTGCTGGGCCAGAACCGACACCTGAACGTTTCTGAAAACGGTCAGGCGATGAAAGACGTTTGCGATTTGAAATGAACGGGCGATTCCCATGCGGCAAATCTTGTGGGGCGGTAAAACACCAATTTCTTCACCCTTGAAAATAATTTTGCCGCTGTTGGGTGTCAGCTGTCCGGTTATCAAATTAAACAGGGTTGTTTTGCCGGCGCCGTTGGGGCCGATGACGGCCACCAGTTCCCCCTTATGAACCCTGAGGTTGGCACCGTTCACCGCTCTAAAGCCATCAAAGGATTTATGCAAATCCTCAACCTTAAGCATTTAGCTTCTCCATCCGGCCTTCACTTGCATATTTCGTCCGGGACCGAAAAAGCTGCCGGTAATTATACCCCATGATGCCTTCCGGCAGAAAGAAGATCAGTAAAATTAAAATAAC
>JASFTQ010000319.1:0-5535 GCA_050053515.1 Desulfobacterales bacterium | reverse complement strand
TTTGATGAAATATAACAATTAAGGATGGATTTTAAGGGGTGACTTTTTGGGATTAAGGGACAGCTCCGCCGGGTGAGCTACGAAGGGTATTTATTATAAACTACTGTAATTAATATAAATATTGTATTTACACCGAATAAAAGTGTTCAATTTATAAACGTTCAATAATTGAACATATTTTGAGGAATAAGTCAAGTAAAAAGTTTGTGTTTATTGAATATAATTAAGGGGGATATGTGGTATATGAAGACTTATTCGGCGGCAATCCGGTCTTTGTTCATCTCCCATGTTTTGGGTCCGATGCCCTTAACCTTAATAATATCCCTCGTCGTTTTAAACGGTCCGTTATTTTCGCGGTATTCGATGATTCTCACAGCCAATTTAGGTCCGATTCCTTTAAGATCCATCAATTCCTCGACCGATGCGGAATTAAGGTCGATTTTACCCGTGTCACCGGCCCAAACCGGCAACACCCATAATGTTCCGATAGCAATAACTGTTAGAATTGTGAGAATCTGTTTGAACTTCATACTGGCACCTCCTTTGTATTTAATATTCACTGTTAAAAATGAACGTGTCTATAGAACAAAATATGACAAAATACAAGCGATATTGAAAGTTTTGCAAAAGAGAACAAAAACTATCCCCCTGCAATCTGATTTCTGCCCATACGAAGATAAAAAATTTGGATCATCTCCAAAAATGCTGGTTTCATTTACGAGCAGATGAATCATATCTATCTGAAATACAGATGTTTATTAACCGCAGGTTCACCCTGTTAATTCCTCCGGAGGGGGTCAGCAAAGCGGAATTTAAAAGGGCGGGCGCAGACATGGCCCGGGCGATTCGACTTCGCCTAAAGGCTGCGGCGGGACAGGCCTGCCCGGGAAAAACACGCACAATTCGGCTAGGGTCGGGAGGGCGGTTTTTTTCTTCTAATGCGAGGGAATCTGAACCGTAAAGATCGAGGAATCGTTTTTTTTTGACCCCTGCCGTAAAATTTTTCCGCCAGTGTGGCAATATCTTCTTTTACGGACTGGCGCTTCCTGTCTTCGAAAATAAACAATATAACACTTTTGGTAACAACAAACAGCAGGATAAAAAATGTAACCGGAAAAATAATGCTGTCGAATAAATAACCGGCAATTAGCTGGATGGTCCAGATAGCGATATTTTTGGTCTTTTCCTTGAAATAATTGGAGAGTTGCTTAACCCGATCACTTAATCTATCCCACTTTGCTTTGAGGTTAAATTCCGAAATCCAGGAACCCTTTTCCTTCCCATCTTCATCAGTGAGTAATTTTTTATTGATATTTTCAAATGAGAACTCGTCCTTGATGCTTTCAAAGCTTTTGTGAGATTCCTCAATTATCGGCCGGGTAATTTTTTCCGACAGATAGGCTGCGCCGGTGATTGAAAAAGGGACGATCAGATATAACGTCACCGTAAAAACGACGAGATAGAAAATCGTTTCCCTGATCAATCTGGATGTTCTTGCAAATCTGGGAGCATACCAATTAATGCCGTAAGAAACAAAAACAGTGACTAACAACAATGCCAGAGACCAGTGATCGATCATATCGGCGGATCTTAACAATAAAAGGGTCAGCAATATAACGGTGCAGCCTAAAAGAGACGTCTGCCAGGCGATATCGACATAATCATAGACAGATTGAACCAAATCGCCCACTTCCAGGTTGAATCCCACGCCAATTTCGGAACCTTCGAGAACGGCCAGTCCGCTTTTGATACCGGATAGAACTAAAAATCCCGTGACGGATTTGTCAAAGGAGTCTTTCAGATAGGCCTCGTTGGACTTGGAAATTTTACCCATTCCCAGCCATTGAAACGACTGATCGATATACCCGTAGGCAGCGATAATAATCCCTGCCAGCAGAATTAGGATAATGACCGGTCTTCGCAAAGACTTACGAATCATAGGGCTTGATTCCTCTCAGGATCGGCAATTTCAACCTAAGTGCTCCGATTCGTTTATTCGATGACGTATTTTTTTATAGATGTTTTTCACCGCCCGCTTCGCTCAAGACGCTGAGAACGCTGAATTAGAAATTTTTTCCTTTGCCGTTGAGAGGACGGCAAAGGAAAAGCAATCAACGTTGATAGAAATACCACTTGACGTTATTACTTCAAATAATTTCTTTTCCAGTAGCGATTCATCCTTTTTGCTTTCCGCCCCCTGCCCGCCATCGCGAGCCGCTCAGGCGAGGCGGGCGGGTCTCAGCGGAAAGAAAAAAAATGATTCTCTGCGTACTTTGCGGCTCTGCGGTGAAAATGACACATCATACGTGATCGTATTTAAGAATATGTGCACTAAGTGAGCGGGATAGGTTTTTTATCCCGGTTTTCCATTTTGTTTACGCTCGTTTGAGGTCTATTGACCCCGTATCATGATGAGCAACATTTTAAACTGCTCTGCGGCATGGAGGGCGTGGGGAATATCCGCCGGCATGATTAACAGTTCACCGGATTTCACTGTTTGGGTCTCCCCGCCGATTGAAATTTCAGCCCGGCCGTCCAGAATATAGACAACGGCGTCGTACGGTGACGTGTGCTCACTGAGACCCTGCCCTTTGTCGAATGAAAAAAGCGTTATGTTGCCGGTATCTTTTTTCAACAATGTCTTGCTCACGATTGATCCGATAGCATATGTCACATGGTCAACCAGATCAAAGGGAATACCTTTTTGAGCTTCCGTATTATTTTCCATGTTTTCCTCCTGAATTTCAACATTTGATTACCAAATTCACGATACTTAGCTGATTAAAGAAAAAAGGATCATTTCTAAAGGAGTTGGTGTAATTAAAAAAGTGGCACCTTAAATCGGTACCGCTGCTTTATACAGTGTCGCGCTCCCCTCGATCCGGTAGCTTTTCACCGCTGCCGGAATCATCACAGAAGTTCCCCGCTTGAGCGATATGGTTTCAGCGCCTGCCATATTGTTGATCACCGCATCGCCTCGGGTGCATATAATCAACTCAATACTGCGGTTACTTGAGCTTTTATAAATCCTGCCCTTCACTAATGTTAACACGGAGAGGACAAATTCTTCAGCCTGACTCGGATAGACCTTTTCCGAGTTGTCTCTTTCTTCCGGCAGGAGGATGTCTATTTTTTTTTCAGTAAAGTTAAGGACATTCAACAGCTCTTCAACATCGATATGTTTGGGGGTCAGGCCACCCCGCAAGACATTGTCGGAGTTCGCCATTAATTCTATTCCCATGCCTTCAAAATAGGCATGAAGTTCTCCAGCCGGCAAAAACATAGCCTCACCGGGATGAAGGCATATCAAGTTCAGGATAAGGGGGAACAATATACCGATATCGCCGGGATACGTATGGGATAATGTCACCATCCATTTGAAAACGGGATTTTCCTCAAGGGGACGGTCTATTCGGGCAAGTGCTTCATCCGTGACTTGCTTTTGGACAACGGGCGGCAGGACCATCATTGCGTGGAAAAATCGCTTGAGCCCTTGAGAATTCTGATTTTGCTTAAGCTGCCGCAGTTGGTTCTGCAAACCGGGTGGAGATATTAACTCAAATAATGTCAGCATCTCAGGAATCTTCCGAAAACCATTCAACGCCCAGAAAGGCGTCAGGGCACAGATACACTCCGGCTTGTGGCTGTCATCCTTATAATTACGATGGGGAGCATCTAATGGTATGCCCAGGTCATTTTCCCTGCGGTAGCCGTCTTTGGCCTGGGCTAAACTGGGGTGGGCCTGAAGGGAAAGGGGTTTGGCGGCCGCCAGTACTTTGAAAAGATAGGGGAGCCTGTTGCCAAATCGGGCGGCCACCCGTTTTCCCAGAATTTCTGACGGGTATTTTTCAATAAGTTTATCTAAGGGTAGCGGACGATCGTCATTTTCAACCATGGAAGGCGCTTTGGGGTGTGCACCCATCCAAAGTTCGGCTTGAGGCTTCGCCGGTGAATTTTGGTAGCCCAAGAGTTCGGGAATAGCGGTAAGCGACCCCCATGCATACTTTTGGATTGTATTTTTAAGTGGAAATATTTTATTCATATGATAGCCTGGATTCCGGATTGCCAACGAAGAGAATGCCTATTAGATAACCACCTTGCAACACAAGTGCAATGATAAAATGTGTGAGTATCCTCTGCAAGATCCGGCCCATGGTATGAGGGATGTCTTTGATCTCCTCGGCAAATATTGCAGGCTGCGTTGCTCTGCTGCTGAATCGGCGAGCATTGACAAAATTATGGTTTAGTTTATAATTGTTGAAAATTGTTAGAAAATAATCCCTCCCCAATCCCCTAAAAAAGTGAGCGCGATATGGTCTTAATCAGAAGACACCCGACGATTTTCATGGGAATCGGAATTACGATCCTGTTCATGGGAATCTGGCTTTTCCGGATGGATTTTCTCGATACCTTGGAACTGAAATTTTATGACATTATGATGAAGCTGCGCGGTGATTCCGGCATCTCGAGTGACATCACGCTGATCGATATCGACGACGATTCCATCGAAAAACTCGGACGTTGGCCCTGGCCGCGATCCCTTTTGGCGCAGGGAATCACCAAGGTAAATGCCGGCAACCCGAAGGTTATCGGATTGAATATCATCCTCAGCGAACCGGAGGTGAGTGATGGGCTGGCGGCCCTCAAGGGCCTCAAAGAGCTTTACCTGAAAAGCGTCATGCCGCAAACCGGTGACAGCGGCGTGATATTTCTTCAGGCGATTAACGAGGCGCAATCCGACCTGGATCATGATAAAAAACTGGCTGAAGCCATCAAGTACTCCGGCAAGGTGGTGCTACCTGTCTATTTGAAGGAATCCAGCGTTATTGCCGAGAAGGTTCGGGTCAAAAATGAGTTCCTGCTTAACCAGTCGATCCAAAATATCCGTAGCCCGGTCGACGCCCGCTATCCCAGATCCAACGAGATAACGCTGCCCATTAACCTCTTTTTAAAACACGCCAAGGGTATCGGCCACATTAATCTTTTCTATGATCCCGATGGAACCGCCCGGCGTGAACGCCCTATATATGAGTATCATGGTGTTTTTATCCCCTCTTATACGATCAAATTAGCCGCCCTCTACCTGAACGTTCCCAGAACCAAAATCAGGGCCGATATCGGATCGGCGCTTTATCTGGGATCACTGAAAGTCCCCATCACCTTGAACTCAGATATTTTAATCAGCTTTAAAGGATCCACGGGTTCATTCAAACGCTATTCCTTTTTTGATGTCCTCAACGACAAAGTTCCGGCGAGTGTCTTCAAAAACAAGATCGTTCTGATCAGCCCCTCTGCTGCGGGAATAATGAACCCCCTGAGCACCCCCACCGATGCAACTATGCCGGTAGGAGAATTTTCAGCCCATGCGCTCTGGTCGATCCTGCACAACAACATCATTCAACGGCCGGCCTGGAATTTCCTCGCTGAGATACTGATGATTCTGTTTATCGGAGTCATGATTATTCTGGTCATACCCCGTCTGAAAGCCTTGAATGCCGGTTACGTTTTTGTGGGCCTTCTGATCGTTCTCATCGG
>JASFTQ010000318.1:0-5561 GCA_050053515.1 Desulfobacterales bacterium | reverse complement strand
TGAAGGCCGCCACAAGAATGATCAGCGTCAATATAATAAACATGACGATCCGTTCGAGTTTCAAGGCCGTAAAAAGGTTTTTATTTTTGCGCATCCAATCCCAGGCCCAGTAGGGAAAGCCTAAACCCGAGATAATTTCTTCGGCAATTTCTTTGGCCTGGTATATGTTTTTAACGCGTACCTCGATGCCGCTCACCGAATCTCCCATGCGCAGTATTCTCTGAGCATCCTTGATATGGATATAGGCAAACACCTGGTCGAAATCATACATGCCGGACGTAAAGAAGTCCGTCACCTGAAACTGTTTCATCGCCGGAATATGCCCGATTGGCGAAAGCGTCCCGCGGGAGGAAATCAAATAGACCACATCGCCCTTGCCGACAGCCAGATTTTTTGCCAATTCTTTGCCCAAAACAATTCCCGGCACGACAGGACTGTTATTCTTTCCGTCAGCGGTCATGGCGCCCTCGGGCAAAGATATGCTTTTCAGCGTTTTGATCACATCGCCGGCGGACTCGGGTTCGACACCGCGCAGCGCTGCACCGGAGACAGAGGATGAAGATCGCAGCATCACCTGGCTGTAAATAACCGGGGATGCGGCTTCGACACCCTTGACGGTTTTGAGAAACTCAAGTATCCGGCGATAGTCCTTGAAGGCACTACCGTGACGTTTTATCTCTATGTGGGCTTGTCCGCCGAGAATACGGGACTTGAGATCGGCTTCAAAACCGGACATGACCGCGATGACCACAATTAACGCCATAACACCGACAGCCACACCGGCGGTGGAAAGAATGGTGATCAACGAGATAAAGGCTTGCTTTTGTTTGGCCCTGAGATAGCGGCGACCTATGAAATATTCAAATGCCATAAACAGTGAAACATCCGACGATAGGATAAGTGTGCAGAATTACCTTATTTACCTGGAGGTGTCAAGATTAAGTTGGCTGATCGATGCGTTTGAGCTTCACGGTAAAGGTGGTCCCGGTGTCAATCTTACTCTTGACCTCTAGTTGGCTGTTATAGGAATCGAGGATACCGTGAACGATGGAAAGGCCCAATCCTGTTCCATTTTTCTTGGTGGTAAAAAACGGATCGAATACGGATTCGAGAACTTCGTTGGGAATACCACAACCATCGTCGGCAATCTCAATGCAGGCGGTATTTCCCTTTAACGGATACACTTTAATGGCAATCGTTCCCTGCCCGTCAATGGCCTCGGCCGCATTTAAGAAAAGATTCCAAAGGACTTGTCGCAGGTGCTGCGGATCCATTTCGACCCAAATGCCAGAAGTAATCTCCTTGCTAATTGAAACTCTGCCCAAACAGGTGTGATCTTTTTCGAACAGCTCCGCAGTCTCGGTCAAAGCCTTTTCTAATTCTATGGATTCAATCCTTCCGGCAGGTGGTTTCGCGAACAGTAAAAAATTATTCACCAGTGAACTTAAACGGTCGGCCTCGCGCAGGACAATTTGCATCAACCGGTCGTGATCAGAGTCATGGTACAATTCATCTCTTAAAACCTGAATCGAGCCGGTGAGTGAGGCCAGCGGATTTTTAATTTCATGCGCCAAACCGGCGCCCATTTCGCCAATTGCCGCCATTTTTTCAACGCGTCTGACATGATCTTCCATCGCCCAAAGTTCTTTTTTCGTCTTTCGCGTTTGTTCGGCCAGGAGATTGCTCAAAATCGCTACCGCAAAGCAGCCTAAAACAATAATCATGATCTGATAAAAAACATGAACCCAGCCGTAATTGGATGCCAGGAGACTTTTATCAATATTAAAGGGTATCAAGAAACCGTAATATTCGAGCATAACCAGCCCGCTGTACTGCAGGGCGCATAAACCCACCATGAACAGGCTTCCTTTTCGATACAGCAGCATACTGGAATAGATGATGACAACCAGATAAAGAAATGAAAATATACTGGAAAAGCCGCCGGTGGCATAAATGATTACGGTTACGATAAAAGTGTCGATGGCGATCTGCAGATAGGCAAAACGCAGTCGGTTCCTGATACGGTGTAAAACTACGGTATAGATGAAGGATAAAAGGAAAATAAAGACAATTAGGCCGTATAGGAACAAAAGGGGGATAGCGAGTATCGAGGGGGTTTGGCTGAGTTGCAAAACGATGGTTGAACCGAGCAACAGCGTTGTGAAGAGAACCCGGGCGAACATGAGCCATTCAAGGTTAATATACTGGTCACCCTCGGTGGTTGGAGAAGTATCGATCATGGGAGGTGATTAATTGTCTCGGATAATCTAAAAATGTTTTAGACTAAGCGAAAAGTGATTTGGGCAACAGCCCGTAAATCTCGAACCTGTAATATGACATCAAGCAATGACGGAATTGCGGGTATTTCAGGCCGTGCACTCGCCGGAATTTAGCCACCGATTGCACCGG
Source organism: Desulfobacterales bacterium (assembly GCA_050053515.1). Classification (GTDB taxonomy): domain Bacteria; phylum Desulfobacterota; class Desulfobacteria; order Desulfobacterales. The sequence goes on along the minus strand of JASFTQ010000318.1, from coordinate 3,152 downwards.
CCATTTTGAATACCGGCAGATACATGGCAACAACCAGGCCTCCAATGGTCACACCCAAAAAAACCAGCATGAACGGCTCGATTAACGCGGTTAAGTTCTCCACCGCCTGGTCAACTTCTTCGTCATAAAAAACGGCAATCTTTTCGAGCATGGCGTCAAGGGCACCTGTTGACTCTCCGACGGCAATCATCTGGCAAACCATTGCCGGAAACACCCCACTTTCCAAAAGAGGGTCGGCCATTGTGCGACCCTCCGCGATATCCGAGCGGACGACATAAACAGCATTTTCAATTGTTTTGTTGCCGGCAGTTTTGGCAACAATCTCGAGTGCTTCCAATATGGCGACCCCGCTGGAGAGCATCGTGCCCATGGTGCTGGTAAATTTCGCCACAGCCACTTTTCGGATCAGCTCGCCGATAACCGGCACCTTCAACAGAAGGTCGTCAATAGTCTCTTGTCCTTTTTCAGTGTTGTAAAATTTCTTCAATGCAACCAAAAAGAGAACAAACGCGATGACAATGTATATAATATTTTTCTTGGTGAAATCACTGACATTTACCACCAGCTGGGTAAATACCGGCAATTCACTTCCGAAATCAGCAAACATGTCTTGAAATACCGGGATAACGAAAACAAGGATGACCGCCAGCACGATAATCGCAATCGCCAGCGTCACCAGGGGATATGTCATCGCTCCCTTCACCTTGGATTTCAATTTGGCCGCTTTTTCCATATACACCGAAAGCCGCCTTAAAATTGTATCCAGGATACCTCCGGCTTCGCCGGCCGCAATCATGTTTACAAAAAGGTCATCGAATTCGTTAGGGTACTTTTTGAGTGATTCGGCCAGGGTTGCGCCCCCTTCGACCTGCTCTTTGATGCTCTTCAACATTTTTTTAAATGTCGCATTTTCCTGCTGGGAATAAAGGATATCAAGGCATTGGATAATGGGAAGACCGGCATCGATCATGGTGGAGAATTGTCGGGCAAAAAGGATAATATCCGTAGTTTTTACCCTCGGCTGAAGAAAGGAAATGTTTTCAAAAAGGTCCTTGGGCTTCGGCTTGATCTTAATGGGCTCAATTTTCATCCGCTTGAGACTGGCACGTACGATCTCCTCGGAAGAAGCTTCCATCTCTCCTTTCTTTTTAGCACCCCTAGGACTCTTCCCTGTCCACAAATAGACCGGCATGTTCAAACCCCCTTTATGATAGAATATCCCTCAAAGCCGTGGACGCCGTGCCTTGCATCGTGAATCCCGCCGGAAAACCGTCCGGGACCCCCTCTTGCTGAAACTCGCAACGCAGTGACTCGCCAAGCACAAAGTTTTGGACCGATCCGTTTTTTTATCTGAAACTTGCAGAAAATGGGATTTATAGACCTTTCTGGATAACTGTGAGCTAAAAAAGGCTTTCATTTGGATCAGTCACAAATTTCAGTCCGTGCTCGTCAATACAAATCTGTGATTACAATCAAGTCGCAAATTAATTAAATCAGGGGTCGGGATATTTTTTTCACGGCAAGATGCCGGGTTGTTGCCTGCCAAGCCCGACAGCGGCAACTGCCTTGCATCTTAATGCCGGCGATTTAAAACGCTCACACGAACAAGAACCGACACCGTGTTGTGTCTTTCTCGGCGGCAATCGCCCACTGCTCATTAGAAGCAGCGGAGCGATCATCTTGTCGAGAAAAAAACACCCCGACCCCTCAATTAAATTACATACGAGCCTTTTTTGGCGATTGGGTAATATGGCAAGACCTTTCACCCACCCGTAAGCCTTGGTGCGATGAATCGGCGAAACACTTTTTAATTAATAAAATTTATCTTATAGAGTATCACAATGTCTGGCAAACGACAATACTTTTTGGAATTATTACAAAATCGGCTGTTGGGTTTGCAGACGGGCCGGCAGGTTCACAAATAAATTACAAATTGGATACAAAAATGATATATTGATTCATTATGAAAAATCAGTCTGGCAAAAACGGGCTCACCATCATAACGACCCATATAAATGCCGATTTTGATGCCATCGCGTCAATGTTGGCGGCCCAGAAACTTTACCCTGAGTCCTTAGTCGTGTTTCCGGGATCTCAGGAGAAGAACCTGAGAAATTTTTTTATCGAATCGATGGTCTACCTTTTTAATATGGCTGACATCAAGGATATAGACTTTGCCAAAATTCAACGACTGGTGCTGGTAGATACGCGTCAACCGCATCGTATTGGCAAGTTTGCGTCTCTTTTAGAACGGCAGGACGTAGAGATACATACCTATGACCACCATCCCTCGGCAAACCTGGACATCAAAGGCGACTATGATGTCACAAAAATAACCGGCGCTACGGTTACGATTCTAACCGATATTTTGTCACAAAAAGGTATCGCCATCTCCCCGGATGAGGCCACCATCATGTGTCTGGGCATCTATGAGGACACGGGGTCTTTTACCTTCAACTCCACGACCGAGGAAGATTTTAAGGCGGCTGCCTTTTTGCTCTCGAAGGGTGCCAACCTGAATATTGTATCTAATCTGATCGCCCGGGAGATCAATCCTGAACAGGTAAGCATCTTGAACGATATGATCCAGGCTGCAACCCGCTACCACATTGCCGACATCGAAATAATTGTTACCTGTGTAACTACAGACCACTACGTACCAGACTTCGCTTTTTTGGTTCATAAAATGGTGAAGATGGAGACCCAGGATGCTATATTCGCCATTGCGCAAATGGAGAACAAAATATATGTGGTGGCAAGAAGCAGCAGATCTGAAGTCGATGTCGGTGCAATTCTGGCCCACATGGGCGGTGGCGGACACACCTATGCCGCAGCCGCCACAATTAAGGGCAAGACCCTGGCTCAAATCGAACACGAACTTGTTGAAATACTGTACACTAAGATCAGGTCTCATCGACTGGCGCAGGATCTAATGTCTTCACCGGCTATTTCGATCGCCCGTGACGTATCCTGCAAGACGGCCAGCGAGTTGCTCAACCGATATAACATCAATGCCCTGCTGGTTACCGAAAATCATGAGGGATCGTCACGGGCAGACCAGCTTGCCGGTTTTATCACCCGCCAGGTCATTGAAAAAGCATTATATCACGGTCTGGGTCGGGTCGCCGTGCAGGAATATATGACGACGGAAC
>JASFTQ010000317.1:0-5566 GCA_050053515.1 Desulfobacterales bacterium | reverse complement strand
GGCAGCGGACAATCGATTTTCGTCGGGTTGGCCGATAATCATTATATGCCGACTTCCGAAGTATACGGATTTGTCGAAGAGACGCCGCTTTATCTCAAATTGAACGGTGAAACATCGCCGGCCGGAAGCAACGGCCGAACTCAGGGTCAAATTTTCATTCTGAGTCAGCAATCCAACGGCGGCCTGAAGGGTATAAAAGCGATGCACTATGATGGCACGCCGGTGGACATTAAGGAAGAGGATATCAAGCGAACCGAGATTACTTCGCGAGATATCGATCGGCAGGATTTCCCGCATTATTTTTTGAAAGAGATCTCGGAGTCACCGGATTCGGTAAAAATGACGCTCCAAAACCGCTGGAAAATAAGTGGGGACAGCCGGCGGTACGTTATTGCACTGGACGATACCATCGTACCGAAACCCTTAAGAAAGGCCCTGGAGGGGGGGCGCTGGGCCAAAGGTCGGATTCGACGCATTTGTTTTGTGGGCCAGGGTACAGCCGGGGTGGCAGCCCTGGCATGCGCCAATATCCTCAATTACTATTTGAGAGATCCGGGGGTCTTCATCAGCGCCCTCAAGGCATCGGAACTCAGTGGTTTTAATCTCGGGGAAGATGGTGTCGATCACAGTCTGTCCGACACCCTCGTCATCGCGATCAGCCAGTCCGGCACCACTACCGACACCAATCGAACCGTGGATATGGTTAAGGAACGCGGTGCCTATACCATGGCCATCGTCAATAGAAGAGACTCGGATATCACCTTCAAGGTCGACGGCGTCATGTATACCAGCAGCGGCCGGGACATTGAAATGTCGGTGGCCTCAACCAAAGCCTTCTATTCTCAAATCATTGCCGGCGCCATTCTTGGACTTTATATCGCCGATTTGAGAAAACGTCGCGATCCGGAATTTATTTCAAATGAAATAAAGCAGTTGCTCCAGATTCCTTCCCACATGCGCAAGGTCTTGTCTCTGAGGGAGAAAATCGAAAAGTCCGCTGTAAACCTGGCGCCCGCCAAGACGCACTGGGCCGCCGTCGGCAGCGGTCCGAATAAGGCTTCTGCCGACGAAATCCGCATCAAACTCAGCGAACTCTGCTATAAAACCATATCGTCTGATTTCGTCGAGGACAAAAAGCATATCGACCTGTCCTCGGAACCCCTGATCATCGTCTGCGCCGCGGGCACCCGGGGAACGGTTGTCGGTGATATCATAAAGGATACGGCGATATTCAAAGCCCATAAGGCCACGCCGGTCGTGATCGCCGATGAAGGGGATCATCGCTTTGATCCCTATGCCGAAGATGTGTTCCACGTACCGCTCGTCCAAGAGCACCTGGCGCCGATCTTGAACACCCTGGTTGGGCATATCTGGGGTTATTACGCAGCCCTGGCGATCAATGAGGGCTCGCAGTTCCTCTACACTTTTCAGGAAGATATCCAAAAAACAGTCGAGCAACATGTCGACAAGGGCCTTGATGTTTACGAGGTTGCCCTGGAGAAATCCTTCCGGGAAAAAATTGCTCGATTCTACAATGAATTCAGAATCAAAAAGTCCCAAAATCGTTTTCCGGCCATCATGGGTCTTGAAGCCGCTTCAGACCTGACCTTGCTGCTGAAATATCTCTCGGGCAAGCTGCCGGTGTCTGACTTTGAAATTGATTTCGGACTCAGGGGAACACCCCTGAATATGCTCAACCGCCTTTTTAGCTGTTTGGGGGAGGCCATAAACTGCATGGCTCGACCGGTCGACGCCATCAAACACCAGGCTAAAACCGTGACCGTCGGCACCAGCCGCATCAGTGAAAAAGTTGAAGGCATATTGTTTGAAACCTTGGCTGCCTATGACTTCAGTGTCTCACAGCTGACACCCAGCAATATCATCGTCCTGAAGAATTTGCAGCGCATTATCGCCGGGATCAACGGAGCCATTCGCTATAAGATTGCGAATTTAAACCTGCTCGGTGAACCTACGGAGGAGACAGTCATCCGGGTTGAAAAAAAGGAAGGCGTCCTGGCATCGATACCCTCACGGGTGGAGGCCGACCCGTCACTCAAGGGGACCAAAAGAATTATCGTGAGACAGGGCAATGTATACATCGGCAAGGGACGCAAAGATGATCGCAGCATCTGCATTATCCCCGTCATCTCCGCCTCGCCGGACGCCCCAAATATTATTGAACACCTGCTGTTGTTGAATGTATCCTTTCGGGAAGATGTTCCCCTCACCACAAAGATCAAAGCGCTGGGCGGTAAATACGAACATATCAAAAACATAGTCCAGGAAAACAGTATCCCATGGAAGGATGAATTACTGGAGCGCGTTGAAATAGAGGAATTGTTCGGAAGATCGGCCGAAAAGATTGGAGAATTTCTGGTATCCGATCAATCCAGGGGAAACCTTAAAGCGGTATGATGAAAGGCTTAATATTTGTTTTATCAAAACAAATCTCAATTTGTGCTGGTGTTCACGAGCGGAAAAGGGTATTGGGGTGCTGGACTAATGGAGTGGGCGACTTCGCCATAGTAGCCTATGGCTACGACGGCTGAATTGGATTTTTTCCAGTACATCATCCATCATTGTGCTAAATTAATCATCTCAACTGCATAACTACATTTATTCAGGCATCGTTATAACCTTCCCTCAGCTTGAAGTTTTCCGGATAAGCATTATCTTCAATAGTAAATTAATGAGGGGTCGGGATGTTTTTTGCACGGCAAGATGCCGGGTTGTTGCCTGCCAAGCCTGACAGCGGCAACTGCTTCGCGTTTTACACCCGGTTATTTAAAAAATTCACTCTCCAACGAGAACCGACGCCGTGTTTTGCCTTTCTCGGCGGCAATAGCCCTCTGCCCGTTGAAAGCGCAGGAGCGATCAGTTTGCCGTGCAAAAAACATCCCTACCCCTCAAATAACTAAAATACCGTACAGGTGAGCCAATGATTCAAACCAAGCCAAAAGAAAAATTGCCCAAACCGGCCCTTAAAAGAGGGCGGCTCTCTCGACTGGATCGCCGTTCCGGAGAAGACCGGCGCAAAGTTTACAGCCTGAATTATTTCATGAAAGGCGGAAAGGAACGTCGCAAGAGCGAGGAGCGTCGGAACCAAGGGGAACGCCGCAGCAGGTGGATGCGCATAGACAAATGGTACAGTATATTTACAGGGTCGGACTAATAACGTCGATCAGTTTAATATTTTTATAATTAACCGTAGACACAGACAGTAAAAAGACCCTGGAGTCATGGAGTGCTGGAGTCATGGAGTGGTTTTGACCATAAATGGCATTACATTCTTTAACCGTCAAATGATCAATCCAATCTCGACGATCACGCTTTTGTTCCAGACTCGCTGATAATTTTAACAACTCATTTTCAAGTTTATATGCCAAGCATTCATTTTTTGATAACCTCGGTTCTTATTTTTTCTCATTTCCAATACTCCATTACTCCAACACTCCCAAATCTTGGGCCTCCGCGTTGAATCAAATTGATCTCATCACCCCAGTGTTCCAGCGATGGTTTTTTGGGGCCTGTTTATCTGTTCTTGCGGGTTTTAGAATTTTCCAGGGAAGCTTTGATAAAATCTCTGAAGAGCGGATGGGGGTCCATGGGGCGGGATTTGAATTCCGGATGAAATTGGCACCCCAGGAACCAGGGATGGTTCTTGATTTCAATGATTTCCACGAGGTCTCCCGAAGGTGACATGCCACTGAAGACCAGCCCGCTTTCAGCTAATCTTTCGAGATAGCCATTGTTAAATTCATAGCGGTGGCGGTGCCTTTCTGAAATGTTGACTTTTTTATAGGCCGCGTATGCCACGGTGTCCTTATTGAGACGGCAGGGATAGGCACCCAGTCTCATCGTTGCACCCTTGTCGGAGTCCTGATCACGTTTTTCCATCCGGCCGGTCTTTTCGTCAAACCACTCCGTCATCAAATATATAACCGGATACGGGGTGTTTTCATCAAACTCTGAACTGTTGGCCCTCTCCATTTTGGCCTCGTTTCGGGCAAACTCGATGACGGCCACCTGCATCCCGAGACATATCCCGAAGTAAGGAATTTTATTTTCCCTGGCAAAGTTGGCGGCACAGACTTTTCCTTCAATGCCACGGGTGCCGAATCCGCCCGGTACCAGGACACCGTCTGCATCGGCAAGATGCTGGCTGCAGGTCCCGTCATCCACCTGTTCTGAATCGACGAAAATCAGATTAACCTTGCAGTCATTGGCAATGCCACCGTGATATAAAGCCTCATTGAGGCTTTTATACGATTCGGTAAGATTGACATACTTACCCACAATGGCGATGTTGACGGCGTGTTTGGGGGCCTGGTATTTTTCGACGAATTCTTCCCAGGCTTCTAATCTCGGCTCCCGTGTCCATATTTTAAGCAGCTCGATAATTTTGTTATCCAGCCCTTCTTTGTGGAAAACCAGCGGCACTTCGTATATGCAGTCGACGTCTTTTGCCGTAATGACCGCATCCACGCCGACGTTGCAAAAAAGGGCGATCTTGGCCTTGATGTCATTGGGGAGGTACCGGTCCGTGCGGCAGAGGAGAATATCCGGCTGTATTCCAATGCTCCTGAGTTCTTTGACACTGTGCTGGGTGGGTTTCGTTTTAACTTCACCGGCCGTTCCGATATACGGTACAAGGGTGAGATGGATATACAACACATTTTCTTTACCGGCATCGACGCGAAATTGCCGGATAGCCTCCAAAAAAGGCAGGCTCTCGATATCACCGATGGTTCCGCCGATCTCAACGATCACGATATCAACCCCGTTGGCAACCAGCTTGATGCTGTTTTTTATCTCATCGGTAATGTGCGGGATCACCTGAACGGTTCCGCCCAGATAATCCCCCCGTCTTTCCTTGCTGATTACGGAATGATAAATCTTGCCGGTCGTAAAATTGTTGTCCATTCCTAATTTGGCACTGGTGAACCGCTCATAGTGTCCGAGGTCCAGGTCGGTTTCGGCACCATCATCGGTGACGAATACCTCACCGTGTTGAAAGGGGTTCATGGTCCCGGGATCCACATTTATATAGGGATCAAGTTTTTGCAGGGTTACCCGAAGACCGCGGCTTTCTAGAAGCGCACCGATGGCGGCCGATGCCAATCCTTTACCCAGAGACGAAAGTACACCGCCGGTAACGAAGATGTATTTTGAGTATTTCGCCATGGACCTCCCCTTTCACTCCACAATTTTCCTGAATTCATCCAGGGCCTTTTGAACTTCATTCAATTCATTCGATTCGCCCGTTTCGGGTAAAACGGCAGTGGCACGAGGATAGATGGATTTTAAATACCTGATGTCAAACAGTCTTTTAGGAAAATCCGTGTTGACTTTAATTTCATGCGCCCGGATCATGCGGACCAGGTTTTCTCCCTGGTAAAATTCGATGCGCATCGGATACGAAATCCTGGCAACCTGCCGCCATTCGAAAAATCGGAATTCCAACAAATCCCAGCGATTTTCCGAGCTGCTGCCAAACACGATCCAGCGAAAAGGTTTGAAGGTGTTTTTATCCACCCATAGCTGGGGTTTCGATTCGTCTGGATAT
>JASFTQ010000316.1:0-5576 GCA_050053515.1 Desulfobacterales bacterium | reverse complement strand
ATAATTCCTTAATTTTGTTCCTGTCCGGTGATCCGTCTTGCGCCAGTGGCATATTCTCTATAAACTCGACATATTGCGGCTTTTTATACCTGGCAATGCGATTTCCTACAAAATCGATCAATTCCTCCGGCTCAAGGACCTGCCCTTCCTTGAGCTGGCAAACCGCCTTGATTCCCTCTTTCCATTTGGGATCGGGCACACCGAAAACAACCGTTTTATCTACGGCCGGATGCTCAAGTATCGCCTTTTCCACCTCGGCCGGATAGACATTTTCACCACCCGGCTTGATCAGCTCTTTTTCGGCCTTGCGGCCCGCATACCAGAGAAAACCGTCTTCATCAAAACGGCCCATGTCGCCGGTGTGATGCCACCCATCTCTGAACGTGTATTTATTGTCCTCAGGTAAGTTCCAGTAACCTTTGAAAACCATGGGTCCTTTCACCGTAATTTCACCCACCTGATCCACCGAGACCGGTCGATCGTAATCGTCCACAAGTCTGACGACGGTCAGGGGCAGCATCCGGCCCGCTGAGCCGGGCCGCTCATTATAGGCAGCAAAGGTTGCCACACATGAGGTTTCGGTCTGGCCGTACATGCAATAAAAGGTCCCGCCGGTCAACTTTTGATATTTTTCTATGGTTTCAGGGGTATCCAGACCGGCGGCAAGCCTGAGGGTCTTGATGGCCTTGCCGGTTTTTTCGTGTTCCTCGAGCACCGATGAAAGAATCGGTGAAAAGGTGAACATCATGGATACTTTCTTATCTTCAATAAGCTCAGCAGCCCTGGCCGCATCAAATTTGCTCATGTTGACGTTCAACGCTCCGGCATGAAAGCTTGTAGTGGCAGAAAACAAACCGCCTACATGGAAAAGCGGCAAAAGATTAAGATGGACATCTTCGAGGGTCACATTGTAGAGATAATTAAAATGCATACCGGCACACAGAACGTTTCCGTGACTCAACAATGCCCCTCTGGGTCTGCCGGCTACTGCCGCCGTGTGGATGATGACAAAGCCGTCATCGGTGGCCACGTCTTCCAATACGAGATCAGCCGATTTGTCCATTAAAGAATCGAAAGGGATAAAATCCCCCCCTTTCTTTTCCAGGCTATAGTACTTTTCCACCGATGCTAATTTTTCCTTCAGACCCTGGATCAGTCCCTGATACTCCAGATCGGCAAAAACCAGCTTCGGCTCGCAATCATTCAGGTTGAAACCCACTTCATCGGCGGACAAGCGCCAGTTGATGGGCAGGACAATTGCACCCAGCGCTGCAGCAGCGCCGTAGAGAAGGAAATATTCGAGGCTGTTTTTTCCCAAAACCCCGATGCGATCCCCTTTTTTGATGCCGCCTTTCTGGAGCCCGCAGGCCAGGCGATCCACGCCTTCTTTGTACTGTGAAAAGGTCGCCGTGCGGCTGCCATCGGCTTCAAACCAGGCGGCTTTTTCTTTGAAGCTGACAGCGTTACGCTCTATCAGGTCATAGAAGGTAAAGTCATAGAGTCCCATAATTCACCCCTTTCTTCTATCTACAATATTCAATTTTCAATTCGAAGAATCTCAACATTAATTGTAGCCCTTTGCTTCTGTCTTCTCTGGTTTGGGCTTTCAAAAACTTAAAGTAATTCATTGACTATTTCCATAAACCAATCCACTTTTTCGGGCGGTGCGATACCGGGCACCTCACACCCCGAGGCCAGGACAAATCCGCTGTCTCCGGGCGCAACATCGATACAGTTCTTTATGGCCTGCTCCATGTCCTGCCGGGTTCCCGAGTAAAAGATATTGGTGTTGACATTTCCGATGAGCACTGCTTTTCCGCGAGTGACTTCTACAGCCTTCTCCAAATTCGAAGGCGCATCAATACTGATGTTGGTCACGCCCGTGTCAACCATATCTTTTAGGATGGGATCCGCGTAGCCACAGATATGAAGCCCTGTGCCCACCTTTTTTTCTTTGAAATGATCCACGATCTGTTTGTGGTAAGGGAAGATAAATTCCCGGTATATTCCGGGAGATATGAGGCTGCATGAAGCCGGGGCCTCCGAATAGCTAAGCCCCACCTTGAGAGGATAAACAGCCTCACCGAACCGAATGGACATCTGGGTACATAATTTCATGAGTTCGTGGACGAAATCCGGGTCTTTCATTGCATCTCGCAAAAGCCGGCCGGCCTCCCGGAGACCGATGGCCACCGTCCAGGGGCCTGCAATGACGGCAGAGACGACGGAATCGGTAATGATCTTTTTTGTCTCGGCCAGAATTTCCAGATAGGCCGGCATACGGCCGTCTCTGGTGGGATCGGCCGGTCTGAGGCTGCTCAACCTCCCCTTGTCTTCCAGGGCGACCTTGGTAGAAATGCAGAGACTGTCCTCGGGAAACTTGAGCTCGTTTCCCATGGCTTCCACGTCCATGAGCAGATCCGCCTGCATGACAACAATATCCGGTCGGTAACGCTCAAAGGCGGCCACCTGCGCTTTGACAAATACCTTGGGATCCAACAAAAACTGCCTGATGGAGGCACCCACCAGCTGGGCATTGCATTGACCCATTATGGGGTAGGCGGGGATTCTATCGATTTGGATTTCCTGACCGGTAAACGTTTTTTTGAATGCCGCCGAGACCCGCTGTCTCCCAGTGTAGGCTTCCATTTACAGCTCTCCTTCTTCCTGCCAGACCTTCATCTGCTCCTGGTAAGACGGTGGAAATGTTCCTTCAAAATTAAAAAAACTGGTGATGGGATATCTGATGCCGGATTTATGGGTCGCTGCCAGTCCCTCCAAAACCGTATCCACCTTGGCAGCAGGTGCCATAAAAGCCATCTCAAAGTCCTGGGTCATGCCAAAGATCCTGTCGCCGTTACCCGGGACCAGGTAACGACATTCATCATTTTTTAATACCGTAATTATGGATGCACACCCCAACCTTCCCATGGAGGAGGATTGAACGGCCCCGCCTTCGTTATAGAGGGCTCCTTGAATGAGTCGCATAACCTGGGCTGGATTGCCATAAATCATAAGCAGATCAGGTTCAAATGCGGTACGGTTAAGGGGGGCTGCCAAAATATGGCTGTAAGCACCATAATCAAATCGGTCAACCAGGTCTTCTTCTCTTTTACCGACCTCCTTTGAAGCCGTAAACATACCCGCAGCCAAGTTGCCCTCATTGAACAGGTCTATATTTTTAAAAAACCCGAAAGGGGCTGCTCCCAACGAACATTGCATGTCTTCTTTGCCCATTGCAACTGCCCAGCCCAATTTCCGCGCCATACCGATTCCCTGGCAGATGGCCACCTTTTTTTTCAGCTGCTGATAGGGCCGGCGGGTCTTTTCGGGTATTTCACCTTCCGAGGTCAGCATCTTTATGGCCACCGGGTAAGTGAGCGGACGAATGTAGGTGTTCAGCGCTTGTTCAACCTCTTTAATTTCTGCCATGATTATCTCCTTTGCTTTTATTTCTTTTCATTACCGGAATTCACTGCGTCTAACATTGTCCGGATCCATGCGATGAATCAGTTCGATGATATCCCGGCCGGGAACAGGTGTCTCTGAGACATCCGGGGCCACTTTGAGTTCAAAACCGGAATTTTCTTTGATTTCCTCAACGGAATGGCCCGGATGATAGGAGCGAATCTGCATAACCCTTTCCGGGTTTTGAAAATTCATTACCCCCAGATTGGAAATAACCGTAATTTCATTTATTTTGTGTTGATCGGAACGGTGATTGTAGCCCTGGCCGGTTACAAAATCCACCGCTTCAACAAACACCCGCTTGGAATGGCGGGTTGCCCAGATCACCACCTTGGAAGTGATGGGCATCAAAAAGGCCGAGGCCGCTCCGCCCGGTAGCTGGACTTTTGGATTATCAGGGTCCCCGATGACACTCAGGTTGGTATTGCCATGACGATCAATCTGGGCGGCACCCAGAAACATCACATTTAATTCTCCTCGCTGAGCCAGATCGAAGGCTTCATGGAGCCCGAAATACGCTACCGCATTGCGATTGTGCCGATAATCAAAGGAAGACGGATAAATTCTGTCGAGCTCGGGATCTACGCCTTCTGCACCGGAAATATAAGCCATATCCGGCGCGTGGGTTTGACGTGCCACGCTCATGGCTAAAATTGGCAGTGGTGAAGAAACACCGTGCAGAACAATATCGAAATTCTCGATCTCCGATGCCATGGCATAAATCATCAAATCCGGTGTCTCTATGCTTGCACTCATGCTCTGGCCCTCCTGTAGACGTATTCATCCAGGTATTGTTCGAATTTATTATCGGCTGCGGCTTTGAGATAGGCCTGGATGTGTGCATAGTCAGTGTCATAGTAGTTCAAGCAGGAGCCCGGATGAGCCCCTCTAGGCGCTTTTACCACGGCATCAACGATGAAGTGGGGAATGGTGGTGGCCTCGGGCATTTTTCTGACCTCGCTGTTGGGGATCAACTCCTCCACCGTCACAACCACTTTCTTGGCCGCCTTGGCTTTGATCACGTCCTCATAAAAAGGGCCTTCGATCCTCACGTTACCATATTCGTCCGCCTTCTGGGCATGAATTACGGTAACATCCGGCTCAATGGCTCTGACGGCGATCATGGTTTCACCGGTAAAGGGATCCTTAAATTCCTTTTGACTGCCGATTACCTCACTGATGGTCAGCAAATCGGAGCCGAGCATGCCCTTGATGGGAAGCGAAGGCAACCCCATGGCAGCTGCCCGAAAACCGGCAATAATCGGTTGACAAGCCCCTTCTTTGGTAACAATTTGGCCCATCTCGGATTTCTTGCGAAAATTCGGCGCCATCCCAAAAACTTCAAAGGCCAGCATGCCCGTCCGGACCATGGCGACACAGCCCGCACCGATGAGCATGTCAAAATCCATGGCCGGCTCGCGATCTATCAGGTGCAGATCTTTTTTTCCCTGCCTCACCAACTCGCGCACAAATTCCATGGGAGCCCTCGAAAAGGTAGCCCCACCGAAGGTAACCAGGGCACCGTCACGGACAAATCCTGCAGCTTCATCGAGGCTGGCCAATATCTTTTTCATGCTAAATTACCTCCATTTGGAAACATTGATTTTCCTGTCGGCAATGGATCAACAACCAAGCATCAGATTTGGATTTTAGTTTAATTCAGCCATCCGACCCTCAAGATTCGCCGCCTGTCATGTAATTGAATCTGGCGCATGGAGCCAATGAAATTGAATTCACAGTCGCTTTGTGATAAATTATGGATCAGAACCTGCCCATTGCCGGCTATATGGGCATGGGGCAGGCAGTCGGTGGTAACCTCGCTCGGCCGGTCCGGATGCTTGGTAAAATGGATAACCAATGAACCATAACGTCTGGGGGAAGTCAACCGCCAATTAGCTGGTTTCCAAATTGGAAACGACTAAATGTTATCCTATATTCAATTTCAATTCTTTGCGGGGTTCAGTCTAATAAAATGACAAATAGCGTTGAAACCGGGCAATCGCTCAGTGAATCGAAAAACAGATATCGCATGATTTCTGAACTCACTTCCGATTTTGCCTATGCTTTTCAGGTAAAACCCAATGGTGAATTGGTGTCCGATTGGGTGA
>JASFTQ010000315.1:0-5637 GCA_050053515.1 Desulfobacterales bacterium | reverse complement strand
TGGTTACCTAAACGAGCCTAACCCAGCGTTGAATCAGCTTTTATTGAATAGGACCAGACCATGATAACTACTGCAGAACACCAACGGCTTATTGATTATCGCCGACGCAAAGCCAACTGGAAAAAATGGGGTCCGTATCTTAGCGAGCGGTCCTGGGGCACGGTGCGAGAGGATTATAGCGCCGATGGGAGTGCCTGGGATTATTTTCCTCATGATCATGCCCGCAGCACAGCCTTTCGCTGGGGAGACGACGGGATTGCTGGAATATCGGATCGTTTTCAATACCTGTGCTTTGCCGTCGCTTTGTGGAATGGCAAAGATCCGATCTTAAAGGAGCGCATGTTCGGGCTGACCGGATCCGAGGGCAACCACGGCGAAGATGTCAAAGAATATTATTTTTACCTCGACAGTACGCCGACCCACAGCTACATGAAAATGCTCTATAAGTATCCTCAGGTTGAGTACCCCTATACCGATCTGGTTGCAGAAAACAAACGGCGTAATTTTTTGGATTTTGAATACGAACTGCTGAATACCGGAGTATTTAGCGAAAATCGCTATTTTGACGTATTCATTGAATACGCCAAGGCCGATGAAGCGGATATTTTAATCCGGGTGACCGTCGCCAACCGGGGACCGCAATCTGCCGTCTGTCATGTACTGCCCACTCTCTGGTTTCGCAATACCTGGAGCTGGGGATACGAAAAAGGACCGATGGGTGAGGTTTCGGAAAAACCACAACTCAAACAGATTGAAGGGCCGGCGGAAGCGGCGGGGGTGGCAGCCAACCATTCGGCAGCCGAAACATATTACCTTTATGCCGCGAATGCCGACGAGCTGCTGTTCACCGAAAACGAAACCAATTCAGCTCGTTTTCCAGGCGCATCCGATAACCATCGCTTTAGCAAAGATGCGTTTCACCGCTACCTGATTCATGGTGAAAAAGACGCCATCAATCCGGCACTTGAGGGCACGAAAGTGGCTGCCGCGCACAGGGTCGAACTTGCCGCCGGTCAAGATAAGGTGATCCGGCTGCGCCTCTGCAATCAAGCCCTGCCATCTGCATTCAATGACTTTAACCCTATTTTTGAAGGGCGCCGTGCAGAGGCCGATGACTTTTATGCGGCCATACAAAACCCGCATCTGAGCGCAGATGAAAAGCAGGTGCAGCGGCAGGCGCTGGCCGGCATGCTGTGGACCAAGCAGTTTTTTTATTACAACATCGAGCAGTGGTTGAACGGCGACCCGGCCATGTCTTCGGTTCCGCAAGCGCGCCGCCATGGACGCAATCACGAATGGGAGCATCTCAACAACTTCGACATCATCTCCATGCCCGACAAATGGGAGTATCCCTGGTATGCGGCCTGGGATCTGGCATTTCATTGCCTGCCCCTCGCCCTAGTGGATGCTGACTTCGCCAAACGGCAGCTGGAGTTGATGGCCCGTGAATGGTACATGCATCCCAACGGGCAGCTGCCCGCTTACGAGTGGCATTTTGGCGATGTCAACCCCCCGGTGCACGCCTGGGCGGCCTGGCGGGTATATCAGATCGACGCCAAGCAGCAGGGTCAAGGCGACCGTGATTTTCTTGAAAGCATTTTTCACAAGCTGCTGCTCAATTTTACCTGGTGGGTCAATAAGAAAGACGAAGATGGCAATAATGTCTTCCAGGGCGGATTTCTGGGATTGGACAACATCAGTGTGTTTGATCGCAGTGCGCCGCTGCCCGGTGGCGGCCATCTGGCCCAATCCGATGGGACGGCCTGGATGGGATTTTACTGTCTGGTGATGCTGAAGATTGCTTTGGAACTGGCCAGAGAAAATCCGGTGTACCAGGACAGTGCCAGCAAATTTTTTGAGCACTTCCTGCGCATTGCCATGTCCATGACCGGTGATTACCGCAGCGGGCTGAGTTTATGGAATGAAGCAGACGGTTTTTTCTATGACGCGCTGCATGTGCCGGACGGCAGAGTTATTCCCCTGCGGGTCCGTTCGCTGGTGGGTCTGATGCCGCTTTTAGCCGCTGAAACCCTGGAGCCCGATCTGGTCGAAAGCTTACCGGATTTTAAGCGACGCCTGTTCTGGTTTTTTGAAAACCGAATTTATCTCAGGGACAGCGGCAATGTGGCCTGTGCGAAAGCACCGGGTAAGCACTCGCGCCGCCTGCTGTCGATTGTCAATCGAGATCGGCTGATTAAGGTGCTACGGCCCATGCTGGATGAAAGCGAATTTCTTTCCAAATATGGCATCCGCTCCGTTTCCAAATATCATAAAGACCATCCCTACTCCTTCCATGTGGATGGTCAGGCCCATACGATCAGCTACCAGCCGGCCGAATCCGAAAGCGGGCTGTTCGGCGGCAATTCCAACTGGCGCGGCCCCATCTGGTTTCCCATTAATTATTTGCTGATCGAATCCCTACAAAAATTCAATCATTACTATGGCGATTCACTGATGGTGGAATGCCCTACCGGCTCCGCACAGATGATGACCCTGGGTCAGGTGGCCACCGAGCTTTCCCGGCGCCTGATCAAGCTGTTTTTACTGAGTAGTGACGGTGAGCGCCCCATTTATGGCGGGCAGCGTATTTTTCGACAAGAGCCCCACTGGCAGAACTTGATCCTTTTCAACGAGTACTTCCATGGAGACAACGGAGCCGGACTGGGTGCCAGCCATCAAACCGGCTGGACCGGGCTGGTGGCCAAACTCATCCAGCAATCAGGCGGCTGGCATGAAGAACGAAGATGAAGGAGACGATAATGAACCCGGAAAAATATCCGCAAGTCGTAATGCCCCGGTGTTCATCCGAGCGAATTTTAAACGGACAAAAAGCGCTGGTGACCGGCGCGAACTCGGGCATCGGCAAGGCGATCGCCCTCGGGCTGGGGCAGGCCGGTGCCGACGTGGTGGTCAACTTTGTGCGGGAGAAGCAGCAGGCAGATGAAGTGGTCGAAGCCATTCGCAACGGCGGCAGCCAAGCCTTCGCGCACCGGGCCGATGTTTCCAACGAGAGTCAGGTTCAGGCCATGTTTGCCAAAATGTTCAGCGAATTTGGAACGATCGACATTTTGATCAACAATGCCGGTTTGCAAAAAGATGCACCGTTTGAAGACATGACGTTTGCTGACTGGAACCTGGTAATTGCCGTCAACCTGACGGGGCAGTTTCTGTGTGCCCGGGAGTCCGCGCGTGAGTTTAAGCGCCGCGGAGTGGTAAAGGAGATCTCCTGTTCGGCCGGCAAGATCATCTGTGTCAGTTCGGTGCATGAAATCATTCCCTGGGCCGGGCATGTGAATTATGCGGCCTCAAAAGGTGGTGTGATGCTGATGATGAAAAGCATTGCCCAGGAATTGGCGCCTTACCGAATCCGTGTCAACAGCATCGCCCCGGGAGCGATCCGTACCCCGATTAACACAACGGCCTGGGACACCCCTGATGCCTACGCTGAGTTGATGGAGCTCATTCCTTACCGGCGCATCGGCGAGCCCGAAGATATTGCGCGGGCAGCGGTCTGGCTGGCGTCCGACCATGCCGATTATGTCAACGGCACCAGCCTCTTTGTCGATGGTGGCATGACGCTCTACCCCGGCTTTGCAACCGGCGGTTGAAAATACGAAAGGATTCATTGTGCAGATTCAATTCGATCAGAGCCGGACGCAAAACTTCAGCGAGGCCATTCGGCGGGAATGGTTGGAGACCAACGGGCTTGGCGGATGGGCCAGTTCCACTATCATCGGCGCGCATACCCGCCGGTATCATGGTTTGCTGGTGGCCGCGCTTCGGCCTCCCGTCGGCCGGGCGGTCCTGTTGTCAAAACTCGACGAAGCCATCGAATTTGAAAACGAGCGATTTGAATTGGGAACCAATTTGTTTCCCGGAGCCATTCACCCGCAAGGGTATCGATATCTGCAAGCCTTTAAAAAAAACTTATTTCCGGTTTTCATCTATCAAACAGCCGGCGTGCGGCTTCAGAAAACGATTGCTGCTGTGAATGGTGAAAACACAACGCTTATTCTGTATGAGGTTTTAGAAGCACCATCGGCGTTTACGCTGAAGCTGCAACCGTTCATGGCCGGCAGAGATTATCACAGCCTGATGCGCGCCAATGATGCCATTAACCCGCACGTTACGTTTGAACACGGTATTATGGCGTCCTCATTGTATGATCACCTTCCAGCGCTGTATCTTAGGGTACCGAATTCAAGGTTTACCGCAAACCCGCATTGGTATTACCATTTCGAATACCCGGTTGAAAAAGACCGCGGGCAGGATTTCCGGGAGGATTTGTTTACCCCCGGTGTGTTCAGTTGTCGCTTGAAGGCCGGCGATAAGCTGGGCGTGATTGCCTCAACGGAGCCGCCGGACGGCCGCGATGCCTTTGATCTTTTTGAAACCGAAAAAAACCGTCGCCACCGACTGACCGCCCATCTCAAAGTCATCGATGATTTTGCCGCAACGCTAACGCTGGCCGCCGATCAGTTTATCGTTGAACGCGGAAAAGACCTGAAAACAATCATTGCCGGCTATCATTGGTTCACCGACTGGGGGCGGGACACCATGATCTCTCTTCCCGGTCTGACCCTGACCACCGGACGGTTCGGTGATGCCAAAAAGGTTATCCGGGCATTTGCCCGCAGCGTCAGCAAGGGAATGCTGCCGAATCGTTTTCCAGATGCCGGCGAGGCACCGGAATACAATACGGTTGATGCGACGCTGTGGTTTTTTATAGCGATTTACAAATATCTTCGGTACACCCAAGATAAACGTTTTATCAAAGAAGAGCTGATGCCGGTGTTGCAGGATATTATCGCCTGGCATGAAAGGGGCACACGCCACAACATTCATGTGGATGAGGATGGACTTTTGTACGCCGGGCAGGATGGTGTTCAACTGACATGGATGGACGCCAAAGTCGGCCACTGGGTGGTAACCCCTCGAACCGGAAAGGCGGTTGAAGTCAATGCGCTGTGGGTCAATGCGCTGGCCATATATGCCTGGCTGTTAAAAATTTTCGGCCACATCGATCAGGCCAAACGCTTTGCTCAAAGAACCGGCCAGATAAAAAATAGATTCCGTGAGGTGTTCTGGTTTGAGGAAGGCGGGTATCTGTACGACACTGTTGATGGTGACATCCGCGATGTGAGCATTCGACCCAACCAGGTTATCGCCCTCAGCCTGCCGTATCCGCTTTTGGAGGAACATCAGGCCAGAAGCATCTTACAAATCATCAAAGAGAATCTTTACACGCCGTTTGGTTTGCGCAGCCTGGCGCCGGATGATCCCAATTATCGGCCGGTTTACAGCGGCGATGTCGTTCAACGCGACGGCGCCTATCATCAGGGGACGGCATGGAGCTGGATGCTGGGACCGTTTTTAACGGCACTTGTACGGGTGAACGGATCTGATGGGAAATCCGAGGCTCAAAAGCTCATTAAAAAAATCAAACCGCACTTTGAAGATGCCGGCATCGGGACCGTATCTGAAATATTTGATGCCGATGCCCCCCATGCCGCTCGCGGCTGTATTGCCCAGGCCTGGAGCGTCGCAGAAATTTTACGGGCCTACATAGAGGATCTTAAAAATTAATGTTGGAATCATGCGGGCAAATCAATGAGAAGTTGAGATTAAATTTATTCC
>JASFTQ010000314.1:0-5686 GCA_050053515.1 Desulfobacterales bacterium | reverse complement strand
TGACTGAACACCATTTAGCATGCTGACACCATCGACATCCTCGAATTGCTCGTATATTTCACTGTCAAATTCCCCCGCAAGTGACATGAAATCTCTTGCCAACGAACCCATCGATGCCAGCAGGCGATTACCGCGCTCCAGGTGAAGGTATCCTGTCGGTATTTCTTTGACGGCATAATATTTTTTTATCTCTTTGACTTCGCGATCCGAGGCGATGTCAAACCAATATTCCTTACAGGGGTTTAAAATAAACAGATTGACCCGGGTGAGACGGGATATCGCAGCGTAGGCTTGCAGATGAAACGGTGGAAGATAGGACATGCCAAATATGGACACGCGTTGCGGCAGATTATCGATGGACGGTGGGCTTTGCGAAATCTTTTTGAATAACATGTTGCGCAAGCGGGCCCGATGCAGGTGTTCCTGACCAACGGTGAGGGCCCGCCACAGATGGGCTTGCCAAAGATTTTCATCATAGCCCCGCGTGTTGCCGGTTTCCCAGTCGATGATCACCTCAGGCCGAAAAACAAGATACTGATCGAAAAGATCCGCAATTTTGCTTGAAAGTTGATATAGCTTCACTGTGTGGGCATCGTCGCGAAGATAGGCCTTTAAATTGCTGAATTCCGGCTTGTTTAAGAAGCGCGGAAGAATCTTCATGATTCGAAAAGTCATAACGCCGGGCTCATATGGGGACTCCTCCGGCAGATCCGGCATTATCTTTCTAAAAATATCCTCAAGAAAAACATTCGGAAAGGGGAAACGGCAATTTGCACAGATACCATTGTGCCCGGCCAGTTCCATGGCAAGCCAACGTTCCATTCCACGACTCTGAACAATAATTATCTCGGGGTCCAGGGCGAAGGAAAGCGGGGTTTTTACGATGTTTGCCAGTTGCTTGGAAAGTATCTCAAGGCGGTTGCTGGTGAAAATTTTCAAACCGGCCATGGATCATCTATCCCTTTCCCTGCATCAACGATTCATGGTTGAGGGTTAACTTGTTCGTCTTGTTTTAACCAAACAGGCGATTAAAAAAACGATGGAGGTGCATTTGCCAGTAGGCAATGTTAACCGGAACGAGCAATCGAAGTTCGAAATTGGGGTTCTTTATACCTGTAAAACCTGATAGATAGTTGACAAATTCGGCTACGGAAAGTGTACAACCCTTGGCATGGATGTATCTTGAGGATCGATTCATCAGGATATGCAGCAGGGTTTTGAAAGTCTTCAGAAGCATGTCATTGGATTTCGTTTTTTTCTCATCGACGTCTTGGTAGCTCTTGTAACTGCTTTCAATCTTTACCTTTTGAGCATCAATTTGCCCCTCCCAGCCCGTGCAACTGCCGGCAAATAAAACTTTTTCACCCTCATCCAATTCAAGGGGGCCGTCCACCCGGCCAATGACACAGCGAACCTTCTTCATCTCTTTGTCCACGGCCGGATATAATCCTCTGAAAATATGCATGGCCTCTTGCAGCGCACCGGGACAACCACCCCAGCAATAGTCCGGAGAGTGCGCTTCCGGAAATGCGCCTAGGGTGCAGGAGAGATTACTTTCATCTCCGAAATAATCGTCAATGCGTTCCAGGCAGAACTGAAAGTCAACGGTTTTTTCTCGAACCTCCTCCAAAGGAAAATCACCCGCAATTTCAATCTCCGCCAAATCCATCGGGCCATAACCTCTTTCAGAGGCAAGCCGCAAATGGATAAGATTTGCGGGATCCACCCCGACCATTTGACAACCGACGGTGTCAACAGCGCATGAATTAGTGCCCATTAAAATCGCACCCAAGGCGAAGGGCGTCGGGGTCAGCATCATTTTTTGGCCCGCGATAATGCCATCGATGGCAATAAATTTCGGTTGAATCACCTCCTGGAGATCGGCAATTTTATGTTCGAGCCAGGGATTGTGGTCCACCAGTCGATGGCGGTCGTCTTGAATGCCGATATAGTTTTTGAGGCTCAACGTGAGCCTGCACCAGGGATGGGCTTTGAATTTGGGCAGATTTATCAGAAAGTCGGTTTCGGTAAGGGGTTTCGGTATGAGTACTTGATCCCGCAACCGGGCCGCTTTTTTTAGTGTCACAGGGACCTGTTTGACTTCGTCAAAATAATAAGTGTTGATGCCATGTTTTTTGATGACCTCAAGATAACCCGCGTTTTTAAAGTTATAACGGGTAGGAATCGTGATGCCGGATCGTTCCCCCACGGCTATCTCCTGCACTTGTCGGGCCCTTGCTTTCGTGGCGGAGATGGCACCGTCGAGAAACTCCTTGCGGGTAAAGGCATGGGGAAAAATCTCATGATGGGCGAGGACCACATTCGGTTTTAGTAGGATCCTTCCCGACGGTTGCACCGCTAACTCCTCCATGCCCTCCCTGAGAATCCCCGCAATCTTCTGGGGATCGTATTCATTGCAGCGCATTATTAAAACTTTGTGCTTCATTTTGAATTTCCTTATTCCCTTGAAAATACCGTGAAGTTAACCCAAGACGTGTTTTTCCGGGACAAAACAGGTGAAGGTTCCCTTGAATACTTCAATATCGCCTTTTTTGACAGTGACAATGACGATCCGTTTCTTGTCTGCTTCATGAGGCACGCGAGCTTCCGCCAGCAGGCTATCGTCGCTTTTTACCGGTTTTAAAAATTTAACCTCGGCGGCAGCCAGCACCACGTTGGGGTGATTGACGGCAATCATGGCGGCGTGATCGGCCAGGCCGAAGATAAAACCGCCGTGGACCAAACCGGTATCATCCACCGTCATGCTGGCAGTTGCAATCATTTTAACCTTGCTGGCGCCATCCTCGGTGAAAATGGGCTCGCCACAAAGTATACGATCAATTTTTTCATGGGTGCGTATTTTCACCACATTCCCTCCTCTATAATTTTAGGCCCTACAGGCATTTTGAACTTCAGGCATTTGCTAAAAGCAGCTTTAAGCTCAATCGACTAAATGGCAATTATCATGCACACATTTGTGAGAGGAACCAATTTTATTGTACCAGCATCCCTCCAAGAGGTTGAGAGAACTTTTCAAATCTTCAAAGGAAAAGACTTCCACTGAGACGGTGCCTCGGAATGCGTGCAGGGTATTCATGACCAGGTCAAGCTGCTCGCCGGTCAACCTGTCTAACGATATATGATCACGGTTTTTCTCGAAACCATTGACATGGATAATGGATATTTTTTCCCGATATCCATCCAGGATTGTTTCCGCCCTCTGGGAGTATTGAAAAATGTGACCGAAATCGAGACAAACCATAAAATTGAATTCGGAGATGAATTTTTCCACCCATTCAAAGGGATAATTCAAATTTTCGATTGAAATGTCTGCTGCCCTGGTTCCGGACTCCAGCAGTCGCGACAGGCTGTCACAGATGTTGTGTTGCCATCTGTTGACTTTTTCCAAATTATGGTTGTCGGAGTCATAAATCAGGTGCAACGTGCAGGTGGAGGGAGATAAGGGGGAAACAAGTTTGGTGATGCGTATCAGTCTATCAACGGCCCGGTTTCTGTCGGTCAAGTTTTCATCTCCCAGGTATAGATCAATCGGGAGATGAATATTGTACGTTAGCTGATATTGTTCTGCCAGCAAACCGAGCGTCGATATTTCTTCCTCATCGGGCAGATGGTTTTCCGGTGCACTTTCCAAGAAAAGCAATTCTATTTCATCCAGGTACGGTCCCAGTGTTTCAACATTGGGAACGTAACCATCCGGATATATAAAAGAAGTGGTACCGATGGAGAACGGAAATGCTCCCTTGTATGTCTTCGGCAGTTTTTGATACATCATGAAACCCAACTTGCCGATGCAACCAGAAAGAGACCGGATTCCGTAATTTCCGTCATCGCTCCCAGCATATCACCGGTTATGCAGTTAAGCTTTCTTTTGTAGTAAACCAACATAACAGTGACCACTACCATAAAAGCGATGTTCAGCAAAATCCCCTTCCAGCCTAAAAAGACAGACAGGCCAATCAGTATCGGCAAACTCCAAAAAGCCCGCGGTTTGATTTTATGTTCAAAGAATGGTTTGCCCGTTCCTCCATTCGGGCGTCCGTATGTCAAACATCGCATGCCGAATAATATACTCAACCGTGCATAAGCCGGAATAACAAAGAGATACATGTTGCGGCTTTCGTCTAATCCGGCGATACCGGACCATTTGAC
The DNA here is from genome assembly GCA_050053515.1 of Desulfobacterales bacterium. Lineage (GTDB taxonomy): Bacteria > Desulfobacterota > Desulfobacteria > Desulfobacterales. The sequence goes on along the minus strand of JASFTQ010000314.1, from coordinate 1,516 downwards.
GGACAAGGTACATATAATGGCAACGAGCCCCATCACACCGATGCGACTGTCTTTCATGATGGCCAATGCGGTTTCTTTGCGACGGTGGCCGTAAAGACCATCGGCGGCATCACCCAGGCCATCGAGATGGAATGCTCCCGTTAAAAACACCAACACCAGCACATCCAACAAGGCCGTTGTAGACGGGGGCCAAACGTGCTGGGCCACCAGATCAAAAGACGATACGATGGCACCAAGGAGCAGACCGACGACGGGAAAAAATTGTACCATTGCCGGAGGTTCGAATTTCATTTGCCCACCTCCGGGCAAAATCGTGATAAACTGCAGGGCAGCGAAAAAGTTACGCATAATCGAATGAGGGTTAATCGACCAATATGCTTACGGCCGATGCATTAATTCAAGCAGTTCAGCCGCAGCCGATGTGGGTGCAATAACTCCTTTTTCAACCTCACCGGTAATTTTTGCCAGACGCTTTTTAACGGACGGATTGTGTTTGAATTGGTCTCTCAGCCCCTCTTCCACCAGGGACCACATCCAATCGAGAGCCTGCTGTTTCCGCTTTTCAGTGAGTTCCCCCGAAGCGGAAAGCTTTTTTCGGTGATCTAGTATGATATTCCAGATTTGTTCCAATCCGTCCTTGGTGAGGGCGCTGCAGGTGAGCACCGGCGGAGACCACACCGGTGAAGGGTGATATAATAAACCCATGGCGGCTTCATATTCTCTTTTGGCTTGCTGCGTTCTTTTAATGTTGTCTCCATCTGCTTTATTAATGGCAATTGCATCGGCCAACTCCAAAACACCCTTTTTAATTCCCTGAAGTTCGTCGCCTGCGCCGGCCAGCATCAGCACCAGAAAAAAATCGACCATTGAAGCCACCATTATTTCAGATTGTCCGACCCCTATGGTTTCCACTATTATTACATCAAATCCGGCTGCTTCACATATGATCATGGTCTCCCGCGTTTTCCTGGCCACACCGCCGAGGGTGCCGCCGGAAGGAGATGGGCGAATAAAGGCTTGCTCATGAACCGACAATTTTTCCATTCGTGTTTTGTCACCCATGATGCTGCCGCCGCTCTTTTTGCTGCTGGGATCAACTGCCAATACCCCGAGGCGGTGGCCCTTCTGTATTAACTCCATTCCGAAATTTTCAATAAAGGTGCTCTTCCCCACCCCGGGAACCCCCGTTATCCCGAGGCGAATGGATTTGCCGGTGTTCGGCAGTAGATCGTCTAATATTTGCGTCGACAGATCTTGATGCCTTGGCAGGGAACTTTCGATCAAGGTAATGGTTTTGGCAATAACACGCCGGTCGCCCTCCAGCACACCTTTAATGTAATATTGCGGGTCATCGGATGTCATAATGGTTGCTCCGTTGTGCCCAAAACCTTAATCCGGTACCAAGTACCGTATTTTTTTAGGAGGTGGCCTTATTCTCGGAACGTCTTTGGCGGAGTCCCTTCGTGTTTTCCATGATTTGGCAATGGGGGAGGCCGCAGCCACCGAAACGAAGTGC
>JASFTQ010000313.1:0-5695 GCA_050053515.1 Desulfobacterales bacterium | reverse complement strand
ATGTGGAGGAACTGCCAAACCTTGCAACGGCTGACGGGGAAACGGTAGTCATGGCGAGAATTTGGGTGAAAAAAAACAGTGTGGGCATTCGATCGACGCCATTCATCGTTGGGGACACAATCTAGTATTGTGTCCCAGAAATAAGTTCAAAAAGCGTGGCAGCGGTTTGAAAGCCTTTTGTTCACGCCTGCGACCATTTTGGGGGCGACAAGATGCCGGATTAAATCCGGCATTATACGAGGAATAATCACTTTTTTTCTATGACGGCGCACAGCCTCTCTTCGATTGGGCGTTGACGGTAAAACAAGGTAAACACGGGAAAATATTATCCCACATCCGAGCCTGAGGCTAAGGGATTACATACCGGCTTGCCGGTCGGGATAAAGGGACTTTTTCAATACAGCTTTTTCATAGGCTCCGATAATATCACGACGGCTCAGCACCCCCACCAAGCGCTTGGGATTATCCGGTGATACGACCGGCAGAATTGAAAAATCCTTTACGCTGATTTTTTCGAGGGCGTCATAGAGGTTGTCATTCAGCGATACGGTCACGACGTTCGGCGTGGCAAGATCTTTGGCGATGATAATATCCTTCAGATTCTCATCAAACAGGGCCTCGTTATAGTCAAAAAAAGAAAGAATCCCCGTCAGCTCATCGGCGTCATTGACTACCGGAAAGCTATTATACTTACTTTTGGAAATTTTATCGGCCAAACCTCGCAAGCTCAGAGCTTCAATGACCGTGTCCACCTGTGGATTCATCACCTCGCCGGATCGAATCGATTTTAACACATTGACTTCTTTTCCTTCCCTGATGTCTATCCCCCTTCGTATGAGCTTCAGGGTATAGATGGATTCTTCGAGCAGTTGACGGGCCGCCAACGAGCTGATGATACAGGTAATCATCAGCGGCAGAATAATTTTATAATCCCCCGTCATTTCAAAAAGCATCAGTATCGCGGTTAAGGGCCCATGGGTGGTGGCACTCACCACAGCTCCCATGCCGACAATCCCGTAAGCACCGGCAGAAGCCGTCACCGTCGGAAAACTATTATGGACAAGCATACCAAAAAATCCACCGGCCATAGCCCCCAGGAATAGTGAGGGTGCAAAGACCCCCCCGGACCCCCCGGAACCTATGGTAATCGATGTTGCCAGGATTTTAGCAATCACCAGCAGTAGTAAAAACCACCAGACATATTCTTGTACGAGAGACATATCTATGGCACCATAGCCGACACCCAGAATTTGAGGAAAAACCAGCCCCATGATTCCCAGCACCAATCCCCCGACAACGGCCTTTAGGTATTCAGGCGGAAATTTAAAACCGTCAAAAAGATCTTCCATCTTATAGAGCACCCGGACAAAAGCGACGGCCACTAAAGCACAAAATAAACCGAGGGTAAGATACAGCGGAAACTCCCAGACGCTGACAAGTTCGTAGGCAGGGACGATAAAAGCAGGTGAATCCCCCAGAAAGTGCCGTGATACGGCAGTTGCGACGACAGCAGATATTACGATGGGGCTGAAAGTGGCGACAGCGAAATCAGCGAGGATCAATTCAAGGGCGAACATTGAACCTGCAATGGGGGCATTGAATGTAGCGGCGATACCGGCAGCTGCGCCGCAGCCAACCAGGGTCCGCATCCGATCAGCCGAAACCTTCATGAACTGCCCAATAGATGAACCGATGGCCGACCCGATCTGTACGATGGGTCCTTCGCGGCCGACGGATCCACCGGTGCCGATCGATATGGCGGAAGCCAATGATTTTACAACCACCAGGCGCTTTCTGATGATTCCGCTGCGGAGGGCAACGGCCTCCATAACCTCGGGAACACCATGGCCTTTGGCCTCCCTGGCCCCGAAGTACACCAGCGGGCCGACGATCAATCCGCCCAATGCGGGAATCCAGACTTTATAATACCAGGGAAGGCTGTAGATCACATCGAGCAGGTTGCCGGCATAACCATAGGAAAGCTTTTGGAAGAGGTTGATGAGAAGCCGAAACCCCACCGCCCCGAAACCACCGGCCAGCCCGACCATAATTGCAAGCACAACCATAAGGGCATGCTCGTTGTTTCTCAGGCCTTTTAGGGTTGAATACCATTGGAAAAAATGAGAATTAAGACTCATTAAAGCTGCCTTTCACAGGTGAAGCATTTCAGAATGAACACAGGGATCCCGGATTTAATCATGCCTGGAATCCGGATGTGACGCGCCGACGCCCCTTCCCCGGGCTCTCGTTGTGCCGTCATGATCATGGCGCCTTCTCCTATCAGAAAGGCAGCTAAACTTCAAATGTTATCATGGCGTTGTTTGCGCTCTTGACAAAAATTTGCAAATCGGCCAAATGATCAATTTTAAATCTCATGAAAGTAATAACATCGCTTAAGACACAGAAACGCAATCCAAGTCGTGTAAACGTATTCATTGATGATCAATATGCTTTTGCCGTCAGGCTTATCGATGCTGCAATTTTAAAACCCGGCCAGCAACTGAGCGAAAGTGAAATATCGCGGCTAAAAAATGAGGATGAAAGCTATAATGCCCACCGCACGGCGATTCGCTTCTTATCCTATCGGGCCAGGAGTCAAAAGGAAATCGAACGTCATCTGGTTCGCAAAAAATTTTCCCCGGAAATCATTGGTCTTACTGTTGATCGACTCCGCGATGAAAAACACCTGGATGACTTAAAATTTGCCCGAACCTGGTTAAACAGCCGCGTGCAACGAAAACCGGCAAGTCGATCCGTGCTGGGATTTGAGCTTAAACAAAAAGGGGTTGACGCAGTAGTCATTAAAGAAGTATTGATTGATTTTGCTGATAATGAACTTGCTCGGATTTGCGCGAAAAAAAAATTGCGTTTATGGGGTGACTTAAACCGGAAAGATTTCAAAAAGAAAATGTTAATCCATCTCAAAAGGCGCGGGTTCAATTATGAAACTTCACTGGCTGCATACACGTATGCCGAGTCTCTTATTAGACCCGCAGCGCATCCCGACAGCTGAAGGCAACGACCCAACTTTTAATTCTGAATAAAAAAAACACCGGCAGCTTGGTTCCGGGCTGCCCAGGATTTTGACCGTCAATTCTTCACAGCTTCTATCGTCATGGAAGATACCGCAGGCATTAAGCCTCTGATACCAGGAAAACCAAAGGATCTTGACCCACTGGCCAAAAAACTGGGGATCAATTTAGACGATGCCGACACACTGGTTACCGATATCATCCCCATGCTCAAACGCAAATATGATTTGCGCGTCGACAAATTGGGGGCTTCAGCATCCAAAAAAGAAAACGATTTAAAGATCCTCCTCGATAAAGAACTGCCGAGGGTTTTGTCCAATTACGGCCTTGTCAAACTCCGGAATAACAAAGCGGTATTGATCCATCTTGTTAAGGAAATATCGCCGGACATCACCGATCTGCGTGCCAAGCAATTCGTGGATCTACTTGCATACCAGTCAACAAAATTGTTGGCGGACGAGCTGGCCTCCCAGCTGGGTATCCGTTCCAACCACCTCAACGAATTTCAATCAAAAATAATACCCCGGCTCAAAAAATATACCAAAACCATGTATCAAAAGAAATTAGACAGCAAGAATGCCAAAAACGACATGGCGGATTTCAAGCAATTCGTCATCGATAATGTGTTTATCGATGAATTTGAAAATCACCCTTTTATTCGAACGGCGACCGATAAAAACAACCGGGCAATCTTGTTGCCGAAGGCCAAAAAAATTGCTTTAAAGATGATCTCGGCCTGGATGATCGAGGTAAGACCCTGAATACGATTGCTAGATACCCGCTGCCAATCATCAATCGTCAATCGTCAATCGTAAGGCCTTCCCCCTCACGATGTCTCCCGCCTTCGGTCCACAGTTAAACATCAGATCAAATGTGGAAAGGTTGGCGATGTAATCCCCCCAGAGTTGGGGATAGGTTAACCTGGGCGGCGTAAAATACCTGACCAGAAACCCCGCTTGCCGCATCAAATTTTCGTCAACAAATTTTTTAGTTGCCCCCTGGGCTAAAAAATGGGTTCCCCCCAACTGCCGGCAGATTTTTATGAGCAACCGGTCTCCCGTACCGGATGCGTCGAGTTCAGATTGCAAAACGATGCGGGTGTTTATTTCAAGACACTCAACGATATAGCGAATAATTTCCAAGTTAAGATCGATAATTTTTTCGTGATCTGCTTCAAATATCCCCTTCAGAAATTCCAGATGCTTGTCGATGAATGGGGCATTGGCATAGGCATGTCTGAGGCTTTCCATGTGCTTCCGAGCCCATCGGCCTTCACGACAAATCCTGACAGAACCAATTCTTTGCAACCCTAATCCTTTCTTCCACACGGGTATGGTCATCCACAGGGTTCCCTGATCGTTCTTGAAACGATTGCGTGTGATCCAGGTGGTGCCGCGTGGAAATTGCACATCATCGAGGATCACAAAATAATCGCAAAGGCAAGCCTTGTAAAAAAATCCCGGATAGGGAGCAAAATAGGGCTGATTGACGGCGACGATCATGGGGTGGCCAATCCGTTAAGCAGAGCCTGTGGATCCGTTCAAATTATTTAAGAATTCTCTAAACCACGGTGGATTGTATATCAGAATGTAGATAAGAAATATAGCGGTCAGCGGTAAAAAGAAAATGAGCAAATCGACGAGCAATATCCCGAGCGACAGTAACAGGCGTTGGGTCATGTTCATACTTTTCTCCCAAGGCTTTCAACAAGCTGGCAAATATCATCTGAATTGAGCGATTTTTATGGATACAAAAGAAAAAATTTCCTGGATTGCCGCTTGCGGGACTGGTTCACAACACCTCAAATCCGTCATTCCGGACGCGTTCACCGGCGGTGAACGCGATCCGGAATCCAATGATAGGCGCAGGAAATAGATCCTTTTTGGATCTCGGCCCGGGTCCCGGCCGGCCCTATTAAATCACCCAAAAGGGTGTCCGCGAAGCGGTCCCGGTGAAATAGTTTTTGCCCAATTGAACACATTGGAGACCAAACCCTGATTCTATCTGCTGGAGCGCGTTGATGCAAACCAATCGATCAATTGGCGGGCAATGGTTTGTTTAGCCGGTATCCTTGGAAGCTGACCTCTTGAAAACCAGTGCGCTTCGATAATTTCAGCTGCATCAATCGTTATTTCTCCCCCCGTATACTCCGCGGTAAATGCCACCATGAGTGAATTCGGGAATGGCCACGGTTGACTTCCGAAATACATTATATTTTTTATATTTACACCAACTTCCTCTTTGACCTCCCGTTTCACACAGTCTTCGAGATTTTCCCCGGGCTCAACAAATCCAGCCAGCACACTGTAGAAATTGGAGCGAAATCTTGTGGAACGCGCAAGAAGTATGGTGTCATCTCTGACAACCGCAACGATGATTGCCGGAGTGACGCGAGGAAAGTTAATCAATCCGCACGAGAAACAGATTTTAGCCTGTTCATCCGCTTTATTGCGAGTCGGATTGCCGCAGCGGCCGCAATACTGATGGGTTTGATTCCAGTGCATCATTTGGTTCGCGTAGCCCGCCACTGCAAATACTTCATCGTTTACGACGCCAAGAAGTTCTCGCAATACATACCAATCCGTACCCTCAGGTGCGGCGGTTCCTTCATCCAATTCAGCCGCATAGCAGGGAGCCTGATCCAGGACGCCGAAAAATTGTTG
>JASFTQ010000312.1:0-5747 GCA_050053515.1 Desulfobacterales bacterium | reverse complement strand
AGCCTTGCTTACGGCCTATGTTCTCAATCAGAAAAAAATTACCGCTACGATCACCCAGAGCGCCATATTGGAGCTGTCGGGAAGGAGCGATTTAAAACGCTTTGGCATCGTGGGATGGAAAAAAGCATCATGGGTTTTCTCTCTATTGGGTCTGGGGCTCCTGGTCTTGATCTTGCAGGGCACCGGGTTTATTGACCTGAGAAAGATGTTGAGTGTATCGCGCCTAAAATCATCTGCAATCTCAGAGTCCGCGCCATCTCCACCGGTTGATAGCATGTCGACCCCTGCGAGTCCAAATCTGCCTAAAACCGAAGCGGCCCGGGCCAAACAGCCGCCGGCTGTGACCGAATCGTTGACGATTGCGAGCTTCCCGGACTTCTTACGGGAAATGGATGTGGTGTCATCAAGACACCTGGCCCTCAAAGCAGTATTGAAGCTATGGGGTACCGGCGCTGAAATTGCCCCGGCGCTGGACAGTCTTGAAAATGATGACGCTTTTTTCAGGCTTGCCTCAGAACAAAACGGACTCGTGGTTCATCGTCTGGGATGTAATTTTAACCTGATCAAATCATTGAACCTACCGGCTGTATTGGCAGTTTCTTTGCCTGAGTGGAGCTCACCGGCATATTTGAGCATCCATAAAATGGACGATCATAACATCATACTCAACAAAGGCCCCCGCGGTGAGTTTATCGAACTTTCCACAGACGCATTAAAGGCCTATTGTACCGGCACGGTCTATGTCCCCTGGAAAAATTTTTTTGCCTATAAGGGAACGATTCCCCTGACAGCTTCAGGGGAATCGGTCATCATGCTGAAGATGCATTTACAGGATATCGGGTTCAATAGTATCGAAATCAACCCGCTTTATGACGACCACACGAAAACGGCGGTAAAACAGATCCAACAAAAGAACGGCCTCAGACCCGATGGCATCGTGGGGCCCTTGACTAAAATCGTCCTCTACAACGAAAAAACGTCACTGAATATACCGCACATCGCTCGCCGGTGATACAGCCGGCAACATTTTTGGCAAGACCCTTGGATCGGGCCATCCGCGGATGAAGACACTTCACGCGAGGTGCCGGGATATGTCGAGACCCATAGAACCAATGCGTGATAGACGACTGCAAGACAGGTAATCGGAAAATTGAGTACCATATTAAACGCCTTAAAAAAGCTCGAGCACGAATTACCGCAGCAAACGGATACCCTTCCCGGAGCCCAAAGATCAACAAGACAAACCATCGGCAGGCGGGTCAGACGATTTACGCGTTTCCATAAGCTGTTTTGGATTGCACTCGGCACACTTGGCCTGGCTGCTATCGCTTGGGTTGCCCTTGCGCCGTTTTCTCCCCGCTCCCGGCAACCCACTGGCGTATCGAGCCCTGATAAAACGGTCGAGATTGCCAAACGCCCATCATCCGGTTTAGCTTCTGAAAAAAATATCAAGCCCTCTGTGCGGCGGGAAATTTCAAAGTTTGAAACACCGCTGCCGGCCAACCGTACGCCTACCAGGAGTCAAGAGCAGAAAGTGCCCAGAGAGACAACCGCGCTGATTAATAAACTCTTACCATTGAAATCAAACCAACCCCGGCTGCCGCCTAAAAATGTCGATGCAAAGCGGGTTTCTGCCCAACCGCTCAAAGATTCGAAATTAATATTGCAGGCCATATCGTGGTCTGAAAAACCTGAAAATCGTATTGCCGTTATCAATGCCAGTATCGTTCGGGAAGGTCAATCGATTGAGGGATTCCGTGTCATCCAGATCGGTCAGGATGATGTTGTGGTGCGAGGAAGTGGGAAAGAGTGGAAACTGGTGTTCGGTCTGAAATAAACAACGTGCATCAGGAATGTCCTTCTAAATTAAGCGCTATGACTCTCCTTTCTTAATGCGCTTCACCCAAAACAAACCTCTCTCTGCGGGTTTATTTTCCTGCATAAGATGAAACAAAAGAAGTCCAGACAATTCCAGGCCGATTTGAGCCGGAAGACGTGGGTGGTTCAAATCACCAAGATCATCGGGAAAATGTTGCTCACGCCGTATTTCCGCCTGGATGTTAATGGTTTGGAAAACTTACCCAGGGAAACCGCTTTTGTATTGCTCCCCAAGCATCAACGCTGGGAGGACATACCGATACTGGCTTTGGCAACACCACGGCGCCTGTTTTATATCGCCAAGTATGAGCTATTCAAAAATCCGCTGGGTCGCTGGTTTATGCAGTCACTTGGCGGCATTCCATTGAATCGAAAACGTCCGCTCGCAAGCAGGCGTTTTTTGCTGGCCGCAATAGATGTCTTAGAAAATGGTGAGGGGGTTGTTTTATTCCCTGAAGGCACATACTATCGCAACAAAATGGGGCCGGGGCAGGTGGGCATTGTCAAATTCATTCTCTCCCGGCTGTCTTTGCCGTTCGTTCCGGTTGGCATTAACTATACCCGTAAACAGCGCCATTTTACGGTCAGGATAAATTTCGGCACCGCATTTTTTGCAGAATCGGGGGTTACGGCATCTGTTTTTGTTGAACACATGATGAGGGAGATTGCAGCCCTGTCAGGATTTACTTTACAAGCCGGTAAACATATAAAGCTCCCCGCCCGAAAGGGCGAGGCTTCCCGGAAAGGAATATCCTCCTAACAGCCAACTCAGGGATCGGGGCATGCAGGAAAGAAAACCGGTCAATGCCTGAATTAACCGCCGACTGTTGCAAACTATTTACTTCCGAAAACCTTTTGCAGAATCTCCGTCATCCGGGCAGCAGGGTCTTTTCGAATTTTTTTTCTTCTTCAGCAAGCATCAAAAAAAGACTATCCAGCACCTTTCCGGTAACATTGGGTTGACAATCGAATGATTAAAATTATGTTTGACGGTCCAATCATTGAATTGGTTCGAATTTGATGTTATGATAGTTTAAAAAACTCAAACATTATTGAACACTCTCACTACGGAGTGAAGTTTTTTCAAATCGAAAAAGGACGCTGTGGGGTCTTTTTTTATTGCCTTAAAAAGGAAAAAAAATGAAGATAACAGATACAAAAGCAACTGGCCTTGTTTTCTTCGCGGTTGGCACTTTAATTTTAGCGGCATTTGCGGCCTCCGCGCAGGAAAAAGAGCCGGCATTGGAAAAAGCCGCCGTGGTTAATGGAACCGTCATCTCAAAGGATGACTACAACCGTGAATTAAAACTGTATATCGATCGGATCGTCAGCAGAGGAAAACAAATTTCGGACGCACAGTTTGCCAAGATAAGGGTTGAAATTTTGGACAGCCTCATCGATCGTGAACTGCTTTTTCAGGAAAGTCAGAAAATAGGCATTAATGTCGACATCCGGGAGATCTCGGATGAAGTCAATGTGATCCGGCAAAGATTTCCCACAGAGGAGGAATTTAACACCGCATTAACGCGTATGAATCTTACGGAAGACGCTTTACAATCGAGGATAAAACAACGATTGGCAATCCAAAAAACCATCGATGTCAAAATCGGGAATACGGTTGTCGTCAAGGATGAAGAAAGTAAAGAATACTATGACACGCATCCCCGATATTTCAGACAGCCCGAAGAAGTCAGGGCCAGACACATCTTGATTAAGCTTGCCCCCGAAGCTGATGAAGCCCAACAGGTCGCAGCTCAAAGAAAGATTAAAACAGTTCAGCAAAAGCTGCGAGACGGTGAGGATTTTGCCAAGGTTGCCAAAAACCTTTCTGAAGGTCCCAGCAGTGTCAACGGTGGTGAGTTGCCCGCTTTCAAGCGCGGAGAAATGGTGAAACCTTTCGAGGATGCGGCCTTTGCGTTAAAATCCAACGAAATCAGCGATATCGTCCAGACGCGTTTTGGATATCATATCATCAAAGTCGTTGAAAAAAAGCCTGAAAGAACCATCGGCTATGAAGAGATAAAAACAAAGCTCACCGCCTATCTCAAACAACAGAAAATAAATCAAGAGGTCAGCTCGTATCTAAATGAACTCAGAAAGACCGCAAAAATCGAGAAGTTCATTTAGATGCCATTGTAAATTCATTCCATTGCGATTTCCCAAGCAAAACGCCGGCCGGACCTCCCTTCCGGATATTCTGCATATCAGAACGTCATTCAACAGTGTTTACCGCCTCATCGCGCTGCACACCACCTGCCCCGGCCTGTTTAACAGGCCCTCAACATCAGGGGGTGGGGCATTTTCGGCACCACCACAAGATTGTCCCGGTGCAAAAAGCCTTTTGACCGGTTGGCTTCCCTGCAAGCCCCGCCCTTTAGGGCGGGAAGCTTCATTTTTTCCTTGTTGATGGCGAGGAAATTCATTATATAAAACGGGTTCGGAAGTTATCCGCCCCATGAACCCTTCGGGCTGGCAAGGCAAAAAAGGAGGTATCATGCCGCGCAGAAAATCGGATAAATTTACCCCCATCGGAAAAAAGATACGCAAGGCCAGGCTTGGCAAAAAGGTGACCTTTGACAATTTGGCCAACGAAACCGGGCTTGCCATAGACTACCTGAAAGATGTCGAATCCGGCAGGGTCATACCACCGGTTGGGGCCATCCTGCAGATTTCCAGGGGGTTGAAGATCGATTCTGGCGATCTCTTAGCCGAGCAGGAAACCGCCTTGAAGAGCCGTGTCAAGGCGTTTACGAAGCGAACCGACAATTATGCTTACGACACCCTGACACCCGGTGCTGAAAACAAGCATCTGAAAGCATTTAAAGTTACCATTGAGCCCCTCAAGGAACACAAGGGGGCAGAATATCAACATGAAGGCGAAGAGTTCGTTTATGTCCTGACCGGTCAGATCGAAGTCACCGTCGGAGATCACGTCAACAAATTGAAAGACGGTGATGCACTTCACTTTAACTCCGGAATTCGACACAAGTTAAAGAATACCGGTCAAAAGGAAGCCGTGCTCATCGTCGTACTTTATGTCCCTTAGCCTTCCAAGTCTCAGTGGCGCTATTCGTGTCCAAAACGATTTTGAAAGTGATCAAATGTTCTTCCACATATTTGGCGTTTAGCAGGCCAGGTGATTAAGGGGTGGGGGTATTTTTTGCACGACAAGCTGGTCGCTACGGTGATTTTAACTGCCGGGGGGCTGTTGCCGTTTGAAAAGGCAAACTGCGGTGTTGGTTTTCGCGAAAGTGACGGGTGTGATCAGCAGGTGGCAAAATGTAAGGGTGTTGCCGCCGTTAGACATGGCAGGCAACAACCCGGCGTCTTGTCGTGAAAAAACACCCACCCACCCCTCAGGCAATTAGAATAGAAGGGGAGGATACAATGTCAATCAAGCTTACGGATGAACAGCTAATGATTCAAACCATGGTCCGGGATTTTTCCAGAGACGTCATTGCCCCTTCCGCTGTAGAACGTGACAAGAAAAAGGAGTTTCCGGCAGAGATTTTGAAACAATTGGGAGAACTGGGGTTTATGGGAATGATGGTACCTCCCGAATACAATGGCTCGGGTGCTGACACCATCAGCTATGTACTGGCCCTCAGCGAGGTTGCTTACTCCTGCGCTTCAACAGCTGTGGCCATGTCCGTTCACAATTCGATTGTTTGCGAAAGCCTCCTCCGCTTCGGCACCCCGGAGCAGAAAGAACGCATTTTAAAATCTCTCGCCACGGGGCAGACCCTCGGCGCATTCGCAATGACGGAGCCTCATGCGGGTTCAGATCCCGTGAGACAGTCAACCAAAGCCGTTCGGGATGGCGATTACTATATTTTAAATGGAACCAAGCGGTTTATCACGACCGGAAA
>JASFTQ010000311.1:0-5776 GCA_050053515.1 Desulfobacterales bacterium | reverse complement strand
TCCATTCTTAATTCTTTGATTGGTTGCATGATTTGACTCCTCTCTGGTTTATGCTTCAATTTTTTTATCATTTTCGCCGGCAGTACTCTGCTCTGTCTCATCGATTCGCAAAACGTCGATATTTATTCTTCAGATTTTCAAATAACGTGTAAAAAAGCGGCACATATACCAGCGTCAACAGAGTTGCGTTAACTAGACCTTCGTTGGTAAACCATATTCATTTCCTGCAGCCTGGCTTGTATCAAGAGGGGCATTTGGTCTTGTACCGATTTTTTCCACGATCCCGAAATCGCCCAGGATCAAATACATGCACGGGATCGCCAATAGCACCAGCACCGTGCTTGCCATCAATCCGAATGTGGTGCTGATGACAAGGGGAATCAATATCTGGGCCTGAAGGCTTCTTTCGAACAACAACGGCAGCAGACCGGCAATCGTGGTGGTTGAGGTCAACAACACCGCCCGGAACCGTGCCCTGCTGGCCTGGGCAGCGGCTTCGTACATGGACAGCCCTTCTTTTCTGGCATTTTTCAAAAAGATAACCAGCAAAATGGAATCATTGACCACAACGCCGCCCAATGCGATAAACCCCAGCAAACTGGGCATGCTGATGGGCACCCCCATCAGGCCGTGGCCCCAGACAACGCCGATCAACGAAAAAGGGATGGCCAGCATCACGATGATCGGCTCGGTGTAGGTTCTGAACTGAAAGCTGAGTAGAATGAAAATCCCGATGAGCCCGATAATTATGGCCACTAACATCGATTTGCGGGTGGTGTTGGTTTCTTCGAGAGAGCCGGCAACTGCCAGTTTCAAACCCGGATATGTTTCGTTAAATTCGTTGCGGTAGGTTTTGCGAAAAAGGCTCATCAATTCATTGGTGTTGATCAGACGGGTATCCACATCACCGCGCAGGGTCACCGCCCGCATGCCATTGAAACGGGCGATTCGCGCCCATCCTTTTTCCGTTTCCCATGTGACCACTTCCCTTAGCGGAACCAGATTTCCGTCGGTGAGAACAAGATTGAAATTTTCGATGTCTTGCAGACTGTTTCGATCCATGACGGCCAAGCGGACCTCGATTTCGTAAGACTCCGGCCCAACCTGGATTTCATCGGCCTCAAGTCCCTGGAATGCGGCCCGCAGCTGGCGGCCGACATCGGCTGCATCGATCCCGATACCGTAAGCTTGTTCCCGCATCCGCATGCGAAGCTCGGGCTTGCCCGCCCTGAGGTCATCGGCCAGATTCACCACGCCTTTAAATTGACCGAACCAGCCTTTTAAGTCCGTCACGGCCTTTTTCATTTCATCCAAGTCTTTTCCGCGGAGACGCACTTCGATGGGGCGGCCGCCGGGTCCGAAGCCCGGTTCACTCAGGGTCAAGCTGAGCACATCCGGTGGATTGCCTATTTCCTTGCGCCAGGCGGCCAAATAAGTCTCAATGGTGCCGGATCGTTTTTCTGCGGTCAGCAGATCCACGGTAATGGTGGCCACATGGGGACCGTTTTCAAAAGCTTCCGTATTCAGATTGTACTGGACATAGGCATTTTGAATCAGATCCTGTTTATCGGGTTGGTGCGGTTTAAATTCCTGGTTAATTTCTTCAAGGGCGGCCAGCAGGTGCGTTACGACTGCTTCGGTCCGTGAAAGCGGAGTCCCCTGGGGCATCAGTAGCCGGGCCATCACAACATCGCCTTCCAGGTCCGGAAACCCCTGAAACTTTATTTTCCCGGATGCCACCATGCCCAGCGAAAGGATAAATATTCCAACCAACGAAGTCAGAAAAAGGTAACGCCATTTTAGCAACACCTCTACAGCCCTGGCTACCAGGCGGTCGCGCATCCAATTGAAGACGGCATCGAAGCGCTGTCTGAAAAGATTTGCTTTACTTAAGTCAAAGCCGTGCAAGGCATGATTGATGTGGGCGGGAAGGATCCAAAAGGCTTCAATCAAGCTCACGGCTAAGACCAGGATTAGCATCATGGGAACCACCTTTAAAACTTTGCCGATTTGCCCTTCGATAAAGGCCAGGGGGCCCAGGATACAAATTGTCGTGATAAAAGAAGATATGACGCCCGCGGCCACTTCCTTAGTGCCATCCACCGCTGCGGCAATCGGTGGTTTTCCCCTCTGCCGGTGAACCATGATGTTTTCAGCGATGACGATGGCATCATCCATCAGCAAGCCAAGGGCCATCAACAGACCGACCATGGTGAACATGTTGATACTGAGACCCAGATGGGGGACAAGAATGAAGGCCCCCAGAAAAGAGGCCGGCAATCCCATGGCTACCCAAAAGGAGGTTCGAACATTAAAAAACAGCCACATGGTGACAAATACCAGCAACAACCCCTGGATGCCGTTGGTGATGAGCATATTGAGGCGGTCCCTGAGGATGGTTGTCTCGTCCTGGGTGATCGACAATTCCATCTGCGGGTGACGATCATGCTCGTCGTTCACGAAGGCTTTCACTTTCTGGGCCACCCGGATTGCATCCTGGGTTTTGGACTTCTCGATTTTCAGCAGCGCATTTCGTCTCGCCCCTTTCATGATTTTGTCTTCATCGAGTTCAAACAGATTCTCGACTTTGGCAATGTCGCCCAAGCGGAGTTCCCCGCCTTCCGGTCCGGCCAGAATGACGAGTCTCTCCAGAGCCTCGGGCGTACGACGCTGATCGACAAAACGAAGCAGGATGTCCCTTTCGCGTGTTTCAATGGTTCCCAGCGGAATGTCCCTGCTTTGAGCAGCGATGCGCTCCGCCACCTGGGCGGCACTGAGCCCTATTCGACGCAGTGCCGCATCAGACAGGGCCACCCGTAACTGGTGATCGGAAAACCCCTCGATTTTTATCAGTGAAATACCGGCCTCCTGCATCCGGTCCTTCAGATCTTCACAATAGGCCTTAAGGTCCGGCACATTCATGGGGCCAGAGACAAGCAAAGACAATACCGGATCGGTCCTGCCAAGTTCCGATATGACGGGTCGTTCCACTTCCTGCGGGAAGTCATCGATGGCATCGATCTCGGTTTCGATATCGCTTAAAAATGTCTGAATATCGCCTTCGGCACTCATTTCAACGATAATCGAGGCAACCCCCTCCCTGGCATCGGAGCGAACTTCTTTCACAAAATTGATCCCGTCAATGGCGTCCTCCACCCGCCGGCAGACCACCTCTTCGACCTCCTGAGCGGTGGCCCCGGCGTAGCGGATGCGAATCTCAACCTCGGTGGGTGCAAAATCGGGCTGGGTTTCCCGCAGGATGTGCGGCGTGGTCAGAGCGCCGGCAACAAGAAATGCGATCATCAACAGATTGGCCGCTGTGGGATGTCGAGCAAAAAAGCCGATCATTACTTCCCCCTCCCTCCTTGACTCAAGGCCAGCAGGTGTTGTTTCAAACGCTCATCGGCCACCGGCGAGACCTTCATGCCGATGATGGCCGGAGAAGGATCGGACACCACAACTGTTTCACCACCAGATAGGCCGGATTTGACGACAACAAATTCCGACTGTCTAAAATCAACAATTACTTGCTTTTTTTGCAGCCTGTTTTCAGAGTCAACAACGTATACGCTGCTGTCGTGGACTGCGGATCTGGGCACGACCACGCTACCAGCTCGCGCAGGGGCTTGAAGTTCCACCCGGCAGAACATGCCGGCCGTCAGGGGAGGGCGCACACCGGGCATGGCTTTTTCATAGGGGAGGTCAACGGCGGCCACAACCTTCATTTCCCGAGTTTTGGCGTCCACCGTCTCACGGAATCTATCTATACGGGCTTCCCATTCTGCGGACCAGTCACCGCTTTGCAGGTTGACAAGAACAAAGACATCTTCGAAAAGCTGTTTAAACGCTCCACTGCTTAGCCCCTGCTGCAGCCGCTCACGCTTCTGTTCACTCAGGAGATTACGCATCTCTTCAATCCGGAAGCGGGCCTCAACCTCAGTTACGGCGGTTCCGTGGGCTTTGAAAAGCGACTGGCCGGCCTGCAAAAACTGCCCGGCTTCAATACTCACATCGCCAAGCCTGCAATTGAAAGGCGCTGTTATGGTTGTTTTGGCAAGATCAATCCTCGCCTGTTTGAGGTTGGATCGATGTACAGCTAAGGTCGAATTCAAAGCCTTTCGCTTTGAAGGGATCAAAGCCAGAGCATTTTCCAACTGTTGAACATTTTGTTTCTGCTGAAGATAATCTCTTTCCTCACGGTCCACCTCATCCTGGGAGATGGCATTACGCTTCAATGCCTCACCTTTGCGTTCAAACGATTTCCTCGCCAGCTCCAACGATCGCTCCTCGATCGCAAACAATCGCCTGGTATTCTCCTCGTCCTCGGCCAGTTCTTTTATTTTGGCCTGGGTTTCTTCAACACTTGCCTCCAGTCGGGCTACTGCCAGTTGGTATTCCGTTGGATCGATTTGGATCAATACGCTTTGTGCTCCTATCAATTCCCCGGATCGCAAGCGCGGGTGTATGGATAAGACCGTACCTTTAACCTCTGCAACCGCCTCCCATAACCTTCCGGGTTGAGCAACCCCGTAACCCACAGCCCGAGGTACCAAATCCACTGAAGGCGCCCCGATGACCCGAAGCGTCCTGATTGATTCACCCTCAGGCTTTCGGGCAGGAGCGGGACGATGAGTTACCAAGTAGACAGTCAGCACAAGTGCCACTGCAATGGGCAGCATGGTCAATAACCGTTTGAACAATCGATGTATAGCTTTCCCCATGATTATGCCTGTGCGCTATTCAATGATTTGCCGATTGAATTAAATCTGAGGTTATTTGCGAAGTATTTTCCTCAATTCTCAAGTTTTCACCTGTACAAAATCATGTTTTTTTGTGAACTAAAATTCACATTTAATGCAAAAAAATTATTTTATCGCCAAAGATTCTTTGAAAATTCTCCAGGCTTTTTCAGTGTGTTTCGCCACGTCAAACGACTCATCACTGATGTGCCAGAGAATGGCTGCCGGCTGGATGATCCCTAAAAACATTACCGAGATGGTCCCCGGATCCACATCATTGCGGATATGGTTATCCAGTTGACCCTGCTGAACGATTTCTGAAATTTTCATAAGGTAGGCCTCAATGTTTCGATGGAGTTTGGCCTTTCGGTCTGAGTTTCCGCTGTAAACCTCTTCCGAAAAAATAATCCGGGGAATTGCGTGGCTTTCTAAAATCAGGCCAACGTGCCGAACGAGGATCAGCTTGAGGCGCTCGAAAGGAGCCGAAACCTCTCTGCGGACGTTCGAAACGTTTTCAAGCAGCCGGGCAAAGATAAGGTCCAGGGCGGCATCTATGATTTGGTCCTTGCCCTTAAAATGGCGATAAATCGCGGAGGGCACCAAACCGATTCTCTTGGCTACTCCGGCTACGTTAAGTCCTCTCAACCCATTTATGTTAATTAAACTCAAGGCGGCTTGCGTTATCTGTTCCTGCCTGACTCGGGTATTCAATTTATCGATGCTCATGATTTTCTCCTACGTGAATCTATATTCACATTATAATTAATAACTATTTTTTGTCAACCTAAAATCTTGAGCTAAAAATGATTTTATAAGTTTTTTATTTTCAGATGATAATAATAGTGTCGTTCGATAATCTCACACTGCGGCGGATTTCTATGACCCCTTGCATGTCCCGTACTCTTTATATTTAAGTTATATTTAAGATAATTAAAGTAATTAAAGGGACGCCCCTTAAATTATAAGTTTCTATTTTGTTTGGTGTATGCTATATAGTCCGCGCATGCCACGTAAAGCCCGCATAGATGCTGCCGGTG
>JASFTQ010000310.1:0-5814 GCA_050053515.1 Desulfobacterales bacterium | reverse complement strand
TTGACTGTTGTTATCGTATTTTTGATCATTCGGATTTCAAGGGCGCTTCTTTTCAGCCAAGTCAATAAAATAGCCGCAAAGACTTCAACCGAATGGGATTATCTTGTCGCGGACCTTATCAACAAGATTAAATTATTCTTTATAATCACCATCGCCTGCTATGCGGGCTCTCGCCTGCTGACCCTGCCTGAGGGAACAACTAATATTGTCAATAAATTTGTCGGTATAACAATTCTCGTTCAAATTGCCATTTTGGCCGCTGAGGTTATCCGTTTTTGGCTCAATTGGTACAGGAAGCAGAAAATAGACGAAAGCGCAGATGCCGTCACAACTGCAACGTCGATGGGATTTGTTGCCAAGATACTTTTATGGTTAATTATTTTGCTGATTGCGCTAGACAATCTTGGCGTGAATGTCTCTGCTCTCATCGCGGGATTGGGCGTTGGTGGCATTGCCGTTGCCCTTGCCGTGCAAAACATTCTCGGTGATCTATTCGCATCGTTTTCCATCATTCTGGACAAACCGTTTGTGATCGGTGATTTTGTCATTGTCGACAATTTCCTGGGAACCATTGAACATATCGGGCTTAAGACCACTCGAATTCGGAGCCTTTCGGGCGAGCAGCTGGTCTTTTCAAATACAGATTTGCTGAAAAGCCGGATTCGAAACTACAAGCGAATGTATGAACGGCGGGTTGTCTTTTCGATTGGGGTTGTCTATCAAATACCTCAGGAGAAACTCACCAAAATTCCAACAATCATCAAAGATATTATCAATCGGCAAGGACAGACCCGATTCGATCGAGCGCATTTTAAGGAGTATGGACCTTACTCCCTGAACTTTGAAGTTGTGTACTGGGTTGAGAATCCCGATTATACCGTTTACATGGACATCCAGCAGGCAATCAATCTCGACATATTCGACAGATTTGATAAAGAACAAATTGAGTTTGCATACCCATCGCAATCTATATATATCAATGAACGGTTTGCTTCCCTGCAAGCCCCGCCTTTTAAGGCGGGGTGAAGGGAAGCCCCGCACTTTAAGGAGGAAAGCTTCACTCATCCTTTCTGGAGCCCTTTTAACCAAAGTGAAAAAGCCTTTCAGAGCTTATCGATGAAAGGATTCGGGTGGTTCTCAAAATAATTCACCTATTTCAAGCCAAGGCGGCGGTGGTTCTGCACCTTGACGGCAAAAATGCCCCTTCGGCCCTGTTCGCCTAGTTCTGCTTTATTGCGTAACGTTTTTTTGAGAACCGGGCTAGAAAAAATTACACGAAAGAGGACCGTATACATGAAACTTCGATTCTGGGGGGTCCGGGGTTCGATTCCAACCCCCGGGCCAAATACCGCTGAAGTGGGCGGTAATACCACCTGTGTGAGTTTTCGCCTAAAAGACAATATTGTCGTATTTGATGCGGGCACCGGTATTCGTCAACTCGGTAAGTACCTCGAGGACAAGGAGCGGGTTTTCTGGAAAGGAAGCCTATTTTTAACCCATTATCATTGGGACCACATACAGGGCCTCCCATTCTTCACGCCTGCTTTTCGGGGTGAAAATCGCTTTCATATCTACGGCGAACAAAAAAAAGGAGCCTCCATCCATGAGATTCTCAGTGATCAAATGCAGGCGCCGTATTTCCCTGTATCTCTTGCTTCGCTCGAAGGACTGTTTACCTTCATCGCAGTCAGGCCAATGATTTCGATAGAGGTATTGCCGGAAGTTCATATACGGACAGTTCGATTAAACCATCCCAACGGCGCTCTCGGTTACCGCCTCGATAGTCCCGAGGTCTCGGCTTGTATCATCACCGATCATGAACACCCCAATGACGGTCTGAGTCATGCAGTCGTGGAGTTTGTCCATGATGCTAATATATTAATCCATGATGCCCAATACACACCCCAGGAAAAAAAAGGCGCCAAATCAGGTTGGGGGCACAGTACATGGAAGGAGGCCGCCTTAACGGCTCGGGAAGCCGGCGTCGACCAACTCTTTTTAATCCATCATGATCCGGACCGTACTGATGCTGCCTTGAGAACAATTCTTGAAAATGCCCGACAGGTTTTTTCGAATACGGTAATTGCCAGAGAATCAGCCGTATTTGAGGAATAAAATTATCCGGATATATTAAAGGTTGTTGCAAATGAATTCAACTAAAGGTACCAAAACATCAAAAACCCGACCAGCCGAAAATGAGAAAATCTCTCTCCAGATGGATGCGATTGTCAAACGGTTAAGAAAAAAGGGGATATCCGCGATATCCAGCATGAATACAGCACAGCAAGCCCAGACTGCAGTCTGGGCGCAGGATGTTTTCAATCAATACGGGTCTGTCCTCGAAAAATTCCCAAGTAGGATAAAGAATAGGTCAGAGCTTCCGTTTTCGAAACAGGATATCAAAATTGCCATCAAGATATTGCTCCCAATTTGGTTTGCGAGAGGCTCAGAGAATATGGTGGGCCTATTAAAAGACCGCTATATTCGCTTGAGTGCTTTTCAGGAAATTGCGGAAGAAGATCTAGACATTGTCACGGGAGAAGTCAATGAGGCGCAACAAAAATTAGAATCAAACCACATCTCACCTTCCTCGACCGCCCACGAATACATGGAGATAATTCTTACAGAACAGAAAGTTCTGCTCGATGAAATCAATTCTTATATAAACGATCTGCAGATGCCGAAAAGCGATTCTTAGATTACCGATTTTTTAAAAGTGTGGCAGATCTCTTGAGGGTAATTGATGCCTGTATTTAAAATAGGAACCATCGACTGGATCATTATCATCGGTTATTTTGCATTCATCATTTGGAGAGGATTCGGCTATGCAAAGCGGACAGGCAATGCAGAAGAATATTTCCTTGCCGGCCGGTCACTATCGTGGCCCTTGATCGGGTTGTCGCTATATGCATCCAATATATCCAGCAGCAGCCTGGTGGGGATGGCCGGCAGCGGATACACGACCGGCTTTTCTGTTTTCAGCTATGAATGGATGGCGGCGATTGCATTGATCTTACTCGCAATTTTCTTTTTACCATTCTACCTGAGGTCGAACATTTATACCACTCCCGAGTTTTTGGAAAAGCGCTATGATGCGCGCTTAAAATACTATTTTTCCGGCCTGACCGTTTTCACCAATATCGGGGTTGACACGGCTGCAACTCTATATGCCGGTGCACTGGTCATTCAGTTGATTATTCCTTCGGTGGAACTCTGGCAGTCCATTGTCATGTTGGCGATTTTTTCAGGGCTATATACGATTGCCGGTGGATTGAGGGCGGTCGTGTATACGGATGCAATTCAAGCAGTGCTGCTGATTATGGGGTCAATCATCATCACCATATCCGCTTTTTTAAAAATAGGCAGCTGGGAAGCCGTGAGAGCGGTAACACCGCCGGAGCATTTTAGTATCATTCAGCCCAGTGGGGACGCTTTCTTACCGTGGCCCGGTCTTTTTACGGGAGTCTTTCTTTTGGGTTTCTATTTTTGGGCCACCAATCAGTTTATCGTTCAGCGCACGCTGGGGGCCAAAGACCTGAAACACGGGCAATGGGGATCTGTTTTTGCCGGTTTTTTAAAGGTTGCCACCCCCCTGTTCATTATGATTCTTCCGGGTACGCTGGCCCGGGTGCTGTATCCCGAAATTGAGAAGGCAAACCTTGTTTACCCGATTCTGTTGTTCGATTTATTGCCGTCAGGCATTCTGGGGTTGGTGCTTGCCGGATTGATCGCGGCGATGATGTCCAGCATCGATTCGGCTTTAAACTCCGCATCCACGCTGATCACCATGGATTTTTACAGAAGGCTATATCCTCAAACAACCCCGGAAAAGCTTATGGGGATGGGTCGGATTTTCACCTTTATGTTTATGGTGGCTGCGGCCGCTTGGGCTCCTCAAATCGATAAATTTCCCACCCTATGGGTGTATTTGCAAAGTGCATTGTCTTACATTGTACCACCCATTGTGGCGCTTTTTTTCATGGGTGTTTTTTGGAAGCGCGCCAATGGTCACGGCGCTCTGGCCGGTGTTGTCACGGGTGTTTTCACCGCAGCTATTTTTTTAATTATCACACCGGCGATCCATTTTTTGTATATGGCTGCCATAATTTTCGGGATGAGTTGTCTTGCCATCCTCGGTGTGAGTTTAATGACACCAGCGCCGCAGGATGAACAGATTGATCGTTACACCTGGAAAAGAAGTATCTATGATGACGAATCCGAGGAACTCAAACGCCGGTCAATTTTTTCAAATTATCGATACCAGGCTTTTGCCTTATTGGCTTTGGTGGCATTGATATTGGCAGCTTTTTGGTAGACATAACGAATTGACTTATAATCCATGGAAAGATTAAAATAATGGTCTTGGCACAGAGAATATTGCTCTGCAGCGATTTGGATCGAACCATTATTCCCAATGGTATTCAGCAAGAATCCGCCCCTGCGCGCCCTGTTTTCAGAAGGATTGCCGAGCACCCGGATATTTGTTTGGCATATGTCAGCGGGCGTGATAAGAAACTCATTCTTGACGCCATTAAAGAATTTTATCTGCCCGTTCCGCAATACGTCATTGGAGATGTTGGAACCACCCTGTATCAGATTGCCAAGGGCATCTGGCACCTATCGGAAGACTGGAGCCGGGAGATCGGCCAGGATTGGAAAGGTTTGGATTGGGCGGAGCGGACAGAAATTATAGCCGACATCAAAGAAATCCGGCTGCAAGAATCAGAAAAACAAAATCAATACAAATTGAGCTATTACACGGAAGCAGGTGCTGATCATCAAAAATTAATGAAAATTATTCAAGAACGCTTCGCGCAACGCGGCGTTCGGGTGGGCATCGTTTGGAGTGTCGACGAGATGGATAAAGCTGGATTGCTGGACATCCTGCCGTCCCGGGCCAACAAACTGCACGCCATACAGTTTCTTATGCAAAAAGAAAAATTTTCAGAAAAGCGCACTGTTTTCGCCGGCGACAGCGGCAACGATGTGGCGGTATTGACCAGTGGCTTGCAGGCGATTCTGGTTAAAAATGCAGCGGATGATGTTCGCCGGGAAGTGATCGAAATACTATCCAAAAAACAATTGACGGATCGTCTGTATTTACCGCGAGGCAACTTTTTCGGTATGAATGGCAATTATGCTGCCGGGGTGTTGGAGGGGCTGGCGCATTTCATACCGGAGACCGGTGCATGGATCGCTGGGGCCCTGGAGCAAGGCAAATAAGCCACGTTATTAATTTAAACATTGGAGGGCCCGGGGTATTTTTTTTACGGCAAGATGCCGGGTTGTTGCCTGCCAGGCCTGAAAGCGGCAACGGCCCTGCATTTTACTGCCGGCTATTTAAAAGGTCCACGCCAACAATAACCGACACCGTGTTTTGCCTTTCTCGGCGGCAATAGCCCTGTGTCCCTCGGAAGCGCAGGAGCGATCAGCTTGCCGTGAAAAAAATACCCCGAGCCCTCAATAAATAAAATAGGAACTGATAATCGAAAGGGTTTGCAAAGGGACAGAGAAGGAGCTCATGTGATTTGGGTCATCGGTGAGATATTATTCGATGTGTTTCCGAATTATCGACGGCTGGGCGGGGCGCCCTTTAATTTCGCATATCATCTCAAAAATTTCGGTTTTGACATTCGCTTTATTTCAAGAATAGGAAGGGATGCTGCCGGCAGAGAAATTTTAGAAAAGTTGGCGCAGTATCAATTTGATCCGGCAGATATTCAGATAGATGATGTTCACCCCACCGGGGCGGTTAATATTCAGCTTGATGAAAAAGGGGTCCCGCAATTTGACATCCTTTCCAACGTGGCCTAC
>JASFTQ010000309.1:0-5849 GCA_050053515.1 Desulfobacterales bacterium | reverse complement strand
GAACATTATGACGATTTGCAGGATCCGGAGGGATTGGATTATGACCCGGCCGATCAGTACATCACCGATTTCGGGCAATACCGGGTGGACCTGAAAACGGCATTTTCAATGTTTAAATCGGAGTTGAATGCCATCGTCACCGGTGCCGGGGCCGACCGCAAAAAATACGACGCGCTTTTGGCCTACACCTGGCAGGATAGATGGCCGGTCGTGCCGGCATCAGATAAAATTTAAAAATTTGCAGGGCCGCCCCGGTGGAAGCGGCTGCTTCCCCGGAGCGAATGGCTGCTTGGGACAACCAGACATCTGAAATCAGACGGTCCCTGCTCTGACGGGCAAGGTAATTATACCACTTTGATTAAGGTGCCCACAAGGAGAAAGTCGTGAACAGCACGTTCGCATGTATAGGCGGAAAATCCAAATTGGCCGAACCCATTATCAAGATGATGACCGAAAAGCGGAATTAAATGGAACCTGAATACATAGTTGCCATGTCCCTGATCGGTTCATTTTTCTTGGGTCTAGTCGGAAAGATCGTTTTTGATTGGCTGAAAAACCGCAACGGCGGGGAAGGCACGATCAGCATGTGGCTGCTGTGCGAACAGGAATTTTCAACCATCAAACGCGATATAAAAACCATGGACGGCAAGGTGGGCCGTCTCGATGACTGTCTGACACAGGTAAAAATCAAAATAACCGCCCTGGAGACTCTGTTGGCCGAACATGAAAAGCGCCTGAAGCAAGCTCAAATAGACCGAAATAAACTTGACCATCAAGAGCCCAGGTTGTAACAGGAAATAGAGAAATTATGAGAAGAAAAAAGACTGCAGATAAAACCTTTTTGAAACGATCGGTTTTCATTTTTGCCTCCTTTTTAACCTTCACTTTCTATATTGGTCAAAAAGACAGGATTTGAATCACCGATCTCACCGTTTTCGAGCGTTGAATTTTGTCCGAACAAGCTATTTCTCGGGATTGGGGATACATTAAAGTATGCCCAGAATTAATATCGATAACTACCTGTTATTAAATGTATAATTGATTGGCGATAACCCTGACACGTTAGAGGTCGTGAGTTCAAATCTCATCGTGCCTACCACAAAAATCAAGGGCAACAGCCCGACAAGCTGTGGCCCTTTTTTAATTGCTACCATTTGCCTAGAAATATGATTTGACCAGATGCCGCTTGATGCGATATAGGATCAAGGTGGATCTGAAAATCCCGGAACATCTGACCCATTGCACCATTTCTTGTACTGAATCGAGCCGAAACCTGCAGTAAATTTTCTTGTCCTCAGCACTGTTTAATTCCTGTTTTGTCCGTTTTTTAAACCCTTAACCTCGGGGACCCTATGAGCGAAGACCATACTGAACGCAAAGTCAGCGACTTATTCAGCGCTGATGCCGTAATTGCCGCCTTCCAGGCTCAGTCTGCACTTTTTGAAAAATTCATTTCCATGGCAAAGTCTCATGAGGAAGCGGAACTCGTCAATTCGATGTTGCGCGAAACGATTGAAATATCCATCGAATTGACCGGGGCGGAGCTCGGCAGTCTGATTTTGCTCGACCGCGATGGTGATGTGGTTGACAGCATACTTGCCCGCGGTGAAATCTCTCCGGAGTTAAGTTCCAAGTTGATCCAATCGGTTACAAAAAAAGGACTCGCCGGATGGGTGATGCAACATCGACGGATTGGTCTGGTCGATGACACTGCCGAGGACGATCGATGGCTGGTTCTTCCCGATCAGCCGTATACGGCGCGTTCGGCTCTGGCGCTGCCGATCATGAGCGGTGAGGCCCTGTTGGGAATCCTAACGCTGATGCATTCGCTGCCGGGCCATTTCAATCAGGCAATTGTCGAGCTGATGAAAGTAACTGCCAGCCAGGTGGCTTTGGTTTTGGAAAATGCGAATCTATTTGCGAGCTTGAGTGAATCGTATAAATCCTTGAGAAAAGCCAAAAAAAAGATCGAAACCTATTCCATGGCGCTGGACCAGGAGCTGGAAAATTGCCGCCAGATTCAAAAGAGCTTTTTACCCCGCCAGTTGCCGGCGTTGCCCGGTTGGCACATTGAAGAGTTTTTTTTCCCGGCCAATCGGGTGGCCGGAGACTTTTACGATGTATTCATGCTGCCGGGCGAATACGCCGGTGTGGTCATCGGTGATGTGTGTGACAAAGGGGTGGGATCGGCGCTGTTCATGGCGCTGTTTCGAAGCTTAATCCGCATATTCTCCGGCCAGGCCCGGTTGAGCAGGACGCCGGTTGATAGGCGGTCACAGACGGTCGGCGGTCCTTCCGGCGCGACATCCGTGAGGCCATACAATCAGTTTGAGGCCTTACGCACGGTTGCGTTGACCAATGATTACATTGCACAGGAACACAATGAGATGTGCATGTTTGCAACGCTTTTCTTCGGTGTCCTGGATCCCAAAAATGGAAAACTGATGTATATCAATGGGGGGCACGAGACCGTATTCATCATTGACAAAAACGGCATCAGGGAAGGTCTCAAGCCGACGGGGCCGTCTGTCGGCCTGCTACCCCAGACGAAATTCGAATACAAACAGGTTCAGATGACGCCCGGCGACATTTTATTTGCCTATACGGATGGGGTCATCGATGCGCGCTCTCCGGCAGACAGGCTTTTTACCAAAAAGCGTCTCTTCTCTTTATTGTGTCAACCGGTCGATAGCGCTTTTGAACTCATGGAAAAAATCGGAACCAGCCTTTTTGACCACATCGGCAAAGCCCCCCAGGAAGATGATATCACCATGCTGACACTTCAGCGCAGCAAAGAGACAAGGGCCTGATTCTGCGCTGCTGTTTGCTGCAGAGGGTATCATTCACTCAGAAGGGATTCAATTTTTTTATAAAGATCCAATACCGCATATTCCACGGCATATTGGGCGGCTTCGGAAGGTTTCAAACCGGAAAAGGCCTTTCCGTGGGCGGTGACTGTTTCTTTCCCCCCGGCAGTTGTCAAAGAAACGGTCAGGGTGTACTCGCAGGCAAAGTTGGATTTCAGACTCAGCGTATCACTGGTTGTCGTCGACATTTGGGAATCAACCAAATCTAACTTTCCCTTTGGCTTATATGTATAGCGGAAACAGGATTTAATGGCGTTGCCCACGAGCAATTCATGGCGGTATCGCGAAGTTTCCGAGGTTTCAACCAAATTGATAAGCCGCGGAGACAATTCGACCGGTAATGGATCGATCATTTCCAGTGGCGGGGAATTTTCCAAGGGCATAGAAAAATCGACCGTACCGGTGCAATTTTGCAGAAATAAAAACACCAGCATCAACAAAACGGTTCTGCCGGCAATGCAACGACGTAAATTATGCATGGTATCTCCTGGTGTGCTGAATAATTTTGGTGCTCCACTATATCACAAAAATACGGGACGGTCATACGTTTATGCGTTTTACATGAAATCATTTGCATTTCCGGATAAAAATGTATTAATTCAAAGACCTTTTGCATGGTGCTGTCTATTTACATTGAAGATCTATATGCCAAGAAATAAACACAAATATTTTTCTTAATCCAAAAGGGGACGACCATGCGGGTCTTAAAATGGGTTTCAGCGATACTTTTAGGCGTCATCCTTGTTGTTTTGGGGGCTTACGGATATCTGCGCGCTACTCTTCCGGATTACGACGGCGAGATAACCATTGCCGGGCTCAAAGATAAAGTTGAGGTCATTCGCGACACCTATGGGATGCCGCACATTTACGCTCAGACGGATGATGATGCCTATTTTGCTTTGGGCTATTGTATGGCCCAGGACAGACTTTTCCATATGGATGTGGTCAGACGCGTTGTGAGGGGCAGGCTTTCTGAGATTTTTGGCAAAGAACTCATTCCGACGGACAAACTTTTTCGCACCATCTCCGCGGGTAAATCGATTGAAGATATTGTGTCAAAATATCCCTCTGAATCCGTTGCTGCCTTAAAAGCCTATGCCAGGGGTGTCAATTATTTTATCGAAAATTCCAAGAGGCCCCTTCCAATTGAATACACAATTCTGGGGATTGAACCCGAACCCTGGCACTATTCCGATGGAGTGGCAACTTATTATTACATGGCGTGGGATCTTAACACGGCCTTTTCGATTGAGATGCTTTATGCGTCAGTCATCGATAAAGTCGGAGAGAAAATGGCGCAAGAAATTTTCCCCGATTATGCCGAAGGATATCCCACAATCATCCCGGATGGCAGAAGCGCGCTGAATTTTCTCAAGACACTTAACCTGGCAAGGAAGGTTCTTGGTGCCGAAGGGGGTGGTGCCAGTAATAACTGGGTTATTTCAGGCAAGATGTCTGCCACCGGAATGCCGATTCTGGCCAACGACCCTCACCTGGATCACGGAGTTCCCGGCATCTGGTACGAGGCCCACCTTGTCACGCCGTCCATGAATGTATCCGGTACAATATTGCCCGGAGTACCATACATCATCATAGGGGCCAACGAGCATGTAGCCTGGGGCTTTACCAATGTCATGTCGGATGATGCGGATTTTTACATCGAGAAAATAAATCCCGCCAATCCCGATCAATATGAGTTTATGGGGCGTTGGGAGGACATGACCATAAAGCAAGAAGTCATCAAGGTAAAGGGCGCAGAAGATTTGAAATTCAAAGTAAGGCTCACCCGCCATGGGCCGATCATTGACGATGTGAACAATTATGCAGGGCCCGATGCTGCCGCCCTTACCATGCGCTGGACAGCTTATGAAAAACTTGAGGCGATCAAGGCATTTTATCTTCTCAATATTGCAGAAAATATCGATGATATCGAACAGGCGGTGGAATTTTTTAAGTGTCCCGCCCAGAACTGGGTGTATGCCGATAACAACGGCAATATCGGCTTCTGGGCGGCTGCAGGAATTCCCATCCGGGATGGCTTTTCGGGAGCATATCCCGTGCCCGGCTGGGACGGAAAGCACGAGTGGAAGGGTTACGTTCCCACGATCGAGCAACCCCATCTGAGAAATCCCGCTCGAGGATGGATCGCCACCGCCAACAACAAGCACGCCGGTGATGATTATCCCTACCCCATATCTCATTATTATGCCATGCCGGACCGTTTTGTCAGGATTCAGGAGATGATTGCCGCAAAAGATAAATTTGACGCAAAAGACTTCGAGAGAATGCAGGCCGACGTCTATATGGTTTTGGCCAAAGAGTGGGTTCCCTTAATGCTAAAATCCTTATCACATGAGGAACTATCTGAAATAGAAAGAAAAGCGCTTGCAACGCTTAACAATTGGGATTTTGTGGCACGTGCCGAAAGCGTGGCCGCATCGGTATTTCATGCCACCATTAATGAAATGGTCAAAAACACCTTCAAAAAAAGGCTCGGAGAAGAGCTTTATCAGCAATATCTTAAAAACCCCTATATGGTATTTAACGCCATGCGAAACCTGATTGCCCGGGATCAGCCGGCCTGGTTTGACGACCCCGATACAGCTGAAATCGAGGGCATCGATGAAATTATCGGCAAAAGTTTCAAAGACGCGGTGATTTATCTTGAGGATCACATGGGTGGTAAGGTGGAGGATTGGAAATGGGGTAAGCTTCACACCCTGACCTTCTACCATCCCTTCGGCAAGTCTTCGTCTTTCATGGGGTATTTTATGAATATCGGTCCGTTTCCCGTGGGCGGAAGTATTGCGACCGTCAATCCCCAGCCTTATCGATTAGAAAATCCCTGGGGCGGCTATCACGGTGCGTCCTTGCGTTATATTATTGATTTTTCAAACATGAAAAATTCACGCAGGGTTATACCCACCGGAATTTCAGGCAACTTTATGAGCCCCCACTATGACGACCAGGTGGAGTTGTGGC
>JASFTQ010000308.1:0-5890 GCA_050053515.1 Desulfobacterales bacterium | reverse complement strand
CTCGTTGTACGCAGTGATGCGGAAATTTCTTCGCTGGAAGCCTTGAAAGGCAAACGGGTCAATGCCGGCGCACCGATATCGCCAGAGAACCTTGCGGTTGACACCATCATGAAAGCCAAAAACTGGTCGAAGGCAGATTTTAGTCTGGTACAAGAGCTGCCGGCTTCCCAGTCACAGGATACCATGGCATTTTGTTATGGCACGGTGCAGGCGATGGTACACATTGGTGTCCACCCGGATACTTCATTGCAGCAGTTGCTCGAGCGTTGTAAAGCCAGTCTGGCGAACATGGATGACAACGACATTGAAAAACTGGTCAACGATCATCCCGCTCTGTTTAAAACCAACATCACTGGGGATGCCTATCCATCTCAGCCCCAGGGTGTTGCAACCTTCGGGACACGAATGATGTTGGCTGCCTCAGATGCCCTTGATGAACAAACGGTTTACGAGATCATCGACGTGATTCACCGCAATCAAAAACGCCTGCGGCGGGCCCATCCGGCCTTATCTTCATTTACCGTGCGGCCGGCGCAGCAAAAGGATGCCGGCATATACGCCCATCCGGGCGCAGCCAGGTTTTTCTCGGAACATGGATTGTAGATAATTGAGAGGTCGGGGTGTTTTTTTCACGACAAGCTGATCGCTCCTGCGCTTCCAAAAGGCAGAGGGCTATTGCCGACGAGAGAGGCAAAACACGGCGTCGGTTCTTGTTGGCGTGAACCTTTTAAATAGCCGGCAGTAAAATGCAGGGCAGTTGCCGCTGCCGGTCATGGCAGGCAACAACCCGGCATCTTGCCGAGAAAAAAATACCCCGACCTCTGAGATAATTAACTTAAGGACTTATCATGGATGGCACAGAAAAAATAATGGTGGCATTGGGTTTTTCGGATTATGCCCAAGGCATATTCAATTATGCCGTCAAGCTTGCCCAGCGGCTGGATGCAGAACTGATTGTGGCAAGCATTATCAACTCGCGGGATGTGGCGGCGGTGGGAACGATATCATCCATGGGCTATGACGTGGATGCTGAGAAATATGTCGCCGGCATCCGCAAGGAGCGGGAAACTAAATTAGCACAGATTGTAAAAGTTTCCGGTTTTCCGGCCGCTAAGATTAAAAGCGTTTTCCGGGTGGGGGATCCCGCTGATGAGTTATTGAAGGTGGCGGTTGCAGAAAACGTTGATATGATCGTTATGGGCATTAAAGGACGCACCAACCTGGAATATATGTTTGTCGGATCGGTTGCTGAAAAGATGTTTCGCCGCTCACCCGTGCCGATTGTCTCCTACCGGGACGAAGACAACGCCCGGCGCTTAAGAAATCGCATTCACCTATAGCCGTGATGGTCTAGAATGGTTCTCAAAATAATGTTCCGGTTGCAAGAGGCCCCGGGCAGGGGGTAAATTTTTGCCGTCAAGCTGATTCCCCCGGTGATTCTAAGCTTGGGAACGGTATTTTGAGAATCACCATAGACATTATTGAAGCCCGGGGTTTTATTACGGTTGGATGTATCGAACGAAATGTTGGCTAATGGATATTTGAAGATCAGAGAACAACCAATGGTCATCGAGACTGCTTCCTAATTCGTCACCCCGGCCAAGTCCCGCGCAGCGGGGCGCTCGCCCTGTTAAATTCCGCTTCGCGGACACCCTTTCGGGTGATTTAACAGGGCAAGCCGGGATCCAGTAATAGCTTGTTAACATTGGCAAGTTCTGGGTTCTTGCCATACAAACCATTTGCTCCGCACCCGGTTGCAAGTTCAACGATAAGCGTACTGTCGTCCGCTTGCCTTTCCCCGCGGGAAAATCTAAGCCATCCCGCGCTGGGCATGAGATGCTCGCTGACGCCGGATCTCATCCCGCAATGCGGGATTCGTCCGGAATGACTGCTTTTCGCGAATTTTGGCACAGTCTCATCATCGGTGGCTTACAACTGTGTTACCCTGAAGATTTCTTCGATGGTGGTTCTGCCGGACAAGACTTTTTGGATACCATCCCGCCGCAGCGTGACCATTTTTTGATGTAAAGCTGCTTTTTTTATCTGGTTGGCGTCATAGGTCTTCAAGATGAGGCTTTTGATAGAGTCATCCAGAACCATGATTTCAAAAATCCCGATCCGCCCCTTGTATCCGGTCTGAAAACAGTTGTCACAGCCTTTGGCTTTGAAGAGTTTCCTCTTTTTGCCGGTACCCGGCTTTACGCCAAGTGTCTCCAAGGCCAATTCATCCGCGATGTATGCCTGCTTGCAATTGCTGCACAGCACCCGGGCCAATCGCTGGGCGGCAACGGCGATAACCGAAGATGAAATCAGGAAAGGCTCGACCCCAATGTCCACCAGACGGGTGATGGCGCTGGCCGAATCATTGGTGTGCAGGGTCGAAAACACCAGGTGGCCGGTCAGCGCGGATTGTACAGCGATTTCGGCAGTCTCCTTGTCCCTTATCTCGCCAACCAGTATGACATCCGGATCCTGCCTGACGATCGATCTAAGCCCCTTGGCAAAAGTAAGATCAATTTTGGGATTCACCTGTATTTGGTTGATACCTTTAATTTGGTATTCGACCGGATCTTCAATGGTGATAATGTTTATGTCCGGTTTTTGAATCGATGTCAGAATGGCGTACAGCGTGGTGGTTTTTCCGCTGCCGGTGGGGCCGGTGACCAGGATGATGCCATGCGGTGTGTTCACCAACTCGGTAAGCATTTTTAACCGTTGGGGGTCCAAACCGAGTTCCGACAGGGTCAGTAGAGAACTCGTTTTGTTAAGCAGCCGCATCACCACCCGCTCGCCAAAAGATGTCGGCAGCGTTGAAACCCTGACGTCGACGTCCTGGGCGCCGATTTTGACATCAAAGCGTCCGTCCTGGGGCAGACGTTTTTCGGCAATATTCAACTTGGCCATGACCTTAACCCTGGAAATCAGGGCAGGCTGAATCCATTTCGGGGGGGTCAGCAGGTCATAGAGAATCCCGTCCACCCGGTAGCGCACCTTAAAACTGTCCTGGTACGGCTCGATATGGATATCACTGGCCCTGGCTTTGGTGGATTGGGAAATGATATGATTGACCAGTTTGATGATGGGCGCGTCGCTGGTATCATCCAATAGATCGGCGGTGGCTTCGATTCCGTCAATGATGGTGTCGCCGTTTTCCTCCATGTTCTGAACCAACTGTTCGGCCGAATCGCGACTGAGATCGTAGGAAATGTTTATGGCCGAAAGAATTGCATCCTTTGTCGAAAGAACCACTTCGAAATCCGTCAAACCCAGAATTCGAACTAGATCATCCAGGGGTTGAAAGGAGGTGGGGTCATGCACTGCAATCACATATCTGGGTTTGTCGGGCACCGCCCGGCCGTTATCTTTTTCCCCGGTTTCTTCAACCGCGGGTGTTTGTCCGCCAATGAGCAGCGGCACCATAATATATTTTTTTAGAAATTGAATCGGCACGACCTGGGTAAAATTGGCGTCAACTGCGTCCAGCGGAAGATCCGGCCAAAAAGGCATGTCATACTGAATACTTAAGGCTTCGAGCAGCTCGGCCTCCGTAATAAATTTGCGCCCGATGAGTATCTCTCCGATACTACCGCCCTTTTCGCTTCTCACCCGCCGGCTTTCTTCAAAGGCCTCTTCGGAAAGGCCGAATTTGGCATTGAGTATGTTAAAAAGTTGTTCGGAAATCATCGACGCAGACAATATTTTCGGTGCTGAGGGTTACTGTGAATGAAATTTAAGGCGTCATCGCAATCTCAGGTGCCTTCTTTTTCAGATTCGGATTGGGGTATGATTCTTTCCTTTTTGAATAGTTTGATTTGACCCTCCCGGACCTCATCGATTTGCTCTTTCTTTTCACCGTATATGCCGACGGCTTCATCCGGGGTCTGTACGACCCGGGGAGTTAGAAAAACAAAAAGGTTCGTCTTTTTTCGCGACGTGCTGCGCGATTTAAACAGCCAGCCCAGAATCGGTATATCCCCCAGCAAGGGGACTTTGAATTCCGAGACCGTGGTCCTGTCGTCAATCAGACCGCCGATGACAATCGTGTTGGTGTCTTTGACAATGGCAGTGGTGTCGATAGAGCGCTTTAAGGTGGTCGGCTGAAGTTGGAGGGATGTCGAGGATAAGCTGGTGACTTCCAGGGCGATATTCAACCGGACCAGCCTTTCTTTGGTGATATGCGGTGTGATGGTCAAGATCGTGCCCACATCCCGGTACTCAAACGTGTTAAAGGTCTCATTTTCAGAGGTTGAGACCCGGGTCTGGTAGGGGATGTTTTCGCCGACATTAATTTTAGCTTCTTGATTGTCGGTGGTGAGGATTTGCGGCGTTGATAGAATGTTGACGTCCTCATCGTCCTTAAAAGCCTGGACCACGGCCGTTAAGTTGTTGAACTGGACCCCGGCGATTTCGATGGCCTCCGTGAACACACCCAGGGAAAAGCCGGCGGGTGGAATGCCTTCGGCAAGATTGGGCAAAGCCGATTGTTCGGGTTGATTGACGAAACCGCCGCCATAGGCAGCGTCTCTGTTGCCGATGCTGGCGTCGCCGATAGCTCTCCATTCGGTTCCCAGACGAAAGTCTTTGCCGACGAGGACTTCCATGATCAAAGCTTCAATATACACCATGGACCGGGGGATATCCAGTTTTTTGATGATTTCTTCGATAATGACATAATCGTCGCTGGCGGCCGAAATAATCAAGCTGTTGGTGGCTTTGTCGGCCGATATTCGGATATCTTGTGATAGCGCCGGGGCACCCTTTCCCTTGGCCTCAGCCCCTTGCTGGGTGGGTAATTCCTGAAGAACTTTGGACAGCTCTTCTGCCGTTGCATTTTCAAGATAATAAACCCGGATCTTCTCCTTGCCGCGGGGGGTTTCTCTGTCCAGCATCGCTATCAACCGCCTGATTCGGATCGTGTCATCTTCACTGGCAAGTAGAATGATGGTGTTGGTGCGCTCATCAGCAACGAATTTGACCGTTGGCGGCTGTATCCCTTTTTTTGCGGTGGGTTTCTGCTGAAATACGGATTCCAGAATGGATACAAGCTTGGTCCCATCGGCGTGTTCAAGGGGTATGACTGAAATCTCCCGGCCGATGCCGGGCAGGTCGATGGCATCCAGTATTTTCATCAGCCGCTGTATATTTGAATAAATATCGGTTATGATCAGCATGTTGGTCGGCTTATACGCCACTATCACGCTGCTTTTGGATACCAAGGGCGTAAATAGCCTCTTGATTGCAGCAGGATCTGCATATCGCAACGGCATCAACTGGGTGACCAGCTTGTCTTCCGGAGCGGCTACTTCGGCCCTGATTTTGGTGTCGATGTTTTTTCCCCGGGCATCAGGTAGCGGAATGATTTTGGTGACCTTGCCGGCTTTTACCGCGCTGAAACCGTGAACTTCCAGAACCGATTCAAAGACCCGGAAAGCCTCTTTTATGGAGATTTTAGTGGGTGAAATGATGGTCACATTTCCTTTAACCCGCTGGTCGACAACGAAATTTTTTCCGGTCAGTTCGCTGATAAATTTAATAAAGACATTGATATCGACATTATTGAAGTCGATGGTAACAAATCGTTGCGAGGCCTTTTTGGATTTACGCAAGTTCTGGGCGGCTTGTGATGGGGGAAACATTAAACCGAATGTCAGCAAAAACATGAATCCGAGACCCATGACTTTTTTATAACAAGCAACGGACGGTTTCATTTTAATTACCTGTCTTAAGCGCATTTTCTGAATAGCAATACTCCTATTATACACCAATGGAATTTAGGATAGCAAGCCGGGATATACCCAGTGACTATTGGGCATGCTCGAATCGAAAATCACAGCATTGACTAAACGAGTCTCTTTTCAGAACAGGTCAGATACTGGATGCTCGATAAAAT
>JASFTQ010000307.1:0-5900 GCA_050053515.1 Desulfobacterales bacterium | reverse complement strand
CAAAAATTGCCCCGGTCCTTGGTTTTGCTCAAAGCCGTCTGCAAAGACAAGGCCTGCTGGGAAGTGAACCGGTCGGGCATCTATGTTGGCTGCTTGACAAGCAAGGCCGGAAACCGTATCTTCACCTCATCTCGAATTTGACTTAAAAATTGTAGCCTTGATATCATAAACGACACGTCTTCCGATATGAAAAACATGCAACTTGCTTCAAAACTGCCGGCGGTGGGAGTAACCATTTTTTCCACGATGACGCAGCTCTCAGACGCCCACAGCGCTTATAACCTCTCACAAGGATTTCCGGATTTCGATGTTTCCCCGGAGCTCGTCGATTTGGTTGAAAAGTATATGCGCTCGGGCAACAACCAATATGCACCGATGCAAGGGGTTCCAATCCTTCGTGAAGGCATCGCTGAAAAGGTGTCCAGGTTATACGGGGTCCATTACAATCCGGGGACGGAAATTACCGTAACATCCGGCGCCACCGAGGCATTGTTTGCCGCCATATCTGCTGTCGTACGATCCGGTGATGAAGTCATCGTCTTTGAGCCGGCCTATGATGCCTATGTACCGGTGATTCAATTGTGCGGCGGCATTCCCAAATATCTCAAAATGAAATTCCCGGAATACCGCATTGACTGGGATGAATTAAAGGATACGATCACCCAGAAAACCAAACTCATCATTGTGAATTCTCCCCACAATCCGACCGGAACGGTACTTTCAGGTGATGATATTAAAGCCTTAATTCACGTTGTCGAAAACACAAATCTATTCATTGTCAGTGATGAAGTCTATGAACATATTGTCTTTGACGGGCTTGCCCATCACAGCCTGTCGCGGGTGCCCGAACTTGCCGCCAGGAGTTTTGTTATTAGCTCATTCGGAAAAACTTATAACACCACTGGCTGGAAAATCGGCTATTGCCTGGCACCGGAACCCCTATCAAAAGAGTTGCAACGCATACATCAGTTTCTCACATTTTCCTCAAATACACCGATTCAATACGCTTACGCTGAATTTATGCAACATGAAGACGTCTATTCAAACCTTTGCTCCTTTTATCAACAAAAACGAGACCTTTTTCAGTCGCTGCTAAAAACATCAAGATTTAAAGCACTGCCCTGTGAAGGTACCTACTTCCAAATACTGGATTATGCATCTATTACGGATGAGTCAGATGTGGCCTTTGCAAAGCGGTTGACCATAGAAAACGGGGTGGCATCGATCCCGCCGTCGGTTTTTTACCGGCACAGGGACGACCACAAAGTACTGCGCTTTTGTTTCGCAAAAAAAGACGAAACCCTCACAAAGGCGGCTAAGATATTATGCCAGATTTAAAAATTACATTAATTCAGACTGAATTGTTTTGGGAAGACATACAGGCAAACTTGGAGCACTTCGATCAACAAATAGACAGTATTGCCGAAGATACTGATCTGATCGTGCTTCCGGAAATGTTCACCACCGGCTTTAGTATGAATGCGGCGCCGCTCGCCCAGCATATGACGGGCACTGCAGTGAAGTGGCTGCAGAATAAAACAAAGCAAAAAGGCGTTGATATTGTCGGAAGTATTATTGCCATTGAAAAACACAAATACTTCAATCGTTTATTATGGGCAAAACCGGATGGTCAATTGATACACTACGACAAAAAGCACTTGTTTAGAATGCTGGGGGAAGAAAAAGTCTACAGTGCCGGTGACAAGAATATCACGGTGGCATTGCGTGGCTGGAAAATCAGACCGTTCATTTGCTATGATCTGAGATTTCCGGCCTGGACGCGCAACACTGGCATGGCATACGATGTGGCTATTTTTATCGCAAATTGGCCCAAAAAGCGGGCTTCACATTGGAAAGTGTTACTGCAAGCCAGAGCAATTGAGAATCTGTGCTATGTCGTCGGCCTAAACAGGATAGGTACCGACGGCAATGATCTTGATTACGGCGGCGATTCATCCCTGATTGACCCCGCCGGCAATGTCCTTTTCCAGAAAAGTCATGAACCCTGTGTTCACACCGCGGTTTTGTCCCATCGGCAGCTGGAA
Organism: Desulfobacterales bacterium; assembly: GCA_050053515.1. Taxonomy (GTDB): domain Bacteria; phylum Desulfobacterota; class Desulfobacteria; order Desulfobacterales. The sequence continues at coordinate 3,855 of JASFTQ010000307.1, read as the reverse complement.
GCGTATCGAGAGGCTTTTCCGGCCTGGCGGGACGCGGATCAGTTTACCGTGCGATAAACACTGGTTTGCGGATGAAAAGCCTGCCAGGCAAACCAATACGCAAATAAGTGCGGCACCGCCTGACCCTTGTGATCCTTGACGGCAATAACCTGACCCTCGGCATCCACCTCGATTCGAATATCCTGACCCCCCAGCCGGTCGTTATGCACACCCGCGCGGATTCCTAATTCATCAAGAGGATACGCTCTGGACTCATTGTTGATTTCAATTCCCAAAACCCGTTTTTTGAGCGAGAGGTCCTGGCGCACGTTACCGACCGGAAACATGAGCGACCCAATCCGGTAGTAACCTTCATAGGGATCCGTCGCATAATTCCTGTGGTAACCCGTCGCGGTTGAAAGCACTACGGTCTGCGGATGTTTTTTGCGCCAAGCCGCCCATTTCATTCGGCTTGAAGGCAGGGCCGATAATTTTTTGCCGGCCAAATCGCCGGACACGGCTTTTTGCATTAGTTGAGACCACAGGCTTTCAGTTTGGTGGTCGTAGATAAGCACATTACTTTTATAAAGCCGACCGGATACACCAAAAGTGTAAACCTGACCGCCAACGTTGCGGGAGTAGACCACTCCTGTCTGGGTAAGCGGTCAAAAAGTGACCACAATGGGAATGCCATTGACGGTATCGTTTACAACCTCGTGCCAGTTCAGGATTTTTATGGGGTAGGCTTTGGCAGTGCCGTTTATGTTTACCCCGATTACCTGATCTTTGTCGGCCATAAAATCGGCTTGTTCCGGATGGATGAAATTCGGCTTTAAAATGGCGGGGATCCCGTCTTTCGGGGGCCCACCCGAAAGGATTTGATCTTTTGGAACAATCGCATTGTCGAGGTTAAAACCCGTCAATAAAAAAAAAGCCATAAATAAGGTTGCGGATAGATAAAATTTTTTCATGTGGAATTTTTCTCCTCAATTGATTCTTTTACCGAGCAGGTGCTCGGACCATTTGTTATTCAATTTTGCGAATTAACCCAACGCGGCGGATTGATGAGCAGAGGCCATCGGTAAAATAGTCGGATTGAAAAGGCCCGGCTTACACTGGAGGCTACCCTAAAAATATATAACTTTCCCTACCCGGATCTCTTCATTTGGATTTATTGCGGAAGGTTATTTTGAGAATCACGATAATGGATGAAAATTAAAGGGAATGGAGGGGTTTTATGGCTGGAGATGGGCTGGTCTCAGCTCGGCATGATAACAAGAGCAGCCCCTGATGGTTGCTTTCAAAAAACAGCCATGGGTTTCAATAATACCGCCAAATTTGACGGGGGAATTAACTTTTCTTCTCGTGCCAGTATGGATTGATGAGGTCTTCAAAAATCGTCATGGCGGCCTCGGCACCCTGACCGGATGCCGTAACGATTTGCTTATAGCCGCCTTCCACATCACCGGCTGAATATATACCCGGTATACTGGTGCGGTGTCTTGAATCATGTTTGATGTAACCATCCGGTGTCAGTTCCAAGCCGATTTTAGTAGCCAGTTCGACAGCCGGCTCATATCCGATGGCGATAAAAACGCCATTGACGTCTAAAATTGAGGTCTCACCGGTCTGATTGTTAACAACGACTATTTGTTCGACCCGTTCTTTTCCTCGGATCTCCTTAACCTCTGTGTTCCACAATACCGGAATGTCGGTCTTGAACAGCTGCTGGGTTAAAAACTCCTGCGCCCGCAAGGCATCCCGCCGGTGAATCAAGGTGACATCGCAACCGATATGACGCAGATGCAGTGCTTCGGTTACCGCGCTGTTGCCGCCGCCAACCATCACGACTTTTTTTCCCTTGAACAAGGGCCCGTCACACGTGCTGCAATAACTGATCCCCCTTCCGCTTAAGCGCTGCTCTCCCGGTACTCCCAGATGTCTGTGACGGGCACCGGTCGCAAGGAGAACGGTCTTGGTTTGAAATTTCCGACGGCTGGTGGTTACATTGATCGGATCGCCGGTTTCGATATCGATGACGGCCTCCCCTGGAAAAATATCAACATATTGTAAAGCGTGGCTGACCATGATGTCCACCAGTGTTTTCCCGCCTACCTGGGTAAACCCCGGATAATTTTCGACAATCGGTGTCGTCGCAACCTGGCCGCCCAGTGCATCGCGCTCGACAATGGCGGTTCTCAACCCGCTTCGAACCGCATAAATTCCGGCCGATAACCCTGCAGGCCCACCACCGATTATCACCAGATCTGATTCAACCAGTTCGGCATCGCTTTCCGGAATAAAAATAGTCTGAGGGGCGAGTTTCAAAAGCGATAAGGCAAAAACCTCTTCGGATTGAGCCCCTTGCGCGATGAGGACATCATTGGCAAAGGTTTGGGGCACACTGTGCGCGGCATATTGGTCCGCCAGCTCGGGTTCACATTGAATGTCGATGAGTTCCAGTGAAATAAGAGCCGGCTTTTCGATGGCTGCTTTTACGGCATTGACGGCTTGCTGGGGACAATACGGGCAGGTTGCACTGACAAAAAGCTTGATATCTCTAGAGGTGTCTATTTGGTCTATTACTTTCAAAGACTGTTCATTCAGATTGCTTTTCCCGAGACCGACAAGTATGATTGTTTCGAGAAACGTCCGGCCCTCTTCTCCCAGCGGGGCGCCCAGCCATCGAATGGATACACGTTCAGGTGCTATTAGCAACGTCGGAGCTTTATCCACATTCCATTTTCGAGCCAGCTCATGATCCAGGTAATACTCTTTGAAAGTGATTTTCGGCGTAAGCTCGCGAAATGCTCTGACAATCTGTCGGTTCGTCTGGGCGAAAACATCGTCCATCCCCCGTTGCGTAAACATGTAAATAGGAATATCATGGCGAAATTGTTCAAACGTCTGTCTGAGCTGACGCATAAAATTTTCATTCGCCGCATCTGTTGCATGGGTAGCCGTGTTTTCCATAGATTCCAAAGTGCTTCCTCCTTATCCTAGAATACCGGACCTGATATTCATGGGGTTTATATAACCACCGGGATTCATCGTCGGTCGTGTTCTAAATGTGATAATTTAACTCCAATAGGTATGTGTGTCAACTGTGATCGTCGTCGGGTCAATTCAAAAAACAACTGGCTCGAAGTGCTGTTGAGATTTGACTTCGCGAGCGTCTATGATATGAGATATTTTCGAGAAAACCGCCGGGGGACCCCTCAACTCTCGGTCCATCACACCTGTTTGTTTAAAACCGATCGCGCGTTTCATAAAGACAAAAAGAAAGGGAAACGACCATGAATAGACTCCTGATCATCGGTGTAATGGGGGGCGGCTCAGCCGCCGCGGAAGATATGGAAGCCGCCTATGTTTTGGGCAAACTGATTGCTGAGCAGGGGTGGATTCTGTTGAACGGCGGCAGAAATACCGGAATAATGGAAGCCTCGGCTCGCGGTGCCACCGAGAAGGGAGGAATGACAGTCGGAATTTTACCGGATGAAAATTATTATCAAACCTCTGAATATATCAAGATTCCGATACTCACCGGTATGGGTAATGCCAGAAACTGTATCAATGTTTTATCGAGCAATGTTGTGGTTGCCTGTGACGGTGGAACAGGGACTATCTCTGAAATTGCGCTGGCACTCAAATGCCGGAAACCCGTCATTCTTTTGAATTTTGACATCGGGAAACTCTTTGAACCCTATGCCAAAAAAGGGGCTCTCTTTTTTGAGACCTCTCCGGGCGAGGTCATTGTAAGGATCAAAGAAATAATGAGGGTCTAAATCAGCAATGACGATAGGTTTATCGCGGCTGGAAGCCGCTCCCACAGTTCGATGCTCAATATTCAGGAGCGGCTTCCAGCCGCGATTGAAA
>JASFTQ010000306.1:0-5904 GCA_050053515.1 Desulfobacterales bacterium | reverse complement strand
CGAAAGTCATGCCCTTTCCCCACCAGAACCGCGGTGAAATGTCTGTGAGTTTCTGTTCGGCAATAAAAAACAAAATGCTGGGCATGGTCTTTTTCCCGAGAATTATTCCAGCATTGGACAATGCATTTTTGATGCGCTTGCTGGAAACAGTGGCTTGGACGATGACCCGGTATACAATTTCGGAAGTGGACTCGGTCAGGACTTTATAGCCCTTGATAAACTTATCGGTTTGGTCGTAGAGAATTTCGTTGAGGGTCTCATGATGGGTCATTAAAGACTCTATGGGTAACAATTCCGCCGTCTTAAGACCGATTGCCGATACCAGGCTGTTTGAAATCGCCCGTTTCCGGGCCGCACTGATATTTTCTCTATAGACATAGCCGGTGCCGATCACAACATAGGTATCGGTTGAATTTTCCGCCAGAGCCCCAAAAGGAAAAATTAAATGAAGTATGACCGTGAAGAAAAGCAACGCATAAATTGACCTGTTTCTTGCAAAGGATGCTGAGATCATATTGGTCTTTCCCCCGCTGTTAAATGCGCATTCGGTTTTGCCGGTTTTTAAACCGCTTCTGGAAATGGTTTTAAAACTCCAGGTCAGGCGCAAGAGCAAGGCGCGAACCGATGAAAAAGCGCAGCATACACGGTAGTATGTGAGCGTTTTGAAGAGGTTTGCAACGCAGCTATTGGGTCTTAGATGGGGTTTTAAAACCAGTTCTAGCTCATATCACAATCAGACCTTCCGTGCCAGTGTATAATCAGCAATATCCAACATAACTTCTCGGGTATCGGAGGGTTCGAAAACAGATAACGCATTTTTGGCGCGTTCAATGTGTTGGGCCGCCACATTTTGTGTATAGACAATTCCTTCGTATTTATTCAACAAATTTATCAGGGTTTCAAATTCTGTTACGGAAAAATTTTCGTTTTTTATGATATCCACCATTCGCTCACGGTCACGGTTCGAGGCTGATTTCAGTGCATGAATAACCGGCAGGGTCACTTTGCCTTCCCTAAGATCTGCGCCGACTTCTTTGCCCAACACGGAACTGTCGACGGTGTAATCCAGGAGGTCGTCCGCCATCTGAAATGCCAGCCCGAGATGATAGCCATAGGTTGAAAGTGCTGCCTCCTTTTCTGGGGTGGCATCCGCGATCAGGGCACTGATGCGGCAGGCGCCCTGGAAAAGAACGGCCGTTTTGCGCCGGATCACCTCCACGTATTCGGCTTCCGTCAGGTCCAGCGCCCCTTTTCGCATCAACTGCTGAATCTCCCCCTGGGACATGTTCTCTGTGATATCGGCGATAGTCTCAATGATTTGCATGCGCCCTGTTTTGGCTGAAATGGAGAGTGCCCGTGCGAGCAGAAAATCGCCCACCAAGACTGCCCTGGCATTATCCCACACGAGATGGGCGGCCGGTTTTCCCCGCCGCATCCGGGCACCGTCCACCAGATCATCATGGAGCAGTGTAGCCACATGCAAAAACTCGAAAATCGTCGAAAAGGTTTTATCATAGTCACCTTTGTAATCGCAAAGCCTGGCTGAAAGAACCATCAGCAGCGGTCTTAAGCGTTTGCCACCGCTGAACAATATATGACTGGCAATCTCACGGACCACATCCAGATAGGGGGTCAAATTATCTAAAAGAGCCACCTCGATGGCTTCAAGATCGTCTTTCACCAGGGTAAGAATCTTTTGCCTTAATGCATTCATACCGCATCTCCTATGAGATCATAATGGCGCGTATCGCGAATCCCGACATCCACGAAACATCCGGTTTTTAATCGGGTCGAATGTACATACGTGAAACCATCGACTTCGGGTGCCTGATATTGCGTGCGACCGGCATAAAGGCCGTCCTCCAGAGACGCCTCCACCAGAACATTCACAACGCGCCCCACATATTTGCGGTTCGCTCTCAACGATATTTTTGCCTGGCGGGACATGATCCGGTCATAGCGGGCTTGCGCAATATCCATCGGAACCTGGTCCGGGAGTTTGTGGGAAGGAAGGTCCCCGGCATCCGAATACACAAACCCGCCTAAATGGTCAAAGCCAACATCTTCAATAAAGCTTAGCAGCTTTTTAAAATCACTTTCGGTTTCCCCCGGAAAACCCACAATGACTGTGGTCCGGACGACAGCATCCGGATCGAGGGTCCGAATCCTTTCGATCAATCCGCGCAGATCATCATGGGTGTAGTTTCGCCCCATGCGTTTCAGGACCCGATTGCTGGCGTGTTGAATCGGAATATCGAAATAAGAACAAATATTTTTATGAGCCGCGATCGTTTGAACAACCGATTCGTCGATACTTTCGGGGTGGCCGTACATGAGTCTGATGCGGCAGCGATTCGACGATGAACCCTCTTTGTCTGAGAGGCGTTCAAGCAACCGGGAAATCGAAACCGGCGGTACTAAATCGTTACCATAAGCGGTGGTATCCTGCGCAATCAATATCAATTCTTTGGCACCGGATTCTATCAAGCATCGCGCTTCACTGATAATGTCCTCAGGCGGACGGCTTTTTTGTTTGCCCCGCAGTTTGGGAATTATGCAATAGCTGCAATGTTTGCTGCACCCCTCTGCGATTTTAAGATAGGCAATATGTGCGGAACTCCGAATTCTCGGTGTCTCCGAGCGCTGCAGTGTCATGGTGTTCGGATCCGGCAGAAGACAGGCCGCGGGGCCCAGCCCCCCCGCCGCAGCTTCTATAATTTTATCAAAGGCTCCGGTACCTAAAAATATATCGACTTCCGGTATTGCGCTGACAATTTCCTTTCGGTAGCGCTCCGGCAGGCAACCGGTGACAATCAGTCTCCGGCAGTTACCCGTTTCTTTATGTCTGGCAATTTCAAGGATCGTATCGATGGATTCCTGGGCGGCGGATTCGATAAAGCTGCAGGTATTCACGATGATTGCCTCGGCTTTGGCGGGATCCGGCGTAGTCACCCAGCCGGCGCGTGCCAGCCGGCCCAACATGACCTCGCTGTCAATAAGATTTCTGGCACACCCAAGACTGACTAGATGGACGTTCATCGAAGACCGATTGAGACCCGGCGGTTAATATATTTCAGGAAGGCATTAAATGAAATGCGCCTGTGAAGCTCCCCGCCCTAAGGGACCGGGCTTCCCGGAAAGAAAAATGAATTAATCAGGTCAAACAACCCGTATAATATATTAGGAAGTGATGACAATAAATCAAGGGGGGTTTGGCGGCTGCCCCGATCCGGGACAGCCGCCCAGTGAAAACGCTTATTGAAATATTCAATTTTCATGCGGGGCTGCATGAAAACTGTTAGCCTTTGATCTTTGAGATCTCTTCGGTCAGCACCGGCACAACTTCAAAAAGATCAGCGACGATACCATAATCGGCCTTGGAAAAAATCGGTGCTTCGGGATCTTTATTGATGGCGACAATGACTTTGGATGAAGACATGCCTGCCAGATGCTGAATCGCACCGGATATCCCGCAAGCAATATACAGATTCGGCGATACAACCTTGCCGGTCTGCCCCACCTGATCGGAATGGGGCCGCCAACCTTCATCCACGGCAGATCGCGAGGCACCTACGGCTCCGCCCAGCAATTCCGCCAGTTTCTCCAAAAGCGTATAATCCGTGCCACCCATGCCCCTGCCGCCGGATACCACAATATCGGCTTCGGTGAGCTCAACTTTGCCTGTCTCCAACTTCTTTTCAACAAACCGAAGAACACTGTCTCCCGGATCAACCGAAAGTTTTTCGAGGTTCCCGGCACCCTGGGCTTCCGCGATACTCATGGCATTCGGCCGAATTGCGACCATTTGGGGTTTGCCATTCAAGGTCACATCGGCCACGATTTTCCCGCCGTACATCGGCCGGGTGGCGATGAGATTGCCGTCTTCAACCTTTACAGCCACACATTCCATGGCCAACGGTGCTTCCAAACGGGCCGATAGTCGGGCTGAAAGATCCTTCCCCTGGGCCGAAGCACCTAAAATTACCACAGCCGACTCTTCTTTTGCGATAACCTCGGCTGCCACGCGGGTATATTGATCGGTAAGATACTCGGCCAATGCTTCGTGTTCAGCCACGAGTATTTTTTCAGGCCCGTATTTGCCGAGCTCAGCGGCAGCACTTTCAACGTTTGCACCGATCACCAAAGCGATCAAATCACTTCCCATGCTGTCAGCGATTCGTTTGCCCTCGCTTAATGCTTCGTAGGTGACCTTTCGAAAAACACCGTCTCTTTGTTCAGCGATTGCTAAAACGCTCATTTTATTCTCCTAAATATCCCCTTTCGATTTCAACTCTTGCAAGGAAACAAGACCCCATCATTACGGTCGGCGTTCACAAAACTTTAGCCTCTTCATGAAGCAGTCTGGCCAACTCAGCGGCTTTTTCCCGGGCGGTTTCACCCTCGATAATTCTACCTCCCTTTCTTTCCGGCGGCGGCTGCATGGCTGCGATATTCACCAGTGCCTGCCCGGCGGCGGCATCCAATCCGATGTCAGCAAGGGTTTTGGTTTCAAGTGGTTTTTTCTTTGCTTTCATGATGCCGGGCAGGGATGCATAACGGGGTTCGTTAAGTCCCCGCTGGGCCGTAATCAGCGCCGGCAAGGAGGCTTCTATGACTTCGAAGCCGCCTTCAATGGTTCGCTGACACTTGATTTTGCCGTCGGCTATCTCCTGCTTGATGACCATTGAGACATTTGGGATTTCCAACAGTTCTGCCACGGCCGTTCCAACCTGAAAATTATCGTCATCGACGGCGCGCATTCCTGCGATAATCAGATCATAAGGAATCTGCTTTACCGCAGCTGCCAGGATCTGTGACGTCCCCAAGCCGTCGATTCCCTTAACGGCCGGATCACTGATAAGAAGTCCTTCATCGGCCCCCATAGCCAGGGCCGTGCGGATGGCCTCAACGGCTTTATCGGTGCCAACCGAGACAATCGTCACCTTACCCCCCTGGGCCTCCTTGATTCGAAGTGCCTCTTCGACGGCAAGTTCATCGTAGGGATTCATTATCCATTTCAAATCAGCTGTCTTGATGGACTTGCCGTCCGCATCAATCATGATAATCGATTCGGTGTCCGGAACTTGCTTCAATAATACGAGGATTTCCACTTTCTATGCCCTTCCTTTCTAAACATGAGTTAGCTCCTGAATCTTGCATGAGAATCCCGCAAAGTTGAAGTAATCGCAAACCCGTGCAAATTTCAGGTAACAACTCCGTTTAACAGTTAACGGGCTGTTGCCCAAACAGATTTTTGCTGGGGTAAATTACAGTACGCTCGGGTGGATGTCAATGAAATTATGACAGCCAAGCGGTCTTGTGAACACCTTCAACCTTATGAATAGATGGATCGTCCAGCTTATGATGGGGGGAGAGGGGTCATTGAGATGGCTTTCAGCGCGATGTTTTTGCGCTGCTGAGAGATTCGGCGGCTCTGGCCATCAGGTCCGATCCGGTTTGATCCTTATCCGGGTTCAATTCAGCCAGACCAAAGGTGAGCATCAGGCGGATGTCGTCTTTTTCAAGGTGCTCTTTGTCAAAAAGATTCTGCAAGCGATCACAGATAAAGCGGGCTTGCCGGGCGGAGGTTTGCGGCACGAGGAGAGCAAAACTTCTGTGATCAAATCGACCCAGGATGTCGCTATTTCGGATGTTCCGGGAAAAAAATTTACTCAGCGAGCGTAGAATGGCCTCTCGATACCCAGCAGTGGGACCGGGGTTGGTGGCCGCGACGTCGAACTCCATCAGACACAAGGACAATTTGCTTCCGTATCTGTGCGCGCGGTGAATTTCGTCATCCAATATTTTAAGAAAGGTTTCTCGGTTGTGCAAGCCGGTGGTGTCGTCCACTGTTTGTGTTTCTGAAAGACACGCGGTAACTTTTTCGAGTCGATCGCATATAAT
>JASFTQ010000305.1:0-5914 GCA_050053515.1 Desulfobacterales bacterium | reverse complement strand
CGTTTATTTGTCCTGGCCATTTCAAATGCAATGTGAAGGTCTTAATGAAGACTTCCCATTATTAACAATTTAATATCCATGAGGCAATATATGTTTGCACAGGTTTTAAGAGGTTATCTCCGGATATTTCGATTGACCCTCACCGACGGCTTTCCAAGGGAGTTGGGCATGTTTATAATATAAACGGTCCTTGCGGTATTTTTTGGTCGCGAGAAAATCAGCCCCTGATGATAGCAGAATTTTGATGAAACGGTTCAGGGTTCAAGGGTAAGCAATGCCAACCGCGTAACTTACAAATAGTTCTATAGGATCCAGCGACGCCTGTCACCTCACCCAGCGGGTGTTAGTGTCAGATGTCAACGGGCTGTTGCCCAAACATTTTTGAGCGGTCATTGACCGGAACCGCTCAATTCGGGCAGAATTCAATTCTGTTGTCCTTGACAATATTTTTTGATACCCATATGCAACTGTGTATTTTTATTTTCGACACCGCGGCAAGGATCTAAAAAATGCGCCAAACATTGCATGACGTTTTATCGAGATAACGGATGAAATCGCAAAAAACCTGCGATGCTGTGTGCAATCCTGTCATGGACCCATCCGGGTGTGCCAGGACCTGAAAGGATGTATAAATGGCGAAACCAAAATTAAAACAGCATCACGTCAACAGATCCTGGTGCAAGGGATGCGGCATCTGTGTGGAATTTTGTCCCAAACACGTTTTGGTGCTTGATGAGGCCGACAAAGCGGTTGCGGCAAATCCACAGGATTGTATCTGCTGCAGACTGTGCGAGTTACGCTGCCCGGATCTGGCGATTGAAGTGGAAACGGAGTAGGTGATGCCTTTTATTAAGGAGAAACAACGTTACTCGACACACAACCGGTTTTTTTATAGTTTTTCACGGAACTCGCCGGGCACGCCGAGTATTTTATTCTCTGCCAACTCTGTGAGATCGAAGGTAGTGGGCGTGAGAACCTTTTTTTCAATATCGAGCGGCTAATGGACTTATTGATTACTCGCAAGGATAGGATATCGCAATGGTTCAAAACATCAAATTCATTCAAGGCAACGAAGTCTGTGTAGAGGCCGCCCTTTATGCCGGGCTCAAATTTTATGCAGGCTATCCCATAACGCCGTCCACTGAAATTGCCGAGCACCTGGCGTATCGGTTGCCGCGAATCGGTGGTAAATTTATCCAGATGGAAGATGAAATTGCATCCCTCTGTGCCATCATCGGTGCTTCGCTGACCGGCCACAAGGTCATGACCGCCACCAGCGGTCCCGGTTTTTCCCTGATGCAGGAAGCTCTGGGCTACGCCATCATGACCGAGATACCCTGTGTCATTGTTGATGTCCAACGGGGGGGGCCTTCCACCGGTCTGCCCACTCACGGCAGTCAGGCCGACGTGAATCAGGCCCGCTGGGGGACCCATGGGGACCATTCCATCATTGCCCTGACGGCATCCAACCACCAGGATCTATTTGAAATGACGGTGTATGCTTTCAATCTGGCGGAAACTTACAGAACTCCGGTTATCTTATTGCTCGATGAGTTGATCGGGCACATGCGCGAAGGCCTTGTCGTACCTGAAAAAGGAGAAATTCCGCTGGTGGAAAGATTGCGCACATCCGTCCCTGAGGGTGTGGATTATCATCCTTATTTGCCCCGGGAAGATGGACGACTGCCCATGTCCGATTTCGGTGGGGTTCACCGATACAATGTAACGGGTCTCTATCACGACATGTGGGGTTTTCCCTCCAGCGAACCGGCGGCCGTGCATGGGCTGATTCGCCACTTGGTGGATAAATTGGAAAACAGGGTCAATCAGATTGCCAGGTTCAGGGAGTATCATTTGGGAGATGCCGACGTTGTTTTTATTTCTTATGGCTGTTCGGCCCGTTCGGCCCTGCATGTAGTTGAAAACCGCCGGCAAAGGGGAGAGCGGCTCGGTCTGCTAGAGCTTCAGACCCTGTGGCCTTTTCCGGCTGAAATCATCAGAGAAAAATGTGCCGGGGCGCGCTCGATCATCGTGGTGGAGATGAATGTGGGACAGATCCTTCAAGCGGTTAAAACGGCTGTTGACAAACCGGACAAGGTATTCTTGGCCAACCGCATCGACGGTGTTTTTATTACCCCTGCAGGCATTCTGCAAATTTTGAGACTGATACAGGGCAAGGGAGTTTAATTCATGGCAGTAACAGATTATATCAGGGACAGATTTTTTCCCCACATGTGGTGTCCGGGGTGTGGGCATGGTATCGTGCTCAACGGCCTTATTCGAGCGATCGAGAAATTGGGTATGAGTAAAAACGAGATTGTCATGGTAACCGGAATCGGTTGCTCGGCGCGCATCGCCGGCTACGTGGACTTTCATACCTTGCACACCATCCACGGGCGTGCCCTGGCCTTTGCCACCGGTGTAAAGTTGAGCCGGCCCGAACTCAATGTTCTGGTTCCCATGGGTGACGGCGATGCACTGGCCATCGGGGGCAACCATTTTATACATGCCGCCCGCCGCAATATCGATATGACCGCCATCGTTATGAACAACCGGATATACGGGATGACCGGGGGCCAGTATTCGCCGCTGTCGGGCTGTGGTATTATTGCGACGACGGCGCCTTATCAAAACATCGATAATGATTTTGACGTGGTGAATTTGGCTTCAGCGGCCGGGGCGTCATTTGTTGCCCGGACCACGACCTATCACGTGAAAGAAATCAGTGAGTTTATTCGAAAGGCGATTGTCCATGAGGGCTTTTCGGTGCTTGAAATACTCTCGCAGTGCCCGACGCATTTCGGAAGGAAAAACAAAGAAGGCGAGGCTGCCGATATGTTGCGCCATTACAAAGAGAACACAACACCCATCGGCTCCAAAGCCAAAAAAGAAAATCCGGATCTTATCGAGAGGGGTATTTTCGTTCAGAAGGATGTTCCTGAATACTGCCGCCAATACGACGGCGTCATTCAGCGTGCCATGAAAGGGCTATAGCCATGGAAAGATGCAGAATGGTATTTTCGGGTTCCGGCGGCCAGGGAGTCATAACTGCCGCGATTATGCTGGCTGAGGCCGCCGTGCTGTATGAAAACTTGGTTGCCGTTCAATCCCAAAGTTACGGTGCGGCTGCGCGGGGCGGTATAACTCGCTCCGATGTCGTCATATCGGATCAAACCATCCATTATCCCAAGGTCATTCAGCCCAATGTGTTGGTGTGTCTTACCCAGGAGGCCTATAATAAATTTTCAAGCATCATCCGGCCCGGCGGCCTGCTGGTCACGGACAGCCGTTTTGTTGAAACTGAAAAAAAAGTGGACGCCCGTCAAATGGAATTGCCGATGTATCAAACCGTTATGGATAACATCGGAAAACCGATTGTCTTCAATATTTGCATGCTTGGCGCCGTCATTGCACTGACAAAACTCATTGAACCCGAATCCGTTATCAAGGTTTTGGCAACGCGCATTCCGAAGGAATTTATCAAGATGAATCAGCAAGCGTTGAATTTAGGCATCGCGCTGGGGGAAAAGATAAAGCGCTGATCTCCCACGTCGTTAATTTCATCTCCCGGGAATAACAGTAAAATTGATGGACAAAGAAGTTTTAATCACCGCTCAAATTGATTGGGTCGGCAGCCCGGATAAGGTGTAAAATATTTTCAGCGCATATTTTCTTGAGATCCTGGCGTCCGATTCCCATGCTTGTAAGGTTGTGCAACTGGGGTCCCGGTAAACCAAAGGGGTAGTCGCTGCCGAACACAAGTTTGTGGGCCCCGAATCTTTCCAGAAAAATACGGATTTCACGAGATCCAGCCAAGGCCGTATCGCCATAAACATTCGGATACTGCCACACACCGGCCTGCAGCAGGCGATCGAATCCGCCGTTCAACAATCCCAGATGCGGGATGATCAGGGGGGTTCTTCCGGACAGGATGTCAATAAAACGCAAGGTTTGTTCATAGGTTTCTTCAAGGACGATGGGCAGATTGCGCCTGCAAATGGCATCGATCATCTCCAGACATCTCGGGTCCCGGTAGTGGTAGGGTGGTTCGCCCGGGTGGTGGTGCCATTTAATGCCGTAAAAATTTTCATCCAGGTCCTCGATGATAAAATCGTTCCATACGAAATAGTAGGGATATACTCCGCTGTTGCTCTCTGCAAGCGCCAGCAGGTAGTCGTGGGCCTTTTTTCGACACCATCGCCATTTCCGGTTATCATCAAAGCTGCTTGAATAGCGGTAATAGATATCCTCGACCGGGGCAAACAGGCAGGCCGCCTGGATGCCGGCCTCTCTCAACAGCTTTTGAATCTGATGGTAGGGTTGATTGACATTTTGAATGCCGCAATGAATATGACTGTCGATAACTTTCATAGTCGATCGACCACCCGTATCGAAATTGTTTTCGAACTGCATCGCCATCGCATTTTGTGATGCGTCAGATGCTGCTTACGGCGCGCACGTAATACAAACCACTCAAATCCTGCCATCCGATAAATCCCATATCGATACTGACATACCAGGCCGCCGCATAGGATCGTCTATCGCAGCTCCAAAGCCATTTTTGATGAAGGTCGAATACCGGCTCGATGCAATAATCTTCACCCTGCGGCGTCGGGATCAACAACGTCCCCAGTTCGTTAACCGTAGGAAGCCGCCAGGTATGGCGCTTGCCAAAGCGTCGCTGGTTCAAACCTTTGATATAATCGGCAGCCTGCAGCCAGGTCAGTGGATACTCCGAACCCGATTGCTGCCACACCAGGCCGGTGGCCCAATCGGCCACGATATCCGCAGTATGCGTATCATAATCGTTTTGTACGTAATTGCGGGGACGCCACAAATCATCCACCATAAATATTCTTTTGCCCTGCTGGGGATTCAGTTTTAAAGGTTCACCTCTGATCTTGCCGGTGGTTCGGTTATTGTTTTCCATCTGCACCGGGGGTTGATCGTCTTGAATCAGACGGCAGGTGTTTTTCTTTTTCTCTTCCCAGCTCGCCTGCAACATATCCAAATCCGTCAACATTTCTTTGGCTCGTTGGAATCGATCGCGCCGCCTTGCTGCCGTCGCCTTATCCAGGAATTGATCCCAGCTGCTGTCCAGGTTCGGGTTCAGGCGGCTGGGGTCGGCAGCGTTTTCCCGGGGCAAGCTGCCGGTGAGCATGCGATACAAGGTGATCCCCACCGAATAAAGATCTGCGCTGAAATCGACCGTGTCGGGTTCTGCCTCCTGTTCCGGAGCGGCATACCAGGGCGAGCCGACCTTGAGATTCGGTGGTCCCTGAAAAGTCTCGCCCCTGAGTTTGGATAGACCGAAGTCGCAGATTTTTACGGTGTCTTGCTCCGTCACCAGGATGTTAAACGGTTTGATGTCGCGGTGAATGATCCCGGCATGGTGAAGTGCAGCCAGCCCCTCAAGGGTCTGGCGGATGTAATGAATCGCTTTTTCAATGCTAATGACACGTGACGGCTTTTCTGTTTGATAGGTTTCGCCGATCATAATGCCGAGGTTGTTGAAATAAAAATCCATAAGGTAAAAAAGGTTGCCCTGTGATTCGTCAAAATCCCAGATTTCGACAAGGTTCGGGTG
The DNA here is from genome assembly GCA_050053515.1 of Desulfobacterales bacterium. Taxonomy (GTDB): domain Bacteria; phylum Desulfobacterota; class Desulfobacteria; order Desulfobacterales. The sequence continues at coordinate 327 of JASFTQ010000305.1, read as the reverse complement.
CCTCAGATTCGCCATGGTAACGGCCTCCGCAACGAACATCTCACGTATGTTTTCCAAACCGATTAAGTCGACCAGCACGGGATTCGGGTCAAGCAATTTTAAAGCGGCCACCTTACCGATAACGGGCAGTTCAACCTTAAAAACCCTGCTCATACCGCCCCTGCCCAGCAGGCCCCTGATTCTATATCGACCGATGGTTTTCATTGTTCACCATAGTCGGTCTCCATGTACGCGTGGAAGCCCCGCAGCATAAATCTTTTCAACCACCGCGGCGATATCATAGGGAATAAATCTTACCTCGATCGTATTTGCGCCGGCATCATAGAT
>JASFTQ010000304.1:0-5938 GCA_050053515.1 Desulfobacterales bacterium | reverse complement strand
TGGCTGGGAAATGGCTACCTGGTTTAATTGGCCCGCCTGTCGGTTAAAACATTCTGGTTGACAAAAGGGCTCACCGCCGTTGGCCCCTTTATGCTGCAATAACCCTTTGCCAATTAGAATCGCCGGGGTGATCAGCTTGTCGATAAAAAATTTCCCCCGGCCTGGACCTCGCGTAATCGGAATGTTTTTTTGAGAATCACTCTAATGATACGAGACTAATACATAATAAAAAAAAATAAACACTGGCGGAAAACGAATGCAGGATAATTTTTAAAAAAAGACAGGATCGCAAGGGGCTAATGAAAGGTAAGGGTAAAGCTCCTCACCCAAAAAGGCGGGTCTTGCGGGGAAGCAAACCGCTTCATCCCGAGAGGGATTTTTAGAAAAAAACTAACCCTGCGCTCTCTGAGCCATCTGGTTAAGACGATGCGAACCCATCAAGGCTAAAATTATAGACTCTGCCAGGGACAGTAAAATGGCTTCATCGGCGCGGTCAAAATAGCCGTCTATTTTGTTGAGTACCTCGAGCACACCGATGACGTTGTTGTGTGAAAGAAGGGGGACACATAAAACCGATCGCGTTTTGAATCCGGTCAGCTTATCGATTTCTTGGAAAAATTGAGATGATTTCTTCGCGTCATTCTCCAGGATCGATTTGCCCTTGGCAGCCACGTAGCCGGCTGTCCCTTGACCGATCTTGAGCCGGAATTTTTTGACGGCATTGACTTTTGAATTAAACGCATGGGCGATTCTGAGGTGATCATTTTCTTTCAAGAACAAGGTTCCGGCTTCAACATTGATAATCTGACGGATGTTGTTCATAATGACGCCGAGCACGTTTTCGATATTGCAGTTACCATAAACGATGGCCTGACCGACTCGCTGGACTGTCTGTAAAGCTTTTTTTTGTTTGACAACCGCCGAAGACAACCGGTTTCTCTCAATAGCTAGGGAAAGTCCACATGCGATCCAGTCCAAATAACCCGTGGTATCAGAAAACAGCCCGGTCTTTTTTGCTCCGAGTATAAAAACCTGGTTGACACCATCCTCGGACAGTACGGGCACACAAACGCAAGACTGAATCCCCTGGCTGGCCAGCATTTCCTTTTCAATCCCAGGGGATGCCTCACCATTCATATTAAAAATCAGAGGCTTCTTTTGCCCCAGCACCTCTGAAATACGGGTATCTTTAAATGAATAAACGGTGCCTTTGCGTAATGCCGTTGTGCCATCGACAATTAAATCCTCGATGACAAGGTCAGGCTTGTTTCCCACTTTTGTCATCAGAACGGCCAGATCAATCTCGATGCTGCCGCGTATCTCGTTTACCGCGGCGCGCAGTAACTTGCTGCTTGCCTGTTTGGCATGCATGATGTCAAAAATTTTCGTGTTGAATTTGGTTTCTTCTGCATTTTGCGATTTTGGCGTGTTCTGCTCAGTGGCAGATTGTTTAGAATCCGAGGGTGCCGGTTCCCCCTCGAATCCATCAAGAACCCGGTCGAGTTCCGACATCAGGCTTTGCTCCAAGTTTTCGGTAGTGGATGTCGGTTCAGCGGCATCCAAGGCACCCTTATCGATCATTTCATCCTTTCGTTTCAAACCTTCCATGACAATAGCCATAAGTTCCTTTTCTATCCGCCTTTTGGGCCTTTCCTTTGGAAGGTCTTTGATATACAGTTGGGTTTTGTCCCAGGCAATCATGGCATAAGCAGCCTCTTCTTTTTGCAGGACGCCGCAGCTGGCATCATGCAATTCGCCTTGGACGATGTAAAAATGGCCCCTCAAATGCCCTTCGCCATGTACTTCCAACAGGCAGCTTTTCTGCTCCATTTCAATGATTTGAAGAAAGCTGCTGAGTGAAACACAATTAATTGATCCTCCCTGGTGGAAACGATCCAAACCTTCCATAACGGCTTCGGCCAGCAGATCTAAATTTACCGGCTTCTCCATTACGCGCAATAAGCCCATTGCCTTTAGCTTTTTTTGAATCCGCGGCGTGCAAAAAGCGCTGACGGTAATGGCCGGGATAGAGGGAAAATTGGCGCTCATGTATGCCAGCAGCTCGACACCGTCCATCACGGGCATTTTGAGATCGGTGACGACAAGATCGATTGCTTTTGAATTAAGGATGTCAACAGCCTCTTTGCCGTTGCCGGCGGTGAGCACATTGAATCGATCTTTGAAGTCTTCAAATCTGTCAACCATGATGAGAAGCAACGTTTCTTCGTCATCGACGAACAATACATTTTTCATTTTCTATGGTCTCCCTAATACATCCACCGCGATCCGTCGTTATCAACCGGTCATATCCGCGGCTTTTAAATAATAGATTTATTGGCTTTCATAATAGGCACCTTGCAGATGAAATGTAAATCTTATCCGAGGATTCGACCGTTCATCTACGAATTCAATGCCTGATCGGCGGTCCATATACAAACCTTGTTTCTTCCGCTGTTTTTGGCCCGATACATTGCCAAATCGGCACACTGGATCAGGGAAGAACGATCGGACCCATCGTCCGGAAAGGCTGCGATTCCAATACTTAACGTCACTCTCTGGTTCGGTTGCGTGTCTCTTCCCTTAAAGGGGTATGATTCGACATAGCGGCGTATTTTCTCGCCGACAATGCGGGCATTCGCTTTGGGAGTCGCCGGAAGTATGAGGACAAACTCCTCACCGCCATAGCGGGCGAGAACATCGGATCGGCGAATAGATTTCTTCAGAATTCCTGCCAGAGATCGCAGCAGCTGGTCTCCTTCTAAATGTCCGTGGGTATCATTGTATTGTTTGAAAAAATCCAGATCCAGAAAGAGCATCGAAAAAGTTTCCTTGTTTCGGCTGGATCGATAGAGTTCAAAGATGAGGTATTCCTGAAAATAGCGATGATTAAAGAGTCCGGTCAAGCCGTCCCGACAGGCTAGATTTTTCAGGGTTTGGTTGGCTTTTTCCAGTTCGTCATTTTTTTTCTTCAGTTTTTCCAAAAGATCGCGATTTTCAGCAATCAATCGCACCTTTTCGATGGCGCGATTGGCCGTAGCTGAAATCAATTCCAAGTCTTTGAAGGGTTTGAACAAATAATCGTACGCCCCGTGTCGCAGAGCCGTTATGGCAGTCTCCAGAGAAGCATGGCTGGTGATAATGATTACCTGAGTTTCCGGAGAGACTTTCTTGGTTTTTTCGAGCAGCTCCAAACCTGTCATTCCCGGCATGACAATATCGGTAATCACCAGAGAAAAAGTTTCTTTTTTCATGCATTCCAGCGCCTGCCTTCCGTTTGCCGCTTCCGTGACCGCAAATCCTTCCTCTTGAAGGACTTGCATCATAACCGTTCGAACGCTATCCTCGTCATCGACAACCAGTATGCGTATATCCTTTGTCATAAGTATGCTCCGAGCCCCGCTGCATTAAGGTGCCTGCTTTTGCATCAAGAATCCTCTTTTTTGCCTGTGGTTGGCCAGCAACCGGAAGATAGTGTTGCAGTTGTCTTCTATTGTGAGCAATGTTGGGTTCGCCATGATATTAACCACTATGCGGTTTGATGAATTTAAGCCGGTATGATAAAGCTAAATGTACTGCCCTTGCCCTCTCCTTCACTGTCTACCCAGATCTTGCCCCCGTGCAATTCAACCAGTGTTTTTGTCAGCGTCAAACCCAATCCGGCCCCCTGATAATTTTTAGTCACCGATCCATTGATTTGTTCGAAACGATCGAAAATACGGGCCTGGTCCTTGGGACCAATGCCAATTCCGCTGTCAGACACCGAAATCTGAACACAGCGGCCGGTTGCATTTCGTTTGGCGGCGTCTTTAACGTTTGGCGCCCCCACAATTTTTAATGCGGGGGAATCATTCCAACGGCGACCCGGCCGTATCCTGCAACCATTCAACATCTGGGCTTTCAATCGGACTTGGCCGCCATCCGGTGTAAATTTGACGGCGTTGGAAAGTAGATTGAAAAGGATTTGTTTTAATTTCCTTTCATCAGCCTTTATCTGATTGTCCGCCCCATCGATATCCATAAGCACATTAATTTTCCGTCGGTCGGCCTTTTCTTGGATAATTTTCAGGCTTGTCGACAAAAGCAGCTTCAAATTGATATTCGTAGGGACAAACTCCATATGGCCTGCCTCAATTTTAGAAAGATCCAAGACATCGTTAATCAATGCCAACAGATGTTTGCTGCTTTGAAGGATGTCATTGAGATATTCGTCTTGTACCTGATTTAAGGCGCCGAAGTGTTGATCCATGAGGATTTCGGTAAAACCGATGATGTGATTCAAAGGCGTCCTGAGTTCATGACTCATATTGGCCAGAAATTCGCTTTTGGCCCGATTCGCGGTCTCGGCCAGGTCCTGTGCCCGAATCCGCTCTTTTATCTCCCGGGTCAGCTGCAAGTTGGTGTTCTCTAATTCGGCCGTCCGTTCCGCCACACGGCGTTCGAGTTCCATATTTTTACCCTTTAATTTGGCAAGCAGTCGGCGATTTTCGGATGTTAGGCGAATTTTTTCGACAGCCCGTTTTGTCACCGCCGAGATCAAATTTAAGTCTTCAAAGGGTTTGAACAGATAATCATAGGCACCGCATCTGAGAGCTTGAATAGCGGTGTCCAACGAGGCATGACTCGTAATGATAACGACCTGTGTATCCGGATAACGGGCCTTAATTTTTTTAAGAAGCTCGATACCGTCCATCCCCGGCATAACGATATCGCTGATCACCAGATCAAAAACTTTTTGTTTAAAAAACTCAAGTGCGACCTCGGCACAGTCTGCCTCCGTCACCGAAAATCCGTCATCTTCTAAAACACGCTTTAGCACGGTGCGAACGCTGTTTTCATCGTCCACAACCAGAACGCTTAATTCTTTTTGAATTGTCATAACAGAATATACCTACCTTTCATTTAGACGTGATCATTGCAGTTGACTGATTTTGAAGATACAGCCACATTTTTTGCACTTATTTTTAAGACCGATCTGATTTTCTTTGATCGGGTATGACTGATGACATTTGGGACAAACGGTTTTTAAGCCCGCTGTCGGAAAGATGATCGTAAAGCTGGTTCCATTATCGGGCGAACTTTCCACCTGGATATCTCCATCGTGCTCCTTTATGATTCCATAGCTGACTGACAAACCCAATCCCGTGCCTTTGCCGACTTCTTTGGTTGTAAAAAATGGTTCAAATATTTTGGCCTGCAGTTCATTCGGAATTCCGGGACCATTATCGCTGACCTGCACCTGGATGTGGCTGGCATTTGAACTCATGGTTGACAGGGTCACTTCTCCCGGATTGCCATCCATGGCCTGCTGGGCATTAATCATAAGATTTATCAAAACTTGCTGGATTTGATTGGCGTTGCCGGTTATCGCCGGAATAGCAGCAGCCAGATTTTTCCGAAGTTTTACTTTGTGCATTTCAAGTTGATGCTCAACGATCGCCATGGCATCCAGAGCAACCCGGTTGATGTCGACCGAGTCAAAAGCCACTTTTTCCTGGCGAGCAAATTTCAAAAGATTTTGAATGATTGTCGTACAACGGTTGGCTTCTTTCTCAATTATGGCAAGATTCTTATGAATCGGCGTATCTTCTTCAGCCTTGCGCAGAGAAAGCTGGGTTAAGCCTAAAATGCCGGCCAGCGGGTTCTTTACCTCATGGGCAATCCCGGCTCCCAATTGACCGAAAGCAGCCATCTTCTCTGACTGGACAAGAGCGGCCTGGGCATCCTGGAGTGCTTTTTCACGTGAATCGAGCTCCGAGGTCATCTTGTTAAACGATTGGGCCAGATTGCCGATTTCATCCTTCGAAGACATTGCTACCTGAATATCAAATTGTCCTTTAGCGACCGCTTTTGTTGCCGCGGCCAAGCGCTCGAGGGGACGGGTGATAAGCCGAGATCCAAACAAGCTCAAGATGGCGGCAGTGATCAAAAGCGCCAGCGA
>JASFTQ010000303.1:0-5980 GCA_050053515.1 Desulfobacterales bacterium | reverse complement strand
TTTTGTCAAATTGGGCCCTGCTCAATCCCCAAAGTTCCATATCCTTTTCAGCGTAAAAATGCATGCGTTGCGGCCTGTCCGTCAACAGCACCATTTCACCCATATGATCGCCGTCCGACAATCTCCCCAGAGATCGTAATTTTTGGTTTTCTTCAACACTGGCAAGGCACGATCCTTTTTGAATGATAAAAAGGAAATCACTTTTTGTTCCCTGAGTGATGAATTTTTCACCCGCCTTTATTTGTCTGCTGGATAAACTGTTTAAAAGCGGACAAACGAGATTTCTGTTGATGAATTTAAACAGTGACGTGTGCCTCAGAAACTCATAATCGGCCGGAAGCGGTATCTTTTTTATCCCACCATCTTCAAGCGTCGGGTGTGCGTCCGATTGGTTCGGTGCTTGAAACTCAACCCCAATGAGGTTGTACGACGGATTGGTTGTATCTTTATTTCTCCATTTTGCTGTTGCCCGGACGAAGTCCCAGGATTCTTCAACCGAATTAAATATCTGCAAATAAAACGAAATTTCAGGCTCGATTTCCCATTTCGTTTTTATAATTACGCCACCCATGCTTCGATTGAGCAAATCCACGTATAAAGCAGTTGGCTGTTTGGTGGTATGGATTCCGGGGATAAATCCCTGATTGCCGGTGTGCAGAATTCCGATCTCCGGAGGATTCAACACCTCTCTTAGCCAACGTCGGCGATCATGCTGGATTTCCATGGGGTAGTTCCTTTCTATTTCTGGAACATATTCTGCCAATATAAGCAATTGCTATTTATATTAATATGTTATGGCTAGGTTTGTCAAGCTGTTGTTATCAACGATTCGAACCCGGAGTCGCGCTGCTTTGATCCGCCGGCGATCATTGGCGGCTTGCAGCCTCGCTGCCCTGAAATTTAAGTCTTTACGTGCCAATTCCCGGGGGGGGCAAAGGTCCGTGAGGGCTCAAAGGGGGCACCTGTAACGAGCATCCGGTATGGTTGGCAACGAATGACATCTGCCAGCAAAATATTTTTATTGAGAGTACTTTACTCAGCGAATAAATTTTGGTAACAAGCCAGCTGGTTCCTCAGCAATCAAATTCAAACCATCTAAATAAAAGAGTTCACACTCAGGCAACCACCTTTAACATGTGAGGCTATTATGATAGTGGGCGTTTTGAAAGAAATCAAAGCTGAAGAAAATCGTGTATCAATGACGCCGGCGGGGGTGGAGATTGTTAAGCAAAACGGGCACCGGGTTTTGGTTGAGAGAAACGCCGGAGTAGGCAGTGGATTTTTGGACGATGCCTACATGAAAGCCGGGGCTAAGATTGTTGATACGCCGCAAGAAATATTCAAACGGGCCGACATGGTTATGCATGTCAAGGAACCTCTGCCCCCTGAGTATGATCTCATCCGCAAGGACCAGATTATTTTCACCTATCTTCATTTGGCCGCAGCTGAGGAGCTGACCCATATCCTCATCAAGGCCGGCAGTATCAACATTGCCTATGAAACAATTCAAAAACCGGATGGGTCCTTGCCCTTACTGACTCCGATGAGTGAAGTTGCCGGAAGAATGGCAATTCAGCAAGCGGCCAAGTATCTTGAAATGTCCCAGGGTGGAGCGGGTGTTCTGTTGGGCGGAGTGCCCGGGGTAGATCCCGGAACGGTGCTCATTATCGGCGGTGGCGTGGTCGGAACCAATGCAGCCAAAATGGCATGTGGACTGGGGGCCAAGGTTTACATCCTGGATTTAAATTTAGATCGTCTCCGTTATCTCAGCGATGTCATGCCCAGCAACTGTTTTACGTTGATGTCGAGCCCCGCGATGCGACGCAAACTCGTCAAAGAAGCCGATGTGGTGGTTGGGGCCGTTTTAATTCCCGGTGCCAAGGCTCCCGAACTGGTTACCCGGGAAATGATAGCCACCATGAAAAAGGGCTCGGTGATGGTTGATGTTGCCATCGATCAAGGGGGGTGCTTTGAAACCTCCAAACCCACGACCCATGCCGATCCTATTTACTTTGTCGACGGTATTGTCCACTACTGTGTGGCAAATATGCCGGGTGCCGTTCCCAAAACTTCCACCCTGGCCTTGACCAACGCCACCTTACCCTATGCGGTGGAAATAGCCAACAAAGGCTGGCAGCGGGCTTTCAAGGAAAATCCTGAAATCAAGCTGGGGGCCAATGTCGTCCGCGGTAAAGTTACGTATGAAGGCGTAGCGGACGCTTTCGGATTGAAGTATGAATCAGTGGATCGTTTATTATAGAAGCCAACTCAAAAACCCCTCATACATCCGTTGGCCATCTCACCTTTTAAACTTTTAAAAATTTCCCTATGATAGAGTGCAGTCTAGCCATTTTTGTCGGCTGAACCCACACAATCTCGGGATCGGACCTGAACCAGGTTAACTGACGCTTGGCATATCGGCGGGTATCCCGTTTCAAGGTCCGAACTGTCTCGTCCCAGGGGAGATATCCCTGTACATACGAAACCAAGTGACGATATCCGATGGCCTGCATGGATTTGAGCTTGGCTGTGTAACCCTTCTCCAATAGACGCCTTACCTCATCAACAAAACCGGCATCGATCATCGCATCAACCCGGCGGTTTATCCGCAGATACAATGTTTCCCTGGGCAAATTCAATCCAATTTTCAAGACCGTGAAAGCTGCATCACCGAATTGGTGCCCGTGCTGGTAAGCGGAGATCGGCTCACCGGCAGCCTCAAAGGTTTCGAGGGCCCTGATTATGCGATAGGTGTCATGGGGGTGAATTTTGAGAGCGCTGTCGGAATCTATACTTGCCAATCGTCGATGTAGCGATTCCGAACCGATGGCAGCGGCCTCATTTTTCAATCGCCGGCGAATGCCGCTTTCCAGAGGTCCGGCCCGGAATAGACCATACAGCAGTGCCTTGATATAAAGCCCTGTGCCACCTACGATGAAAGGGATGATGTCTTTGGCATGCAGCTCGGCAATTGTTTTGCGGGCCAAAAATGAGTATCGGGCGGCGTCAAATGGTTCATCCGGGTCCACCACGTCAAGCATATGGTGTTCAATTTTTTTTTGCTCGCAGAGAGGGGGTTTGGCTGTGCCGATGTCCATGTACCTGTAGACCTGCATCGAATCGGCACTGACGATTTGACCGCCAAATGTTCGGGCGATATCGATGGCGGCGGCGGTTTTACCGATCCCTGTCGGGCCGCAGATGACAATGACTTTTGGTTTTTCCATTTTGTCTACGCCAATCATTAAAAAACAATAGCCGGTACAACTTCTAATTTTGCACCGGCTAGTTATAGAATCTGCCCCCATTTTGGCAGCAGCCAACGGTCACGATTTTCCCGATACGGCTGCGGCGCTTTGCCTCAATCGCGCAATGAGCCTATCAATTTTATCCCCTGTGTATCTTATGAGTGAATCAGAATCATACATACTTCATCGGTAGTTGTTTTGTGATTCCCTAGCCGATGGTCTTTTTCACGACCCCCAGGAGTTTTTCCGGATCAAACGGCTTGGCGACAAAAGCCACCGCATCTTTAATCGCGTGGTCACCATCGATTCCGCTGACCACAATGATCGGTATATCTTTTAACTCTTTGTCTTTTCGAAGCTTTCGATAAAACCTCGGGCCCCATTCACCGGGCATTTGAAGATCAAGTGAAATCAGATCCGGTTTCTCTTTCCGTACGATCTCCAAACCCTCCATGCTGCTGGTGGCCGAGCAGGTAGCGTAGCCATTGTCGCCGAACAAAGCTTCAAGGTATTTTACTGTGGCAGGATCATCGTCGATGATCAATATTTTTTTTGCCATAACGGACCTCTCTTGGTTGCTGATTGTCGATTATCCTTTATAAATTAGATGAGGGGTCGGGGTATTTTTTTCGCGGCAAGATGCCGAGCTGTTGCCTGCCAGGCCTGACAGCGGCAACTGCCTTGCATTTTACGGCCGGCCATTTAAAACGCTCTCTCCAACAAGAACCGACGCCGTGTTTTGCCTTTCTCGGCGCCAATCGCCCTCTGCCCGTTGGAGGCGCAGGAACGATCATCTTGTCGTAAAAAAAACACCCCGACCCCTCAATTAGATATAAAGCCGGGAGGCATTTACTTTTTCGCCAGGCGTTTGACATGGCATTCACCGCACATGATCGGGCCTTTCTTTTTAGCCAGGTGACACCCTTTGCAATTGGTATGAAAGGCCTTCATCAAAGCCGGCTGGCTGCCCGAGGCTTTTTGTTCATGGCAGTCCGAACAGAACTGATCCTCGGAGGATTCGTACTCCAGTTTCTGGCCGTCTTCATAGAGGTGGTGGCATTCGTTGCATTCCTCTATTTCAGCTGTTTCATTGTGTTCATCGTGGCGGAATACAGACGGCACCCTTTCCGGATTATCAAAAACACTGTTATCCACGAATTCCATATCTTCCTGAGAATAGGCGGACAGGATAATGCCTATGGAAACCAAAGCCAATGCGAAGATAAATACAGCGCTTCTTTTCATATTCCTTTCTCCTTGTGTGTCAGGCCTCAACGGCTCCGGGTTTTTCCATGACTTCATACAGTATATCACCGAAAAACTTGATTTCCAATCCCACGCCGTAATGGTGAACGATATCATGAAGCCCACTATGGCAATTGTGGCAGGGAGCGATAAGTACTTTTGCCCCCCTGGTTTTGGCGTTGAATAGCTGTTCAGCTTTAACTCTATTGCCTTCGATACGTTTCATCTTATACGGCGGACCGCAATTTATTACGCCGCCGCCGGCACAGCAGCAGTAGTTGTGCTCCCGATTGGGGTGCATTTCGATAACTTCTTTGCAAATAGAATTAGCTACATAACGGGCTTTTTCTTCTAACCCACCTCCTCTGACCACATTGCACGGATCATGCAGGGTAACGGGTGCTTCGTATTTTTTGGCAACCCTTATTTTACCCTCTTTCAGCAATTCGTAATAAAAATCAATCGCATGGATAATGGGGATCGGCGGCATCTGCCATCCCAACCAGCGATTGCCCACATCGTAAACCGAGCGAAATGCATGGCCGCATTCTCCCATGACAATTTTTTTCACTTTGAGTCTGGCGGCCGTATCAAAATGGTGCCTTTTTATACGCCCCATGATTTCGTTATCGCCGGTAAACATGGCCATATCACTGTTATCCCAACCCGAACTTGCCGGCATGGTCCAGTTTACACCGGCAACATCCATGATAACTGCTGCCTGATAAAGCAGCTGGGCCTGAAACTTGGGTTCCGGACCGATCACGGAGTACATAATGTCCGCCCCTTCCTTTTCAAGGGGAATCCGAAGGGTAGCTATTTCGGCCTGGGCCTCCTCCTCTTGCCACTGCAGTGTGTCCGGCCACTCATCGCCTTTGACCCACATCTGATTCATCGTAACGGAATGACTGTGGGCCGTATCCTGAATATAAAGAGGGGTGGCGCCCAGCTTGTGGACGATCCGCCTCACAATGGTGATCAGATAAGCAATGTCGATGCCGAATGGACAATACTGGGCACAACGTCTGCACAGGTTGCATTCGGTTTGGGCGATCTCCGCAGCACGTTTGATAAACCCTGGATCAACTTTCCCTTTTTTCCTGAGCATTTCCCATAGGGTTTGTTTGACTTTGCCGACTGGGGCAAAATGGGGATCGTTATCGTGGGACAGATAATAGTGGCAGGCTTCGGAGCAAAGGCCGCAGTGGATGCAAGTATCAACATAGGCTCGAAGACGGGCGCCTGTTTCGTTTTTTATCACACCTTTTATCACTTTTTCTATCTTTTCCACAGTAAGCCTCGATGCCCCAATTTCAATACCATCATCGAGAATCTTTTTTTCCTTTTCCACTGCAGGCTCAGCCATCTGTAGAACCTCCTTTATCTTTTGTTTACCAATCTCTTGAGTGTCTTACTTTACCGAACTCACTTCCCATATAGGACCGGGTGAATGGGGAAAAGATCATGTGGCTCAAACGGGTAAAAGG
>JASFTQ010000302.1:0-5994 GCA_050053515.1 Desulfobacterales bacterium | reverse complement strand
AGCCCGTTAAGGTTTTACCGCACGGGCCGGTTAAAAATGGAATCATTCCTATATTTACCGGCACACGGGTCTGAGAACTATAGGAGCTAAACCTGTTACCATGTGTGCTATTTTACGGGCTCGGACTATTTGCGCCAGAACTCCGGCACCAGGAAAATGATCACGGTAAATATCTCGAGTCGCCCCAGCAGCATGCACCAAATCATCAGCCATTTGCCTAAATAAGGTATTTGGGCGTAGTTGTCTGCCGGGCCCACCATACCGAAACCCGGTCCGATATTGCCGAGACAGGCGGCAATACCGCCAAAGGAAGTTATGAGATCAACACCTGTGCCGGCCAGCAGCAGCATCGCAAAAGCGAACAAACCCATGTAGAGCGCCAAAAAACCGATTACACTTCGCATGACATCATCCGAAACACTGCTGCGGCCGATTTTTATCTGGGTGACCGCATGGGGGTGTATCAGTGAAAACAGTTCCCGGTAGCAAAACTTAAAACAGAGCAAGACCCTGAGGCACTTCATACCGCCGCCGGTTGAACCGGCCGAGGCACCCAAAAACATGCACAACAGCAATATCAGTTGAGAGAGGGCCGGCCATTTTTCATAGTCCGCAGTGGCATATCCGGTGGTCGTGATGATGGACACCACCTGAAACGCTCCGTAGCGAATGGCTTGACCTATTTTCGGGTACAGCGATCCATAGACATTGACACTCACCACCAGTATCAACACCAGAACCATACCCAGAAAAAAACGACACTCGGCATCCTTCCAGAAAACCAAGGGTTTGCCCGTGAACATCTGGTAATGAAGTGAAAAGTTGATACCGGCCAACAGCATAAACACCATGATGACAGAATCAAAATAAACACTGTCATAATGGGCGATGGACGCGTTTCTGGTGGAGAACCCCCCCGTCGGCATGGTGGTAAAGGTGTGGCACAAAGCATCAAATAAACCCATGCCGCCCAAAATCAGTAAAACAGCCTGTGCCAGGGATATAAGGGCATATACTTTCCAGAGGATCTTGGCCGTCTCTCTAATACGGGGTTTGAGCTTGTCCGGAACGGGTGAGGGGACTTCAGCTTTATACAGCTGCATCCCGCCGACACCGAGAAAGGGTAGAATCGCCACGGATAAAACAATGATACCCATTCCGCCGAGCCACTGAATGAAGCTGCGCCAAAATAATATCCCCCGGGAGACGGACTCGATGTCGGTTAAAATCGAGGATCCGGTGGTGGTCACACCCGATACGGATTCGAAAAAGGCATCGACAAAGCTGCATGTATTCATACCAAGATAGAAAGGAAGCGCACCAAAAATACCGACCGCGGTCCAGCCAACGGCCACGATGGCCATTCCTTCCCGCTGCGTGATCTGCTCCGCTTTGGCCCTTCTGAAGGCCAACTGGAGCAACCCACCGACTCCCAGGGTAATCGCCATGGATTTTAAGAAAGGTGTGATGCTTTGATCCTGATAATACCGCTCCCATATCAGTGGAAACAACATCGTCAGACCGAAAAAGAGCGTCAGGATACCGACAACTTTCAGGATATAGCGCCAACGCATCTAAAAATACTCCAGTTTCACCGCAAGTATCTTTTCGACTTTCGGAACCGCTTGTTGGGTGGCAAAAATGATAATTCTGTCATTCGGCATGATGACGCTGTCACCGGAGGGAATAATTATTTGTGACCCTCGAATTATCCCTGCCACCATGGCGTCTTTGGGGAAGGAAATGTCCTTAAGAGGTTTGTCGACAATACCGGATGTTTCCAAAGCCACGGCTTCCATCACTTCGGCTTGTTCGCCTTTGATGGAAACGGCTGAAATAACCTTACCTTTGCGGATGTGCTGCAATATGGAATTGATGGCCGAAAGCCTCGAGCTTACCACCAGTTCTATTCCGATGGTCGACATGAGGTTGAAGTAGCTGAACCTTGAGATCCTGGTAATCGCCTTCTGGGCACCCATACGCTTTGCCAGAAGCGAGGTCAGGATGTTGGTCTCTTCATCATTGGTGAGCGTAATCACCATGTCGACATTCTGAATGTTTTCTTCAGCCAGAAGGTTCTGATCGGACCCGTCACCACACAAGACAACGACCCTGTTGAGTTTCTCTGCCAGCAGGGTGCACCGATCGGGCTGAATCTCGATGATTTTGCAGTGAATCGGTTCGTTGTCCAGCAGACTGGCCAGCCGCAACCCGATGCGCCCCCCGCCGATAATCAACACCCGGCGGGGCGGTTGGGCATGTTTATCAAAAATTGAAAGCATATCGGGTAGTTTTTCTACCTCACTGATAAAATAAACAAGGTCTCCCGGCAGGAGTCGATCATTGCCTCGCGGTATAATCAGTTTATCCTCTCGCACCACAGCAGCGATGAGCAGCCTCACATCACCGGTCTTTGCCGGCAGGTCCACAAGTCGAGCCCCGGCCAATCGCGCATCGTTATCCAGATAAACCCCCACGATCTTGATACGCCCATCAACAAATTCAGCCACATCGACCGCCCCGGGGAATTTCATGAGGCGATCGATGGTTTTTACGACCTCAATTTCAGGATTGATGACCGTGTCGATATGGGGGGCATGTTTGCGAAAGTGATCATAGTGAGCATCGAAGTCTGCATCACGGAGGCGAGCCAGCTTTTTTGTGGTGGGTGATATTATATTGGAAACCAGGCAGGACACCAAATTGGTTTCGTCGCTGTCGGTTACGGCAAGAAGGATATCGGCACTTTTAAGACCGGCTTCGCTTAAAATTGCCGGACTGCTGCCGGAACCCTGCAAGACCTGGACATCCAAATTATCGGATACGCGCCGCAAGGCGTCGGCATTTTTGTCGATAACAACAACGTCTTTATTTTCAATGGCCAAGCGGCTGGCAATATGGAAACCGACTTCGCCGGCACCGACAATTACAATTTTCAAGTCCTTAACTCTCCGACTGTTTCCTCGGCAAATAAGTGTTTACATGGGCATCGTAAAACCCTGATATGAACCCTGCAGTTGTTGCGACTGCACGCGAAGAAGCACCGCAAAAGATAATCCAAAGATAATCAGTGCCCATCCGAAAATAATAAAATGCAGGATGGTGCTAATGCGCTTGTAATTCGGTGATGAGCACTTTTGCCGGATGAAAGCGAATTAAACGTCGGGCAATACTGCAACGCTGCAATAAATTACTAAAGTCCTCAGCCGCTGTCAATTTAATAAAAACAGACAAATGCTTGCCATCAAGATCATCCAATCGCGCAAACTGGCCCTGAATTCTGGGGCGGAGCGGTTTTCAGAATAACACCGCGCTTCCATAGCGACCGCCAATTCGTCGGCTGTTGCAAAAACGTTTCGGATCATCGGAATCGAATATTTTACTGCACGATAAACAGGACTTTTTCTACATTCCACGCCTCTGGCCCGCTGAGCATCGGCCGTCTCCCTGGCCTGGTCAAAAATGACCGGCACAAAGCGCATCACCAGGCTAAGCATGGTTGCGATCCGATTGCGAGGCAAAAACGGAAACGGCGCCAAAAACCACTCCACCGCTGCTCTGATTTCAGAGGGTCGGGTGCTGGCAATAAATGGCAATGCCAAAAAGACGATTAGCAGCAGGCGCCATGCGATTAAGGCGCCATCGCGGATGCCCTGCCGACTGATAATTACGGATTTAATCTGTATTAATGCAACACCGGGGGTGGTCAACGCCCGGGCGGCGATCACCAGAAGCAGCAACAGTAAAAAAAACCGTATTTCTCTGAGGACGGATTTCAGCGGCAATCGTGCGTTCCAAAAAACAATCACAAGCATTAAAGAGGCTACCGAGAGTGTCAACCATTCTGCATGCAAGGTGGCCAGGCTGAATATTACCAGAGCCGCAAGTTTGAAACGAACATCCAATGAATGCATCAATGAGTTTCCTGCGCGATAACTGAAATTTGTCAATTCAGCCATGAATCAACTCCCAGGCCCAGGCGCAACGAGCAAGGCTCCCTGACCCCGAAAGCCTCGGCACCCTTGATTGCTTGCAGCGGCAAGCCGTCCCGAATAATCCTGCCGCCCTTCATGATGATCAGCCGGTCGGCGTGGGCAATGATTTTTTCGACGTCGTGGGTGGTAACCAAGATGGTATGCCCGCTCCCCTGCAGCGCATCGATATACCGGAGGACTTGTTTGACCCCCGGATAATCGAGGCTGGAAAACGGCTCGTCCAATGCAATCACCTCTGGGTTCATGGCCAGCACACCGGCTATGGAGAGTCGCCGCTTCTCACCGCCGGATAATAAATGCGGCCTTTGTTGGGCCAGATCGCTCAGGGCCACTGCATCCAATGCTTCTGTGACCCGCCGGTTCACCTCGGATCGGCTCAGACCGAGATTTTCCGGCCCAAAGGCAACATCGGAATATACCGTCTCCCCCACAATCTGGCTGTCGGCATTCTGAAACACCATTCCCACCATCTGACGCGCCCGAACAAGATCACGTGAGACCGGTATGCCGGCGATACGAACACTTCCGGTATCCGGCCATAGCAGTCCGTTCAAATGCTTCAAAAAGGTTGTCTTACCGGATCCGTTCTCGCCGGCAACAATCACCAGGGTGCCTTTTTGAATGGCCAGGTTTATGTCGGACAATCCGAAGGTGCCATCGGTGAAACGGTGGCTGAGATTTTCTACCTCGATAATATTCATCAGATCCTTCCCGCTCTAACGGCAGATCCTTCCTGTAAAAAAATGGATTCATCCGGCAGCGCGGTGCTTTTTTGCACGACAGGATGCCGGATTATGCCCTGCCCGATCGAGCAGCGGCAGCTGCAAGACCGGACGCAATGCCCGTGCAATAGCTGCTGCAGCAGCTATCTTCAGGGCATCACCCAATAAAAAGGGAACCACCCCCACCGCCAGGCTTTCGGTCCACGACAGGCCGGTCAATATTTTCAGCCAGGTGACACCGCAACTATAAAGCAGAATCGAGCCGCATATCATGGCAATGATGTCCGTGACGATGCGGCGGCCGAACTTTTGGACCAACCATCCAACAACGAAAACCACCGGCAGATATCCCAGTAGATATCCGCCAGTGGGACCGAAAATACGGCCGATACCGCCTGAGCCAAGCGCAAAAACGGGCAGCCCACAGACACCCGCTAAAAGATAAACGGCCACGCTGGCCAAGCCCCAGCGGCTGCCCAGCAAAAGGCCGGTCAGAAGGACAAACATATTCTGGAGCACGATCGGAACCGGTCCGATGGGTATCGACACCTGAGCAGCGGCAGCCGTCAACGCGGCCATTAAAGATGAATATACCGTCATTCTGAGTTGGGTTGTGGAAACCATAGCATAATCTTTTAATTGATCTTTGTAAGAGAACAAAAGCCGCTCAACCGACGGATTTCTCTCCCACTAGATCGGGGTGCCTCAGATCCATGAAGAACAGGTGGCAGCAACTTCGACACGGCTGAGCTCGTCGCAGGCCAGCCGCGATTGAAACCAATCCATCTGGTGTCGTCATCCTGTTTGATAAAAACAGTCGCCATAAAGGATCTTTTGGATGGATCCACCACCCAATTGGAGGATCAGGGCCCCGCTGTCGTCGACATCGACAGCCTGGCCCTCGAATTCATCGCTGGCGGTAACAATCTTTACCACACGTCCGATAGTGTCGGTGTATCGCTTCCATTGATCGATCACATTTTCCAGAGCGTAATGACCGATACGGCTTTCAAATTTATCTAAAAATGCCGCCAGGAGTTTTTTTCGCGAAATGGTTCGACCCAGTAATTGCCGCAACGAAACGGCCCGCGGCTCGATGGATGTGGGATCGTTATTGACGTTGATTCCCAGACCAATATTAACGAAATGGATCCGATCGGTTTCTGCCGCCATTTCAGCAAGCATACCTGCGATCTTGCGATCGCCAACCAGGACATCATTGGGCCATTTTACTACCGCCGCTATCCCGAATAAGTTGCGCAACGTTTGCACAAGGG
>JASFTQ010000301.1:0-6026 GCA_050053515.1 Desulfobacterales bacterium | reverse complement strand
CTCGGCGGCAATCGCCCTCTGCCCGCTGGAAGCAGCGGGGCGATCATCTTGTCGTGAAAAAAACACCCCGACCCTTATTTCGAATCAGGCGGTATCCGAAATATGCAAGCATCTCACCATAAAAAAATGACGATGGAATGATCAACTGAAATGCTGCTTCTATTTATTCGGATCGCCGCAAAGAATCAAGTCTAATTTTTTACTCTCGCGGAGAGAAGCTCCACGTATTAGACGGCACGGTTTGCAGGAAAGCGAAGCCGTCAATTATCGCGGATGTCACAATAATGTTCCGAAATAACGCAGCGTGAAGAGGTGCAGACAAGGGGTAAATTTTTGTCGTCAATCGGATTTTGCTTGACAAATTATAACACCCTGTGACAGTTTTAAAACCATCGGGGGAAACAGAAACTACGCTTACACGCCTCAGTCAAATTCGGCTTTTTCTGCTTTGACTGACGATCTGTCTTTTTTTCGACTTTTTTCAATTCAGTCCCGTCTCAATTAATTCTTAGGTTTCGAATACCTCATTTCTGTATAATGGAGGATTACTTTTCAGATAGTTCGGCTTGCGCCGGATTAGCACCAGTATCGCACAGGACATAAACAATAACTGGGAAGGGGGACAAAATGGCGGGCCAAAAATTATTATTGCCATTTAACTTTACCGACCAAGACCGTAAAGCTTTAGACTTTGTCATCCAAACGTTTGCTCACGCGAAGGATATTGAAATCTCGGTTTTCCACGCCTACACGCCGATACCTGAGATCGAGGCCAGCGACACCTCGGTAACAGGAAGGTTGAAGGATCAGCTGGGTTATCTCACAACCAAGTTGTCGGAGCAAGAAACAGCGCTTCAAGAGGTCAAGAAAGCATTGATACAAAACGGATTTCCGGAAAGCAACATCAGCTGCACCTTCAAGGCCAGAAAAAAAGACATCGCCGCTGAGATTCTCGACCTCATATCGAATGAAGGTTACGAGATAGTCATTTTAAGTCACAAAGCGGGGCGGGTAAAACGGTTTTTTACCGGTAGTGTTTATCACAAAGTATTGGCTGTTTTAAAAGGCGTAACTGTTTGTATCGTGTCTTAAGTTCAAGAGCGACACCTGACGCCCCGGCATGGAATTTTTGAATTTAACACACTCCCCCAATTATCAAACAAGGAGGAATCCATGGGTACCGAAGAAAAAATAGATATCGATATATTTAAGGTGGTCAACCGGGCCATTGCACATTCAGACAGCATGGACGTTATGGCGACCCACCTGTCTCAACTTTTGACCGGGGTGATGGGTATCAAGGGATGCACGATTTTCGCACTTAACCTGGAAACGGAAGAGTTGGAAGCCCTGGGCGGTTTTGGGTTAAGTCTCAATTACCTCAATAAAGGGCCGCTGCTGTCGGCCAAAAGCATTCGCGATACCATAAAAGGAAAACCGATCGTAATCAATGACATATCCAATACAACCATGCTTCAATACCCGGAAAACGCCAAACAGGAGGGCATCCGTGCCATCGTTTCAGTGCCCATTATATTCTCCGGCAAGGTAACCGGTGAATTGCGGTTATATCACCAGGAGACATGGGACATATCGGAGCGGGATGTGGATTCCCTTCTGCTGCTGGCCGAGAATATCGGGTTGGCGATGACTTACACCCGGCTGCTGAATGCCCTGCAGTCTGTAAAAGATACCGTCAACGAAGTTCACGGGATTTGGCTCATACCCGGCAGCTAATGATTTCAGGCCAAAAGAGCCCCGCTATAGCTGAGCAAATAGCGGGGCTTTATTTTAAGGGGCTAATCGGTGCCTCTACCGCCGTTCAGGGAAAAACCTCCTTGGGTTTGGTGGTGTTGCCGGTGGCGTTCGGAAAGTCCTCGGCCTTGTAAGCTCTCCGGTTGTGTTCGATCAGCTCCCGCGCTTCTTCCATGAAATTTGCATAGCGTTTTTTGCATTCATAAAAGCCATGCCACCAGGCATAGTCGGGCGCCATCATGGCCGCACCGAACCGCGCCCTGCGGCCTTCATGGTGCCACAATTCATAGTACTCGACTTCGAGCCGCTCGTCAAAAAACTTGCTCTTATCCAATAATCCTTTTTGGTACAATTCATCCAGCATTTTTTTGGCCGGCTTGAAGTAGATTTCGTTGTATTCTTCAACCACCTTGTCCAATTTCACAAAATGATCATCCACCCACACCTTGCCGTGGCATTGTTTACAGACCTCTTTCATTTTGTCTCTTTCGGTCTGCCAGTTGGTCTTGGCCGGGAAGGGTTTAAAATTCTCCGGGCGAATGGTCAGCGGTGCCTGGGTTTCCCAAGCCAGGCGCTCGGTGACATCATGTGAGGTCAAGACGGTCCCTGAACCTGACATATGGCAAGACGCGCAGGTGGGTCCCCTGAAATCAACACCGGGGGTCCAGGTCCCCGGAGCGGCATGCCAGTTGTATTCATCTCCATGGGCCGTATATATATCGCCGTGTTTGGATTCCATGAAAATCTCGATCTGGGGATGATCCGGACCCAGATGGCACTGCCCGCAAGCCCCAGGCTTTCTGGCTTCCATCACTGAAAAGCGATGGCGGGTGTGACAGCTGGTGCAGCTGCCTTTGCTGCCGTCAAAATTAATACGGCCGACACCCACGTTGGGCCATGTTTCAGGATCCAATACGTCATCTTTCATTTTTAACACGGTCCCGTGACAATGGAAGCATCCGGTGGCTCTCTCAAAATCACTGTTCATGCCTTTGTTCAGCCAGGGATCGATTTTCCAGATGATCTCCATGGTGTTGGCGTGTTTGCTCCGGCCGTATTGTTTGGCTTCGTCCGGATGGCAGCGTGAGCAATCCTTGGGAGTAACCACCGCGGCGACCGGAACCTTGAATTCTTTTGTGCCGTAGGTCATGTCGGCCCGCTGGTACTGTTTAAAGTGTGTCTTGCTCACATCCGGATCAAATTCCTCTGCTTTATGACAGTCGTAACAGGTTATGTTGGCACTGGCATGACGGCTTCTGGCCCAATCGGCGAATAAGCCCGGATGTTCGACCTTATGGCACTCGATACAAGCGATGGCCTCCTTGGGCATGCTGCGTTCGATCCGAAACTCTTTGGCCTTGGGAAGGTTTTGCGCCAGGCTGTCGCCGGCCGTAAAACCGCTTAGCAACAAAACAATCAACCCGCATAAAAAAGCATGGGTGATGACAGATTTTTTCATCTTTGGCCCCCTTTTTCTCGACGTGAATTCCCTGGCTCCTCTCACAAGTGTAGGCATGAGAATTGTCATTTAGTTTATTGAACGCAAAGCTGCGTTTAGCAAATGCCTAAAGTTCGAAATGCCTAAAGTTTAGGCATTCAAAGGGTAACCGACAACATTCGATTCCCGAGTAAATGACTTGCACTCTTTTACGTGAAGAACCAATTACCTTTCCAGATCTCAATGTCGCAGGGATCGTCGAGATCTGGTCCCGGCCCCTGGGTAAGCTTCCCTTTTAACAGGGCAAGCAAATCGGTCAACACGGCTGCATTAGGCCTAAGTTCCAAGCCCTCTGTAGGTATCCTGGTATTGTTTGTAACGATATATGTCACTTTTGTTATGGACAAGATCCCTGTGACAATCCACACATTTCTTTTCATAGCCGGGCCTGGCATAGAGCACTGTCCTGTGGGCCAGCATGGCGCCGCGTTTATCCGGAATGTGCAGGATACTGCGATGGCATTTCTGGCATTGTTCATTCTTGAATGAATCATAGGCGGCTTGACGATTTTTTTCGTGATCATATTCGTCCTGGGTAAAGTGGATGATAATATCTTTGATGCCGTGAAAAGTCTTGGCATAGAAGAAATTAACCGTGTCGCCGGGGGCAGGGAGATGGCAGTCCATGCAGTCAGCGACGAATCCCTGGGCATTATTTACGTGGGTGGAGGTTTTCCAGGTGTTGTAGGCGAATTGAATTTCGTGGCAGGTGGCACAAAAACCAGGGGTGGAGGTGCGCATCATGGTGTAATAGGTGATGCTGAAAATCGGAAAAGCGACCATGATGCCGATAACGATGTAAACGGCCGGCTTTATGGTCTTTCTCCAGGAGGGTACTCGACGAATAGGGGCGGTGCCTCTTACTTGCTCGTTCATGTTGCCTCCCAAGTTAATTTTTTCAAAAGGTTCGCATAGGGAGCTGCAGACTTTAAGAAATTGTGCTTTTTTAAACAATATCCGCAGGGAATTGAAAGAATGACACGACCACCGTGACACAGATAAAGTAAAATCGACAAAATTTGTCAAGCAACAAAACTGTATTATTAAAAATTGACTCCTATATTGAAGTCTAGTATCAGAAAGTTCAGATCTGTATCGTTCTCGCCTGGCCCGTCAGAACCCACTGAATCCGGAAAACTTTAGTTCAACGGTGATAGATTAATAGGAGGAACAATGTATTTGCCAAAAATTTACGAAGGTTTTTCTGAAAATTTTCCGCAAATAATGAAAAACTATCAGCAACTGGGAAAGTCCTGTCGCGAATCCGGACCGCTTGACGAAAAACACCAGGATCTGATTAAACTTGGCATTGCAATCGGCGCCAATTCCAGAGGAGCGGTTATGTCTTCTGTCCGCAAAGCGCTGACATCAGGCGCAACTGCCGAGGAAATAAGCCACGCTGTCCTTCTATCTTTGACGACCACCGGTTTTCCGAACATGATTGCCGCCATGGGTTGGGCCAACGAGGTTCTCGAGAAACACAAGTAAAATTAACGAACCTTTCGGCAAGATCGGATAACCGCACTTCGGTGAGGTGAATCTAGCCATGAAATTGGATGTCAGGCTGCAAGAGATATTTGCAGATAAGGCGCGCCTTGTAACCGTAGAGCTTTTATGTCTGGGGCTGGGATATACGGCCGTGACCACATCGGATGGCGGCATCGGGTTATCCTATACTTACTTTGACCGGAAGTCTGTTTGTTCGGTGGTGGACGATTATCATGACGCCGAGGGGCGACCGGCCTCTGAGCTGCTTGAAAAAATACGCAGCACCGATACCATTGAAAAAAGCATGGCCCTAGCGCTCGTCAATGCGCTGAACTATGAGAATACACTTTCTCTGCCGGAGGATCGAGATAACACCCTTGTATTCGAAAAATTGCAGGTACGGGAGGGGACCCGGGTTGCCATGGTGGGGTTTTTTGGGCCGCTGGTCAAAGTCCTTGATAAACGTAAAGCATTGTTGGAGGTTATCGACGATTTGCGCGGCATCGGCAGCAAGCCGTCTTTTTATCAAAAGTTGTCCGGCTGGGCCGATGCCTTGATTTTAACCTCAACCTCAATATTAAACGACACCACCGAGGAAATATTGGGCCATGTGAGCCCCGGGGTAAAAACCGTCTTGATGGGCCCCAGCACTCCCATGGTGGCCGATGCCTTCACTCATCTGCCCGTTCACGTACTTGCCGGCACCGTACCGGTCGAAAAAGAACAGGTATTAAAAGCAGTTCGACACGGTCTGGGAACACGGTATATTCAAAAATACAGCAAGAAATCTTTTCGGGTTTGTTAGAGTGATTGTCAAAATAATATTCCGATTGGCCGAAGTGCAGACAGGGGGTAAATTTTTGTCACCAAGCTGAATACCCCGGTGATTCTAAGCGACAAAGGGTTGTTGTTGCCGTGATGGGCAAACGACGGTGAGTCTTTGTGTTAAAACTAGCAGGGGGGTAATTTTAGTAACTGGCCACTTGCGAGCCAAGGGGGCGGTGATCGTGCATCTTGACGACAAAAATTTACCCCCTGCCTGCACCTCTTCATTCTGAGTTATTTCGGAACATTATTTTGACATCCGCTATAGTGCCGGCTTGATCGATTTGCAGAACCGGGAACAAGGCCTTGTGTTTTGACAAGCTGCTTTCTTTGACTTACGTTATCTCATGGTTTTTTATGATTCAACCGCTGGATGAGCGCGACGTGTGTCGTAACTTTAGTGCAATGCCTCTCAGTTAACTGAGGGTTCGGGGTGTTTTTTACAAGAAAAGATTCCGGG
>JASFTQ010000300.1:0-6037 GCA_050053515.1 Desulfobacterales bacterium | reverse complement strand
TCGCACCACCCAACAAAAGGAAAACGCCTATTTTCAAATCATCGAAAAAGTTCAAAAAGAAGTCAGCCTACCGATTGCTCTCAAGATCAGCTACTATTTTTCCAACCTGGGACCCATGATCCAACAACTTTCCAACACCGGTATTGCAGGGTTGGTGCTGTTCAACCGCTTTTACAGCCCGGATTTCGACATCGATAAATTCGAAGTTGTCTCCTCCAATGTATTCAGCAGCCCATCTGATCTGCCGATTTCGCTGCGCTGGATTGCCATCATGGCGGAACGGGTCAGCTGTGACCTGGCCGCTTCAACCGGTGTCCATGACGGTGCGGCACTCATCAAACAAATTCTGGCCGGAGCCAGTGCGGTTCAAGTGGTCTCGGCCCTGTATCAAAACGGCAAGGGCCACATTGGTTTGCTTCTTAATACCCTTGAAGAATGGATGGAACAAAAAGGTTTTGAGCGGCTGTCGGATTTCAGAGGCAAAATGAGCCAGGCCAAAAGCAGTAATCCGGCTGCTTACGAGAGAGTGCAGTTCATGCGCTATTTCGGCGGCGTGCGTTAACAATATTTGACCAACCGACCGTGGGCGCTTGATCGATTTGATTCCTTTTGATATTATTAGATAAAACACTTTTTTTGGAAATGAACCGATTCATTCAATTTTCGGATTCTCTCTAAAAGAGAAACGAACATGAAAGTTCAGTGCCCATACTGCAACACCCAGTATCAATTAGATGATAAGAAAATTCCCAACAAAAAAATAAAATTTAAGTGTCGGAAATGCCAAAAACCAGTTTATGTCAATAAAGGCCGTCCTGCTTCAACGAAGCATTTGTCTCAGGGGCAGATGGTTTGTCCCAAATGCGGTCAGCGACAGGCCGCTGCGGATGAATGCATTCAATGCGGTATTGTCATCGAAAAATATGAGGCTTACCTAGCCAAGAAAAAACAAGTCGAATCAGAAGCATCCGAGGGCATGGACAAGAATGTCTCGTCCATGCCGCATGCGCAAACGGCTGAAGAAGAAATAGACAAACAAGAAAACTCAACTCCCGGGCGCATCACTTGCAAGGCGTGCACCCAGGAAATTTCAGCAGGCGTAAATTTTTGTCCGCACTGCGGGCAACCCGCCAAAATCGAGGACAGCACCTGATTATGTGTGAATGGGACCAGGCTATAGCGGATTGTTGCCCAACGATATTTTCCAGCGGACATTAAAGGCCGGATCATGCTGATCTTGTAACAAAGGATACAAAACATGCCCAAAATGACCGATGAATTGGTTGAAGAAACCATACGAAAAGAGGTTGGCAACCTGGATAAAAGCGTCCAGGTGGTGGGAGTCAAACCAAACAAGAAAAAAAAAGCGTTCCGGGTGATTCTTCTTAAGAATGGAAGGTCGGGCAGTGCGGATTTGAAGGAGGACGTCATCAAACAGTACCTGGCCGAAGAAGGCCGGGGCAAGAAGTTAAAAAGAGCTCTGGGTAAGGCGGTGAGCCATTTGAGCATACACTACGAGAAGTAGCAACCACAGCAGCATTTAAACAGTGCACTCGGTATAAGGGGTAGTAACCCAGATCATTATTGACGATACAATCATCAGCGCACCCAGATACGCGAACACCAGGGTAAAATTGCCCTGGGTTAGATCGAGCAAATAGCCCCCCAGCCAAGGACCGAGGGCTCCGGATACAAAACCATAGGCCGTAAAGACGAGGCCGAAAATGGTCGCGAAATGGTCCATCCCGAAACAGTCGCCGACCAGAGGTGCCGACACCGCAAAAAGCGTGCCGAAGGCGAAACCGATCACCGCCGTCAATACAGACCAAATGATGATGCCGTTTACCTGGGGAAGCAGGAAATAGGCGCCACCGGCCAGCAAAAAGGTGGTGCTCATGATCGTCTCGCGACCAATCACGTCGGAGAAAAACCCACTCACCAGGCGGCTGGCGCCATTGGTGATGTTAAATGCCACCAATAGTAGAACTGCTTGCGACATGGTCAGGCCCTGTGACAACCCAAAGCTGGTCGCAAGGGTGACCATGGCAATACCGGCTGCCCCGACAAAGGCATAAATAAACCATAATAGCCAAAAAGACCGGGTGCGCAGACTTTGTCCAAGGGTCAATGAAAGATGTGCCGGGTCTGTCCCGGGGTGTTGGTTGTTATCTGATGCCGCACGGGGCAAGCGGATGAAAACAGCTGTGGCCAGGCCGACTGTCAAAAACACGATGCCAACGGTATAGGTCAGAGCCGTGTAGCCAATGCGCTGAAATAACCGGCTGAAAACCGGGGCCATGACGGCTCCCGACAATCCGAAAAACATGCTCACCAGACCGGAAACCAGACCGCGCCGGTGAGGGTACCAGCGTTGCACCACCGTTAGGGTCGGCAAGTAAATAAAGGCTGAGGATGCCCCCGTCAAAAAAGCCCACAGATATACCCAATTGATGCCGCTGGCATGTCCGACCATCATTGTGACGGATCCATATAAAATTGCACCCAGTGCCATGGTCCAGGCCGGTCCAATTTTTTCCTGCAGTCGTCCGGTGACAAACATAAATATTCCCACAGCGGCGAGAACAAAGAACAATGTTTGACCGACAGCGGCGCGCCCCACACCAAAAATTTGCTGCCAGTGCGCGGCCATCACACCCGGGAAACCGAACACCAATGCCCCCGGCAGAAAGATTGCGATGCAGCTGGCCAGTACCGCCACGAGTGGATGGTAAAGGGTTTTCATTTTAGATTTTTTCAGGCAATGATTGACGGGTTTGCTTCCCTGCGAGCCCCGCCTTTTGAGACGGAGGCAAAGCTAGCTGGCTCAGGGAGCGGGGCATTTATTACGCGACAAAAGGGAAATTAGAGTTTTAAGAATTCGGGTCGTTTGTTTCGGGCTTCCAGGCCTTGCGCAATCAAATCCAGTACAGTCGCTTTTTCTTCAGGAAACTTATAGCCTTCATAACTGTGAGTGAAGAGAAGATCGCCATGACGGTTTCTCCAGTAATTACCGGCATGATCAAAGCAGACCTTTGATGTCACCTCCAATTCTTCCATCATCCACTGCAACTCAAGCAATTGTTCCTCAGCCGACAGCATTTGAAATTCATTTTTTCCCATGGCGTCATACAGCGGCGTGCCGGGCAGTGGGAAAAAAGGTCGCGACCGGATGTAATGGGGATTGATTTCATTCAGCACCCGGGCCGTGTTTTTGGCATGCTTTTGAGACATTTCCTTGCCGCCCAATCCGGGCATCCAGTATTCGGAGAGCTCGAATCCGGCCTGCAGGGCTTTTCGGCCGGCGCTGATGTGACCGAGGGCAGTGGCACCCTTTTTGATCTTTTTGAGCAGATCATCGTCTCCGGTTTCCAGGCCCACATGCAATCTGTCAAGGCCGGCTCTGCGGACGGCCGTCAGCTGCGCCGGTTTTTTTTGTGCCAGGGTTTTCGAGCGGGCATAGGATGTTACCCGGCTAATGGACGGAAACGTTTTTCGCAAGTATTTCAGTACATCGACCAGTTGATCGGTTTTCATGATCAAGCTGTTGGCATCTTGCAGAAATGCGGTTTTACCGCCGGACAGCAGCCAGTTGAACACCATTACAAACCCTTGATGATAATTGAGCTCAGGGACTTTATTGAGCAACGCCGCGGCAGCCCCGCGCATGTCCGCAGCGCCATATCCGAGTTTCTGTGCGGCTGTTTTCAGATCATTGCAGATTGCAGCCATGGCATCGATGTCTTTTTTGATTTCAGCCGGGGATCGCAATTCAAATTTTTCGGTCTTATACATACCGCAAAAGGTACAGCGGTTCCAGGGACAATTGCGGGTGAATCTCACCAACAGTGAGTAACTGCCGCCTTCGCTCGGCGGACGATAGACACCCGTTTCAAAATGGTATTTTTGCATGGCTTCCGACGACATCCTTTCTCTCTTACTTGTTTGTTGAATTAAATTCAGGAGTTCCTCACTTTCAGTTAAACTGGCTATAAGATACTATAACCCTGATTGAGCGAAAGTCGAGGGTGCGTCATATCCAAGGCGTCATATTACCAAGGGTGAAGCCGCAATATAATTTTCAGCAAATATCTCAATACAGCTTCGTCCATCATGCTTATCGAAATCTTTTAACATCTTTATCATCGGAGTTATCATC
This sequence comes from Desulfobacterales bacterium, assembly GCA_050053515.1. Lineage (GTDB taxonomy): Bacteria > Desulfobacterota > Desulfobacteria > Desulfobacterales. The sequence continues at coordinate 1,881 of JASFTQ010000300.1, read as the reverse complement.
ATCAATTGCATTGCGATGGTAATTGAAACTGTCGGTGATGTGTACACTAAAAATCCGCAACTGTTCGACACCATCGAGGTCTTATCCGTCCTGATTTTTACAATTGAATACTTGTTGCGGCTTTGGGCACATTCCGCCGCCAAAGATAATAAACCCTGGGGAAGATTGAGATATGTGCTGCGGCCGATGATGATCATAGGTCTCATGGCAATTCTTCCCTTTTACATTGCCTCCAGCGGTTTAGATCTGAGGGCCGTCAGAATACTGCGCATATTTCGTGCGCTAAGGATTTTGAAGCTCGGAAAGTATTCCGAATCCATGAAGATACTGGGAAAAGTTTTCACCAATCGCAAAGAAGAGTTGTTTATCACCGGTCTGATTACAGGAATCCTGATGTTTATATCCAGCTTTGTGGTTTTTTTAACAGAAAATCATGCGCAACCCGATAAATTCACCAGATTCGGCGCATCCATTTGGTGGGCAGCGGCCACCCTCACGCCCGGTCCCCCGGCCTATCAATTTGCGCAGCCAATTACAACGCTCGGCAAACTGGCCGGCGGCGTCATACAACTCATCGTCGTTGCCATCATTGCCCTGCCGACAGGTATTCTGGCCTCAGGATTCAAGGAAGAATTAAGCAAAAACCGCGATAAACCAAAACTAGCCGGTGAAATCAAAAATGATTTAAAAGCGGTCTCAGTGGGATTGACAAAGTTAGAAAGAACCATCGAAATCAACAGAAACCCCTTGAACTGAACAAACCTTTCTCAAGGCATCTCCTTTATCCCACGAAATTATAGTGCCGGCCATGTGAACCCCGTTTCTCCAAGCGAACTCCGGGGTTTTAATTTGGAAAAATCCTGAATTTGATGTATGTTTCAAATAATGCGCACGAATTGTTCCTGCGAGATTTAACAGGATGTTGCCCGGACATTTTCAAGTGGTTACTAAAACCTTATGAACCCGGCGAAAACATCCTCGTTCCCCGGACCGGTAATACGAGATGCCAACACCCTGGAGATCAACATCCATCAGTGTTGTGCCCAGAAAGTTCAAAACCTCTTATGGCGGTTTGAAAGCCTTTTGTTTGCGCCTGCCACCATTTTGGGGACGCCCGCTTTGCAGGGCTAAATCAAAAGAACTCGACCGCGGCCCCCGCTGCAGGCCACGGGACTCAGACAGCTTTTGATTTTTGACGCCTTGCTGCAGCTGTCGTCTCTATTCCAAAATGCTCAATGGCACTCACAAAAATCTTTCGAACCTTGCGTTGACCTCTGTAACTTATTTACAGAAAGATGCACTAAATTGTTGCCATGGTGTCAAAAGCAGAGTTGCTCAACGGGTTTTATCAGGCCCTGGCCTTGTGGCGAATGGTTTTGCCGGCCATGTTCATCGGCTGTCTTTGCGGCAATGTCTTGCAGGTGACGCGAATTTGGCATCTGACAGAATCCGCCCTGCACCGAATGGCCCGCTTGATCCGAATGCCCGCTGCCGGCGGTCCTTATCTGGTCATGTGTTTTCTGAACCGACATGCCGCCAATACCTTGCTGGCAGGACTCCTCAGACATGACAGATTCCCTCCCAATTATCTGACGGCTGTATTTCTGGTCGGCTGGTTTCCTACGATTTTATATTTTTATATTTTTTACATCGCTCCTGCGCTGGCGACCGCCATTGGTGTGGAACTGGCAGGGCTGTATTCGCTTTTTTATCTGGGATTTAATTTACTCATTGCCCTGAGCGGGATGGCACTCGGGATTTTACAACGACGCGCAACGGGATTTGTCGGCCCGATGGGCAATGCATCGCCGATCATCGACGCTTCCCAGACCGATAAACGACAATGGTCGAGGCTGGTCAAACTTTCGCTGGTCCAATTTG
>JASFTQ010000299.1:0-6071 GCA_050053515.1 Desulfobacterales bacterium | reverse complement strand
CAACAAGAACCGACGCCGTGTTTTGCCTTTCTCGGCGGCAATCGCCCTCTGCCCTTTAGAAGCGCCGGTGCGATCATCTTGCCGTGAAAAAAACACCCCGATCCCTCAAATAATTAGGATGTCGTCATTGCACCATTCCAGCATCTTGTCGGCAGGAGCGGATCTTAAAGTCCTCCTGGTTTGTCATGCCGGAGATATTTTGCACACCTATAATTTTCATTATACATTCTCTCAGGGATTTTTCAAGGGATAGTCCCTCCCACTTCCAGGGATACCGCACGGGTAATCACGTCCTTTTCATCCGGGCGTGCGAAAGACATCCCGCCGGCTTGCACTGCTATATCCTTTATGTTACCAATTAACGGGTACACCACCTGCAAGGTTTTTTAAAATTTCACCTATAACCGATTGTCAAGCATTTCGCTCTTAAAGTGTGGGGCTCCCCCGAAAGGAAAATATCTGTTTTAGATAGCTTTCCTTTGAACAGGGAAGGGATCCGGTCAATGTCATGAAAGAATTTTTCAAAGTCGTCGATCTGTCTAAAGTTCTTGAGTATACTTCGGAGTTTTCTTGTGTGACAACCGAAGAAGCTCCGTTGTTGAATACAGTCGGCAGAGTCCTTGCCGCCGACATTGTATCCGATCACAATTTGCCGGATTTCCCTCGCGCTACGATGGACGGTTTTGCGGTGCGGGGGTCCTCTACATTTGGTGCCAGCGAGGCAAATCCCGCTTATCTCAATGTTGTCGGTGCCGTTGCCATGGGCCATTTCCCGGACTTTACCGTTGGACCGGGCGAGGCCTGCCGCATATCAACAGGCGGTATGCTGCCGAGCGGCTCAGACAGTGTGGTGATGGTTGAACATACCGAGCCGCTGGATGACGCCACGATTGAGATATACCGAAGTGTTGCACCCGGTCAGCACGTAATTGCCGTCGGGGAGGATGTCAAAATGGGTGAAACCATACTTGCCAGAGGAAGGAGACTCAGGCCTCAGGAAACCGGTCTGCTGGCGGCTATCGGCAAGACAACCGTCGAAATATATAAAAGACCGGTAATTGGTATCATATCATCCGGAGATGAAGTGGTTCCGGTAGAAGGAATCCCCGGTCCGGCCCAGATCCGCGATATCAACAGCTATACTCTCTCCAGCCAGGTAACTCAAACCGGGGGCCTGCCGGTCTTATACGGGATTGTGCGAGATAATTATGACTCACTTTATGCTAAATGTGCTCAGGCCTTGACTGAATGCGACATGGTATTAATATCCGGCGGTAGCTCCGTCGGGTCCCGTGATTTTACCATAGATGTACTCTCTCATCTGCCACAGTCCAAAATACTGGTGCACGGCGTATCAATTAGTCCCGGCAAGCCAACGATTCTTGCCGTCGCTCAAGATACGGCCATCTGGGGGATGCCCGGCCATGTTGTTTCCGCCATGATCGTATATGAGGTAATCGTCAAACACTTCATCAAACACATTGCCGGCATCAGGGGTTTTGAGCGTTTCAAATCAAGACTCTCAGCCCGCCTCAGCCGAAACCTAGCCTCTGCTCAGGGGCGGGTTGATTATATCCGCGTGCGTCTGATCGAAAAGAAGGGACAGCTGTGGGCCGAGCCGATTCTCGGCAAATCGGGCCTGATTAACACCATGGTTAAAGCCGACGGACTGATTGCCATCGATATCAATACCGAAGGATTGGACGAAGGCACAACAGTAGAGGTTATACCGTTGTAATCAAGCTGCCAAGACAGCGGCGATTTAGCAGAAAAACAAGGAACAATGAAGAGATATTGCCCATGAACCGTAATGTCTATCTGAAGATGAAAACGCTGGCGGAGGCCCGGGAAATCCTTTTTAAGCGGTTTTCGCACTTCCCCAACCGGCCTTCCGAAACACTCCCTGTGCCGGATGCCGTGGGCCGTGTAATTTCAGGCCCTATCGCTGCAAGGCTTTCCTCACCGAATTATCATGCCGCCGCAATGGATGGGATCGCTGTAAAAGCCGAAAAAACTTTCGGGGCCAGCGAGACGCAACCCAAGAAACTGGAGGTCGGACGGGACGCTATCTTCCTGAATACCGGGCATGTCATGCCGCAGCATACGGATGCCGTCATCATGATCGAACATGTTCACGTTCTGGACGACAAACAGGTCCAGATAGAGGCTCCGGCCTTTCCCTGGCAAAATGTTCGGAAAATGGGGGAAGACATTGTTGCCACCGAGCTTCTTTTTCCGCAAAAACACCGCATCACGCCATACTGTGTCGGGGCCTTGCTTTCCGGGGGGATATTTGAAGTGGACGTGTTAAAAAAGCCGCACATCTTAATTATACCCACCGGTTCGGAGCTGGTCGGTTGGCACGATCCCGACTTCGCTGAATTGAAACCCGGACAAGTCCTCGAGACCAATTCCTATGTCCTCGGTACGCTTATCGAAGCCTGCGGTGCGACTTATACCCGCGCCAATATGCTGCACGACGACTCAGATGCGATCAAAAAGGCAGTCGACAACGCTGTTGACAGGCAATACGATATTGTATTGGTCATCGGCGGTTCCTCTGCGGGTTCGGAAGATTATGCCAAATCAGTGATTACGGAGCTCGGGGAAGTCATGGTCCACGGCGTAACCATTATGCCCGGAAAACCCGTTCTGCTCGGCAGTATCAGAAACAAACCCGTGTTTGGGATACCGGGTTACCCGGTTTCGGCGATTATTGCCTTTGAACAGTTTGTTCGTCCCTTAATAAAAAGCATGTTGGGCCAACCGGATGAGCAACCGACAACCGTTCAGGTTAAACCGACACGAAAGATTGCTTCAAAGCTCGGTGTTGAGGAATTTTTACGGGTCAAGTTGGGTCACGTGGGCAATCACATTGTTGCCACCCCGTTGCCCAGAGGTGCCGGTTGTATCACATCCATTACCGAAGCGGACGGCATCATCCGGATACCGAATGATCAGGAGGGAATCAAGGATCAGGATACGGTAACAGCAGAACTTTTACGGCCCTTGCACGCGATTCGCAATACCATCGTAATCGTCGGCAGCCATGATAACACCCTGGATGTCCTGGCCGATCAACTGCGTGCAAGCCATGGCGCATTGATCCTGTCCTCCAGCCACGTCGGAAGCATGGGGGGGCTGATGGCTATAAAAAGAGGCCTGTGTCACCTGGCAGGTTCACATCTGTTAGACACCCAGGATGGCACCTATAACGTATCCTATCTAAAGCGCTACTTGCCGGAATTAATCGCTGCTAACCAAATACGCCTGGTCAATCTGGTCATGCGGGATCAGGGACTTATCGTCGTCCCGGGGAATCCAAAAGGCATAACGGGAATAGAAGATCTCAACCGAGAGGATGTCACATTTATCAATCGCCAGGGGGGATCCGGAACCAGAATTCTGCTCGACTATCGCTTGGGCCAGTTGGGAATAGCGCCGACAACAATTAAAGGCTATCATACCGAAGAGTTTACCCACATGTCCGTTGCCGTTGCCGTGCTGAGCCATCGGGCGGATGTCGGCTTGGGGATCTATGCGGCAGCCAAGGCCCTGAATCTGGATTTCATCCCGGTGGTAACCGAACAGTACGATTTGATTATCCCCCAGCGGTTTTTCGAATCAACAACCTTACAATGTCTTCTTGAAACCATTAATACAGCAGAATTTAAAGAACGGGTAGAAGCCCTGGGAGGGTACAGCACCCGTAGAACCGGTGAAGTTATTTTATAACATCTTAATTAGGCCGGGTCAGTAATAAAAATTTCAAAACCGTGAAAAAACCAACGTTTATGCGAGAGAGGAAAAGATACTGGATGCTTGGTGCCGGATTAAAAAAGAGGTACTATCTTGAAATATAAACTGATTGACCATACGGCCGATTTGGGCATTGATGTCTTTGGCCGCGATGCAGCTGATCTTTTTACCAATGCCGCCCTGGCAATGTTTGATCAGATCGTCGACATCAAAACTCTGAGAGGGGATGACAAACTTCGCATCCGGGTGAGGGGAGCGGATTGGGCCGATTTGATGGTCAATTGGCTGAGAGAACTCCTTTATTTTTGGACGGTAAAAGAACAGTTGATAAAAACAGTTGATATTGAATCCCTATCAATAACCCAGCTGTCGGCGGTCCTGACAACGGATGCCTTCGACTCGTCGCGTCATTCGATAAAAAATGAGATCAAAGCGGTGACCTACCATCAGATTAACGTCGAACAGGGAGTGAAGGGCTGGAAGGCGCGAGTCATATTTGATATATGATGGATTGAAAAGGCTGAGATTGGGGAATCGGGCAACAAAGGTCCCGATCCCGGAGCCGGCTTCCCTTGCATCCGCCCTAAAGGGCGGGGCTTGCCGGCAAGAGTAATGAACGAATCGGGCCGAAACGCAAAAAATTGTAAATGAGTGATATCATGGAAATCAAACAACTCGACAAATATCAATGGGAGATTCCTAAAACCGGAGACATGCGGGTTCCGGGTATCGTGTTTTGCACGGCTGCCATGCTGAAGGGTCCCAAACAGGAAGAGCCCTTAAAGCAGGTGGCAAACGTGGCGACTTTGCCGGGCATCCTCAAGGCCTCGATGGCGATGCCGGATATGCATTGGGGATATGGATTTCCCATTGGCGGAGTCGCAGCCTTTGATTGGGAATCGGGGATTATTTCACCGGGTGGCGTCGGGTACGACATCAACTGCGGTGTTCGGCTGGCAGGAACTTCACTGACCGAAAACGAAGTCATTCCCAAGCTCGAGAACCTGGTCAACGCTCTCTACCAAAACATCCCTTCAGGTGTGGGATCAAAAGGATCACTGAAGCTATCGGTTTCCGATGAAAAGAAGGTGCTTCGGGAGGGCAGTCGCTGGGCCTTGCAACGTGGATTTGGTGAAGCCGCCGATATCGATCGCACAGAGGATGGCGGGTGCATGCTGGATGCCGACCCGGGGCTTGTCAGCGGTCGTGCCCTGGAAAGGGGCCAAAAGCAGCTGGGGACGCTTGGATCCGGCAATCACTTTCTGGAAGTCGGCGTCGTTGAGTCGGTTTACGATCCCGCGGTCGCACGCGCTTTCGGCCTTTTCGAAGGACAGGTAACCCTCATGATCCACTGTGGTTCCAGGGGATTCGGCTACCAAGTGTGCGATGACTTCTTGGCATTGATGACCCGGCATGTTCAGAAATTGGATATTGTTCTTCCGGACCGGCAACTCGCCTGCGCCATGATCCAATCTGAAATGGGGAGACGTTATCTAAGTGCCATGGCGTGTGCGGCGAATTATGCCTGGGCGAACCGGCAAGTACTGTTGCATAAATCCCGCGAAGTTTTCCAGCGGGTGATCGGGATCGGGCCACGGCAGTTGCATATGAATCTTATTTATGATGTCTGTCATAACATTGCGAAAAAAGAAGAGCACACCATCAACGGTGAAAAGCGGTTCGTATGCGTTCACCGCAAAGGCGCCACCCGCTCTTTTCCGCCGGGACATCCCGGGCTTTGTGCAGATTATCGTGATTTCGGCCAGCCGGTGATCATACCCGGAGACATGGGTACAGCTTCGTACGTGCTCGTGGGCACCACTAAAGCCATGGAAAACACTTTTGGGTCAACCTGTCACGGAGCCGGCCGGCTTCTGAGCAGAAAAGCAGCTAAAAAAGCGAGCAGGGGGCGGGCGATCCAACGTGAATTGGAAGATAGGGGGATCCTGGTTCGCTGGACCGGCAGAGGGACGTTGGCGGAAGAGGTGCCGGAGGCATACAAAGATGTCTCCGAGGTGGTGGAGGTTGTTGACGGCGCCGGAATTTCAAGAAAAGTGGCTAAGTTGAAGCCGATAGCGGTTGTAAAAGGGTGATATAAAGTGATTGTCAAAAAAATATTCCGATTGCCCGAGGTGCCGGCAGGGGGTAAATTTTTATCGTCAAGCTGATTACCCCGGTGATTGCATGCAACAAAGGGTTGTTGCGGCCTGGTTGAGCAAACGACGATGAGTCTTTTGGCCAACCACCATCCGTTCAAGGGCACAGGGGGGTCATTGATAGGAACCGGCCATTTGCGAGCCCAGGGGGCGGCA
>JASFTQ010000298.1:0-6105 GCA_050053515.1 Desulfobacterales bacterium | reverse complement strand
TGGATACAGAGACCGCCGACATTCCCGACTTCGTTCACCTGCACGTCCATACCCAGTATAGTCTACTGGATGGCGCCATCAGAATCGACGATCTCTTGACACGGGTCACTGATTTTGGCATGCACGCCGTAGCCATTACGGATCATGGCGCTATGTTCGGCGTGATTGACTTTTACCAAAAAGCCAAAACCGCCGGCATTAAACCGATAGTCGGCTGTGAGTGCTACATTGCCCCCCGGCAGTTGACGGATAAAACCCCCCTCGATCATAAAGGACTTACGCATTTATTGCTCTTGGCCGAAAATCAAGAAGGTTATCGAAACCTGTGCCGGTTGGTTTCCATTGCCCAACTGGAGGGATTTTATTACAAGCCGCGGATCGACAAGCAGTTGCTCAAGGAATACCACAAGGGCCTCATTGCCCTGAGTGCCTGTCTTCATGGTGAAATTCCTACCTTGATAAGAAGAAACAAGTTCAAGGAAGCGGATGAGGCGGCCCAGCGATATCTCGATATTTTCGGGGAAGGCCAATTTTTTCTCGAGGTTCAAAACAATGGCATCGATATCCAGGAAAAAGTGAACCGCACGTTGCTGGATATGAGCCGACGGCTGTCCATACCGCTGGTTGCCAGCAACGATTGTCATTACCTTGGTAAAGATGATGTCCGCGCCCATGATGTTCTTTTGTGCATCCAAACCGGCAAAACTGTTCATGACGATCAGCGGTTAAAGTTCAGGACCGATCAGCTCTATTTTAAACCCAAGGCAGAAATGTACGCCTCTTTCCAGAGTTACCCCGGGGCTTTGGAAAATACCGTGGAGATTGCCAAAAGGTGCGAGCTGGAATTTGACTTCAATTCCTATCACTTTCCCAAATTCGATGCCGCTGAGGATCGCACAGAGGAAGATTTATTTGAGCAAAGAGTTCGCGAAGGCTTTGAGCGCATACTCAAAAGGGTCAAAGCAAAGAATCCGGCGCTGGATGAAAAAATTTACAGAGACCGCCTGGCCTATGAAGTTTCCGTCATCAAAAAAATGGAATTTCAGGGATACTTTCTGATCGTGGCTGATTTCATCCGCTATGCCAAAGATAACAATATACCGGTGGGCCCGGGCAGAGGGTCGGCGGCCGGCAGTATCGTGGCCTTTGCGTTGGGTATCACCGATTTGGATCCCATAGAGCATGGGCTGATCTTTGAGCGTTTCTTAAATCCCGCCCGTAAAAGCATGCCGGATATTGACGTGGATTTTTGCATGAACGGCCGGGAGGATGTTTTTAAGTATGTTGCCGGCAAATATGGCGGCGGCGATTATGTGGCCCAGATCATTACCTACGGAAAGCTTAAAACCCGCGCTGTCATTCGCGATGTTGGGCGGGCCCTTGACATTCCTTTGCGAGAAGTAGATGCCATTGCAAAGATGGTTCCCGACGTTTTGAATATAAGCCTGGAGGATGCACTCAAACGCGAACCCAGGCTCATGGAGCTGGCCGAGCAGAAACCGGAAGTTGCCGATCTGTTAAAGATTTGCCGGGTACTGGAGGGCCTGCCGCGCCATGCTTCCACCCATGCTGCCGGGGTCGTCATCGCAGACAAGCCTCTGATGGAATATTTGCCGCTGTATCGCGGCAAAAGGGGTGAGGTGGTTACCCAGTTCGATATGAACGCCGTCGAAAAAATCGGTCTGATAAAATTTGACTTTTTAGGTCTTCGCAACCTTACGGTGATTGCCAACACCCTCGAAATCATCAAACAACAGGGGCAAACACCCCCCGATATCAATAACCTCGATATGGACGACAGCAAGACCTATCGTCTGCTGTCGGCAGGCGACACCACCGGCGTTTTCCAACTCGAAAGCTCCGGGATGAAAGATCTGCTCGTCAGGCTGAGACCGGGACGTTTTGACGACATTATTGCACTGGTTGCCCTTTACCGTCCCGGTCCGATGGAAAGCGGGATGATCGATGATTATGTGGCCAGAAAGCATGGTCACAAGAAGGTGGAATATCTTATCCCCGATCTCGAACCCATTTTAAAGGAGACCCATGGTGTCATTGTCTATCAGGAGCAAGTGATGAAAATTGCCGGCGATTTGGCAAATTATACCATGGCTGAAGCCGATGATCTTCGCAAAGCAATGGGCAAAAAGATTCCGGCCATTATGGCCAAACACCGGGTGCGTTTTTTAAGCGGCGCCAGTGAGAACCATGTATCCCCCAAGAAGGCCAAAAAGATATTTGACCTTATGGAGAAGTTCGGCGGATACGGTTTTAACAAGTCACACAGTGCCGCTTATGCCCTCATCGCTTATCAAACCGCTTATCTTAAAGCCCATTTCCCGGTTGAATTCATCGCTGCACTGCTGACCAGCGAAATGAACTCCACCGACAGCGTCGTGAAGTATATTGCTGAATGCCGCAGCCACGACATAACCATTCTGCCGCCGAGTATAAACGAGAGCTTCAAAGAATTTACGGTCTCGGGTTCACAAATAAGATTCGGCCTGGCGGCCGTCAAAAACGTCGGTGAAGGTGCCATTGAAACAATCGTCGCGGCCCGGGGAGCAGATAAGTTTTTGTCACTGTACGACTTCTGCGAACGGGTGGATTTTAGGAGAGTGAACAAGCGCGTCATCGAAAGTCTCATTAAATGTGGTGCCTTTGACAATTTGGGGGCCAAGCGTTCCCAGATGTTGGCAGCCCTTGAAGATGCCATTGATTACGGGCAGCGGGTCCAGAAAGAGAAAAACGATCCACAGATCGGACTTTTTGATGGCGGCGAGAGTAAACCCGGGATTAATGCTCCGGCCCTGCCGAATCTTCAGGAGTGGGATGAAAAACAGCTGCTGTCGTTTGAGAAAGAAGCCCTTGGTTTTTACATCAGCGGTCATCCCTTGAAACGCTATGAGGACATTTTGGAAAAGTTTACCAATGCAAATGCCATTACCATCAACGATATCGAAGACCGGGGGGTTGTCAGAATCGGTGGCATCATCAGCAGCACCAAAACCATAAGAACCAAAAGAGGCGATCAGATGGCCTTTGTAACCGTCGAGGACATGCATGGCTCGGTGGAAGCCACTGTTTTTTCTTCGGTGTACGCTTCGGTGAATGGTCAGCTTTTTGAAGATAATCCCGTTCTCATCGAGGGAAGAGTCCAAAGGGACGAACAGGCGATAAAAATATTGGCCGACTCGGTTGTGCCCATGGCAATGGCCGAAGAAACGTGGGCCGCGAGCATTCATTTCAGGCTGGAAGTAACCCGCACGGATAAAAGCACCCTGATGGCATTGCTGGAAATTATAAAACGGCACCCGGGATCGTGTCGGGTTTTTGTGCATCTGCGGGATCAGCAAAACACCGAAACCATCATCGCTTTACCTGATGCGATGAAGTTAAAGGCCGGTACCGCCTTGACGCGTGAAGTCAATGACTTTCTCGGTTACAGGGCGGTAGATACGGTTTGCAGTCCGGCCGGTACTGCAGCGAATTTAAATGGCCCCAGAAGAAACCACAGATAAGATCAGGCATAACGTTAAAAGCTTGCTCGGAAAGGTATTTCCGATCCTATTGGCCGGCGGCACCGGAACTCGATTATGGCCGGTGTCAAGGCAGCGTTACCCCAAGCAGCTGGTCAAATTTATCGGGGCCGATTCGCTGGTGCAGATGACCATAAAACGATTGATAACTTTGCTGGACGCGGAAAATATCCGGATCGTGTGCGGTGACGCCCATGTTCATGAAACCGCCAGACATATAGACGAGATTGGTATCGCTTCGAAAGGAAAGATCATCAGCGAGCCTTGCGGCCGCAATACCGCACCGGCTATATTACTTTCGGTATTCGATGTGATCAAAAAAGCAAAAGATGCAATTTTGTGCATTTTCCCGGCAGATCATGTCATTAAGGACCTGGCGGGATTTCAGGCAAATTTGCAATCAGCCATTCGTCTGGCCGAACGCGGCAATATCGTAACCTTCGGGATCAGGCCCCATTATCCAGAAACAGGTTATGGATATATAGAGGGCTTCGAAGGAGCGGCTGAAGGGGCCCTGAAGATAAAGCGGTTTGTTGAAAAACCTGACCTGCAAACCGCCAAAGATTATATTGCGGCCGGAAATTTTTTCTGGAACAGCGGGATGTTTGCTTTCAGTGCAACGGTTATCCTGGATGAATTCAAACGCCATCAACCTGAAATCCTTGAACGCATGGAGAAGATGGTCCTAAAAAAAGATGGTGTGACGATGGCGGAATATGAGCAACTTCCTGATATTTCCTTTGATTATGCCATCATGGAGCAGACGCACAGGGGAGTTGTGCTGCCGTCGGATTTCGGCTGGAGTGACATCGGTTCGTGGAAGTCGCTTTACGAGTTTCTGCCCAAAGGCGATTACAACAATGTTATCGACGGCGACGTCATCGCCAGAAATACCGAACACTGCTTTTTACTGGGCCGTGATCGATTGATTGCCACCAATTGTATCAAAAACATGGTGGTTGTCGAAACGCCGGATGCCGTTTTTGTTTCAGATCTTGACAACAGCCGGGATGTCAAGTCGATCGTCGAAAACCTTCAGGCCAGAGGCCGTTGGGAGTATAAACAGCACCTGACGTCGTATCATTCCTGGGGCAATGTTACCGTACTCGAGCAAGAAAATGATTACACGATCAGCAAAATAATCATATACGCCGGGTTGCGAGCCGAATTGACGCAGGCAGGGCTGAAATCGAAACATCTGAGTGTCATCAGCGGTGTCGGCAAAATCAAATCAGCGACGGCCAAAAGAAAATTAAAACAAGGAGACACCATTGTCTTGACCGCCGGTGATATGCTGGAGGTCCATAACCCCGGGGAAGCCCCCCTGTGTATGATTGAAGTGAATGTGGGTGTTTGAGATTGGTTTGCGAACGAACGCTCTCGAGTTTATACAAGTTTAGGTAATACTTAGGAAAGGATATTTTTTTCGCTATGAAAGTTCCGTTGCTTGATCTGAAAGCCCAGTACCAAACGATACGTGAGGAGATTCTTAAAGTTACCGAAGAAGTTTATGAAAGCCAGTATTTTATACTCGGCCCGCGGGTGGAAGCTCTTGAAAAGGAAATTGCCGAATATTGCGCCGCCAAATATGCCCTTGGCGTTTCCTCGGGAACCGATGCCCTTCTGATTTCATTGCTGGCAACGGATATCGGACCCCGGGATCGGGTGATTACGTCGCCATATACTTTTTTCGCAACGGCAGGATCCATTGCCCGAACCGGTGCCGTACCCGTATTTGTTGATATCGATCCCCGGACTTACAATATTTCTCCCCAGTCTATCCAGGACACCTTGACGGCCATGAATGAAGAACAGCGTGCCCGGGTGAAGGCGATCATACCGGTTCATCTTTACGGGCAGTGTGCTGAGATGACGCCGATTTTACAAACTGCACAAAAATACAATCTTTTGGTTATCGAAGATGCTGCCCAGGCGATCGGATCGGAGTACAACCGAAAACGGGCAGGCGCCATCGGGGATTTGGGCTGTTTTTCTTTTTTTCCGTCTAAAAACCTGGGAGCTTTTGGAGACGCCGGTATGGTTACCACCGGCTCTGAAGATTTATATGAAAAATTGAAAATACTGCGGGTACATGGTTCTCGTCCGAAGTATTATCACAAGATTATCGGCGGGAATTTCCGGCTGGATGCGCTTCAGGCCGCCGTTGTCTGCGTTAAACTAAAATATCTGGACCGCTGGAGCCGGGGCCGACAGGAAAACGCCGCAAGGTACCGGACCCTGTTCGCCGAATACGGCCTGGAAGGGGTTCAGCTGCCGGTGGAAGGGGAAAACCGGCATATATATAATCAGTTTGTGATTCAGGTACCGGAAAAAAGAGACGAGCTGCGCCAGTTTCTGCAACAAGAGGGCATCGGTACCGAAGTTTACTACCCCGTCCCGCTGCATCTTCAGCAATGCTTTGCCCATTTGAACTACGCTAAGGGCGATTGCCCGGTTTCCGAAAAAGCCGCAACCCACACCCTGGCCCTTCCCATATATCCCGAATTGACAGACCACCAACAGGCTTATGTGGTGGAAAAAATAAAAGAATTTTATTCGGAAACCA
>JASFTQ010000297.1:0-6106 GCA_050053515.1 Desulfobacterales bacterium | reverse complement strand
ATGAAGCTGTACTTTCAGAATGGATTTTAAGGCCTGAATCGTCTCGGTTACCGAAGGTTTTCGCCCTTTTTTACCCCATATACGCTTATCAATCCATTGGTTTTGCTCATAGCGAAAATGGGCTTCAAGGACAAGATATGAGAGTTCCGGTTCCCGGTCCAACTCGCCTGCAAACCAGAAACAACGGTGCCCGCTGCCTTCCAAAACCTCGGCCCACTTGCTGGCTTCCATCGTAACGCCGTCTGTTCCGGCAAAGCGGGTTGAAACAAATCCAATATTTTTCGACATGGTTAAGTGTCTGTCCTCAAAAATTTTAAGTTTTTGGCACCTCTTGCATCATGGCCTTTATTTCATTGCCTTCGATCTTTTCTTTGGACAACAGCAATTTTGCGCCTTTGTCCAGAACTTCCCGGCGACCGTGAAGAATGTCAAGCGCTTTCGAATATTGCGTGTTAATTATTTCTCTGACTTCATTGTCGATTAATTCAGCGGTCGCCTCGCTGTATTCCGCAGCGCCCTCAGGTCCCAAATTAAGAAATCGGCTTTGCTTCTCCCGGGCAAAATAGACCTGACCCACCTTAGCACTCATACCGTATTCTTTGACCATACTGGTGGCGATGTCGGTGGCCCGTGCCAGATCATTGTGGGCGCCGGTGGAAATATCATCAAAAACAATTTCCTCTGCCGCCCGACCGCCGAGCAAGGTCGCAATTTTGTTCAACAACTCCGTCCTGCTCATGAGGAATCGATCTTCGGTGGGCGTTTGCATGGTATACCCCAAGGCCGCTATCCCTCTGGGAATGATCGAAATCTTCTGGACCGGATCGGTTCCCGGCAAAGAGAGGGCAACAACCGCATGGCCCAACTCGTGATAGGCTACGATTTCTCTTTCTTTGGGGTTGATGAGTCGATTCTTTTTTTCAAGACCGGCAACCACCCGTTCGACCGCCTCTTCAAATTCAGGCATCCCCACTTTTTGCTTGTTTCTTCGCACCGCCAGCAACGCAGCCTCATTGATCAAATTGGCCAGATCCGCCCCGACCATTCCGGGTGTCATTGCCGCCAGCTTGCCGATGTCGAGATCTTCCTCAGCTTTGATGTTTTTCAAATGAACCTTTAGAATGGCCTCTCTTTCGGCCTTGTCCGGTCGATCCACAAGTACTTGTCGATCGAAACGACCGGGTCTGAGTAAAGCCGGGTCGAGGATTTCCGGCCGGTTGGTGGCCGCCATCAATACTACACCAACCGTGGGATCAAATCCATCCATCTCGACCAGAAGCTGATTTAAGGTCTGCTCTCGCTCATCATGCCCGCCGGTTATTCCAATGCCTCTGGCTTTTCCCAAAGCATCGAGTTCATCGATGAATATGATACATGGGGCTTTTTGTTTGGCCTGGGCAAAAAGGTCTCTGACCCGGGCAGCCCCCAGACCCACGAACATTTCGACAAATTCAGAACCGCTCATGCTAAAAAAGGGCACCTTGCTTTCACCCGCCACCGCCCTGGCCAACAGGGTTTTGCCGGTGCCGGGAGGCCCAACGAGCAAAACACCCTTGGGCAGTTTGCCCCCCAGCTCGGTAAAACGGCCCGGTTCTTTTAAAAACGCCACCACTTCGATGAGTTCCTGCTTGGCTTCTTCCACACCGGCAACATCATCAAAGTCCACCCCTAAATCTTCCTCCACATATATCTTGGCTTTATTTTTACCCAGGGTCATAAATCCGGGTTGCTGGCCGGCCATTCGTTTCATCATAAAATACCAGATGCCAAAAAAAAGAAATACCGGTATAATCCAGGACATCAGGCTTCTGAGGAAGGTGGACTCAACCTCTCCTTTAAAGGCCACATCATAGCGGTTGAGCAGCTCCGAGGTTTCCTTGTCCACCCGCACGGTTTTGAACATCTTTTTATTTCCCTCGGTGACAGTGCCAGCTTTTAATTTGCCCTGGATCTGATTCGAGGAAATAGCAACTTCTTCAATTTTACCCTCGCTGAGCAACTTTAAGAATCGGCTGTAGGGTATGGTTTCAATCGCAAATAGGGATACGAGGTACTGTTGCATAATCAAAACAATCCAAATACCAAGCAACACATACCATATGGAAAATTTTTGCCGCTTTTCCATCTTGCCTCCTTTTTTTATGCCGGGATTAGCGATCAAACACTTCGATGGTGCTTAAGCCAGCCAATCAATATTTATCTTCATACTTCATATGAAGCGCTTTTTCAAGAATGCGATCGCGTTCATAAATATCTTCACGAAAATGGACCATGCCATCGTTGTCAGCCCAGGCGGTCCAGTATATGAAATAAAGCGGTATGGGAGATGGCAGCCGGATCGTCTGGGTAACCCCGCTGTCGATAGCGGCAATTATATTTTTCCGTGTCCAGCGTGGATCCCCTTGCATCAGATACTCTGCGAGATCGATTGGTTTTTCAATACGAACGCATCCCGAACTGAAATTCCGAATAGGTTTTGCGAATAAATCTTGGGATGGTGTGTCATGGATATAAACATCGTATTTGTTGGGAAACATGAATTTCACGTGCCCTAGAGCGTTGGCAGGGCCGGGGTTCTGTTGGAATCGAATGTAGAAATTTTCAGCAGTGACTGCCTTTAAATCTACAGTTTCAGGATCAATTTCAACTGCACCCCCGGCCAAATCCTGAAATAATTTCAATCCATGGCGATTCAGATAATTGGGATCCATTTGAATTTGCGGCAGAATATCTTCTACCGCTATGATTTTGGGAACATTCCAATACGGGTTTGGCACCAGATGCGTTATTTGAGTGCCGAAAACCGGGGCGCGCCGATAGTTTTGGCCGACTACCGTCCGCATCACCATCACCGGTTGATTCATTTCATATATTTCCAGTTTAAAATCTGCAATGTTGACAATAACATAACATCTACCGAGATGCTGAGGAAGCCAGCGCCAGCGTTCCATGTTCAGCTCGATTTGACGGATGCGTTCAGCAGTCGTGATATTTAGAGTCCTCAATGTATGCGGTCCCACAATGCCATCTGCCTCTAAGCCGTGGCGCTGCTGAAATAAACGAACCGCCTGTTCCAGGTGATAATCAAATCGGGTCTTGTTAAAAATTGATCGCTGTGGCGCTCTGTTTTCAAATCGAAGGCGCTCTATTAGCATTCGGACGCGCTTATCCGTATCCCCGGATTGCAAATTGCGTCCATAGGGCACTGCCGGCCATCCTCCTTTATCAGCAATTTTTCGGTAACGCATCAGCGAATCGCGCAGTTTCATATAACCGGGGTGGAAGGGTAATAAACCGTTAAAGACACTTTCAATTTGGTTCGAATCCAGTGCGGCCTTCATGAGACGGATAAAATCGACTTCTTTTGAATTGGCGGTCACTTCAGGATCCACGCTGGCCGGATTTATTCTCCCTGAAAGCAGGTGGGAAGCATATGTTAAAAAAGCATCTGTAGACAATAATTCAAAGTCGACAAGGTTATTAAGTATGAGTGGTTGATCTCTTGAACGGAGACTGCCGAATGAGTTATCAAATTTTTCCAGCACCTCGAGATGATAGTCATTTGGGTCAAGCGCTTCGCGGTTTGCGTTGCGGATACTTTTGAGTAAATTGTATACCAGCCCGGGTGACTTATCCTCACCCACCCAAACCGGCCGGTATGATCGATGCTCATAAAAAGCTTGTATGAGATTCAAACTTTTGATGGGCTCTTTTTCTATTGCTAAATCCGCAGAAACTTTTACGCGGTTAATTCGACCTTGCAACAGCTGTTGTAAGGATTTGCCTGAGGTCTCGAGGGATAGATCTTGAAGATGGAAACAAACACCCTGTGCCTGTTGCCATCAATATGGTCAGTGAAATGAAAAATCGTTTTGGAAAGCGGTGCGGCATGAAATTTTTCAAGACTGGAGAGTGTCCGTGTCGGTTAATGAAAATGGTTTATGTTTAATTTCGCGAGTAGGCTGACCTGGATGCTCGGATCTATCAAAAAAATTAAGGGGGAAGAAATCTTCCCCCTTAATCACATCCATTAGCACAGCAAATTATCGGATCATTCTTCAAGGAGCTGAAAATTTTTAACGGTAATGACCATACCATCTTCAGTTTTCGAAACTGTACCTGTCACCTTGACTCTCTTGCCGACATTTTCGGATAATTCGAAGCTTTTGTCGTCTTCCCCTAAGATGTAAATTTCACCGTTTTCACTTTCGAGCTCATAATCCTCGGAGACCGTCCCCACAATAGTCATACTTTGCTCGGAAAGGGCAGGCCCCGCCAGTGCAACTAAAAAGCATAATGCCATTATTCCAATTGCCAATCTTTTCATGTTATCGTCCCTCCATTAAGTAAATTTACTTACTGCATGTTTTTGACACGCATTCCTAATGCCGATGTCTGCGTCCGACACCCAGAAAGCTGAGCAATATACGTGCCAGAAGAGGCAGCCAATGAAAATTTGCGTTTATCACCGATAAATAACCCAATCTTATCCAAATATTATTGACTCACAATATAATTTTTTCCCGGTGGATTTTCTTTTTTTCAGCATGCATAATTGCAATTGTCCGGCGATTAAGATAGAAATTATAGTTCTGATATTATTAAATTCGGAATTCGGAGTTCCTATAAATTTGCAGCTTCGAGACGTCGAAATGTTGATCACCTACAAAATCTTTTTGGACACTGATGACCCTGGAGTTTGTCTGGCAGATTCAGCAAGGTTTTTCCGCCAAAATATGGCATATATGTTGCTTGACTGTGATTCAAATTTGAAGCCTACCCTGTAGTTCGCCACAAAAATCTGGCGAATGAAAAATAATTCCTTCAAATAGGATGTTAATTAATTATGACCGATCAAATCGATAAAAGCGACCTCCACAATCAAGATCCTCACTTTGTTGATAGTGAAAGACCTCGTAACATCATGGATGGCGCTAACGGAGAGGTCTTCGAAGTTTTTCGAGAAGTCGATGATTTGCGTAAAATCGCGGGCAACGACGCCCAACCCCTGGACGTCAGACTGGAAGCGTACGAGGATATCATCGATTCGGAAGTGGGCGACACCTCACTTGTTCGGGCACGCAACATCGAAAGGGAAGTTGGTATCCGCCAAATTTATTTAAAATTTGAAGGCGGTAATCCAACCGGCACCCAAAAAGATCGCATCGCCTTTGCCCAGGCTATGGATGCGCTGCGACGCGGTTTTGATACCATTACCCTGGCCACCTGTGGAAATTATGGTACGGCCATGGCACTAGCTGCCTCGCTGTCCGGGCTGCGTTGCCTGACTTACATTCCGCAAAATTTTCATACCAAGCGAATCAAGGAAATGAACGATTTGGGAGCCGAAATTGTTCGCATCAGCGGTGATTATGAATCGGCGGTTAGATTGTCAGCGGAGCACGCCAGAAAAGATGAACTATACGACGCCAATCCCGGCGGGGACAACACCGACATTCAGCTGCGTGCGTATGGTCAAATTGCCTATGAAATTTACGACGAGTTGCGCGACGCGCCCCTTGTTGCGGCGGTTCCGGTCTCCAACGGCACCACTTTGGCCGGAATTTACAAAGGGTTTTTAAGCCTGTACCGTCGCGGCAAAACCTCTCGTATACCCCGTATCGTGGCCGGATCCTCATACAGAAAAAATCCCATCGTTCAGGCTTATTTAAATGATTCTGCTTCCTGCGTGGATCTAAAACCCGAACAAATTCGGGAGACCAGTATTAACGAACCCCTGATTAACTGGCATGCTATCGACGGCGATCATGCGCTGGATGCCATCCGACAAACAAACGGTTGGGCAGCCAATGCCTCAGACAAGAACATGCGGTTGTTTTCACGCTTGATACGTGAAAAAGAGGGTTTGCAAGTCTTGCCCGCTTCCACGGCAGGGCTCATCGGGCTTGTGGAGCAACACCGCAGGGAAACGCTTCCCAACGATAGATTTGTCGTTGTTTTGACGGGGAGAAAATCATGATGGATCAATCGGACGGTCAGGCCATCATTTATTGCCAGGGGGCCTTCAATACGCTCAACGGGAAAACCGCGCATGGGCTGGTTCGCTTTACCAGGCGCTATCAGATTCTTTCGGTAATTGATTCGC
>JASFTQ010000296.1:0-6109 GCA_050053515.1 Desulfobacterales bacterium | reverse complement strand
TAACATGCTTAAATAATGCTGAATATTATTAGATTGTCTGTTAAGGCGGCTATTGAAATAAAAAACCGTGTAACAAAAAGTGTAATACAAAGAAATACTTTGAATATAAAAAGTTTTAATAATTTTAAATTATTTTATAGCGATTGACCGACTTATAATAGACGAGGTTTTTCGAAAAGTGAAGCGCCCCGCAGCAAGTCGCGGTGCGCCAAAGCCGCTACAGCGGCGGTGCGCAAGGGGGCAGCTGTTTTTTTCCTCCCCCTTGACGGGGGAGGACTGAGGTGGGGGTGAAAAAATAACAATGGAGGTGAAATTCGATTTTGCACGAAACTATCAATAGAGGATTCGAACAGTTTTGGTACTGGGTCTCAGGGAATGAAAGCTTGACAAAACCGCTTAAATCAGGCTAAACTTATTGATAATTTTGACAATAAACTAGAAAAAAGCGAAACTCTCCGCGGCAGGCCGCAGGGCATCCGTTTTTTTTTGTCGGGGGAGGACTGAGGCGAGGATGAAGACATTGCCATGCTTCCCCCTCCCCTACCCCCCCAGGGAGGGGAATTCAAAGGATGCCATCACGTCGGGGTGAAGCCTTTGGCGAAGACTGATCATCTCATTGGCAAGTCGCCGACGCTCCAAAGACGCTATGGCGACGGCGCGCCAAGGGGCACTCTGTCATGTTTCGGTAAACCGCAACCTCACTGGAGCATCACATGAACCTCAAAAATTTACTCACACTAATTCTCATCATAGCGACCTCGCTCTCGATTCCCGTATATCTTTGGGCTGAAGAATCCTCCGAAACCGTCCCGACGCGAGAAAGCGGGATTGCAGATCTGGAAGTGGTCGAGACGGAAAGCGGCATTTATTACACGGTCAAAAAGGGAGATACCCTGTGGGATATTTCCCAGCGATTTTCAAACTCCCCTTACCTGTGGCCGGATTTGTGGAGCGGTAACTCTCAAATTGCCAACCCCCATCGTATTTATCCCGGTGAACGCATACGTCTGTTTCGCCGCCAGGATGTGGAACGGCATACCCAACCTGCCCCGGAAGAAACACCGGTTGAGGCCACCGCGCAGGTGATTGAGGAGGAACCAGAGCCGGTGCTGGAGATGGAGCCGGAACCGCAGCCGCAAATTGAACCCCTAGAAGAGTTCCAGGAAGTCTCGGGGCTCTATGAATATGCCGCAATGGATCAAGTGGGGTTTATCCGCGAAAAAGCCGTAAAACCGGTGGGCGAAATCTTCCGTGTGCAGGGTTTTAAAAAAATGCTGAGTCAGAACGACATTGTGTACATCAGCTTTGATGAAGACCGGCCCCTGAGCCCGGGGAGCCGATATTCTATTTACAGAACTTTCGGTCCGATACGGGACAGCAAAACGAGAAAATATATCGGCATCCAGCATTATATGCTTGGTACCGTCGAAATTATTCAGACGGAACCCGAGTATACGATCGGCAAGATCATTCAATCATACAGCGCCATAAGGGTCGGCGATCTCTTGATGCCGTTTATTCAAAGAGACCATAAAATTGTGAAGCAAGAAAGCCAGGAAGGACTGTTCGGAGAGGTTATTATTGCCGAAGATCACAATCTCATTATCGGCGATTATACCCGGGTGTTTATCAATAAAGGAAAAGAAGACGGCGTAAAACCCGGGCAGATATACAGTATTTATTACCAGGATCCAACACGTGTGGTTTCCGGCAGGAAGAAAGGGCTGCTCAAACCGGTTACCATCGGCTCCGTGATGGTGTTGCATACGGAAAAAACAACCTCCACGGTTTTAGTAACCCAGGTCAGCAGAAATATTGCCCCGGGATCGAAAATCGCAACACCGTTTGAGTAGGCGGTTCCTTAAGGTATCAGATAGTTAAGGTGTTACGATTATGCTGGTAACAATAATTTTTGGCATTTGTTGCCGATACTGGATTCTGGATGCTGGATTCTGGTTGAAGGCTTGAACGCGCAACACGGAACTCGCAACTCGCAACAATTGCGTTTGCTATTACGGCAGCACTCCAATACCTTATGCCCTTGTAGAACCCACCTTATAAAGGATGTCAAAATAACGTCCCGAAATAAAGCACCATGAAGAGGTCCGGGTAGAGGGTAAATTTTTATCGTCAAGATGCAGAATGACCGTCCCCTTGGATTGGAAATGTCCACTTCCTGTCAGTCGCTCCCCCCTGATATTTAAAAGATTCTGAATAACACAATGGCTCACCGTCGTTTGCCCATGCGGGCAGCAACAGCCCTTTGTCGCTTAGAAACGCCGGAGTAATCAGTTTGACGAAAAAAATTTGCCCCCTGTCCGGACCTCGTGTAAGCGGAATATTTCTTTGAGGATCGCTCTAAACACCAAACACAAAACACATTAATTAAATTATAAAGCCGTCCCCATTAAAGCAAGGACGGCTCAATATGCAATCGACAATATTCAATTGTCAATCAGAGAAATCAACAATCCTGAATCTTAATCTGTAAAAAGCATTATCGTGTCAGAATGATAAGTTTGCCCCAAATGTATCAAAGCTGTTCCCAGGTGACCCTCAAAACCTCCTGGTAGGTGGTGTCACCCTCCAACAGTTTTTTAACCGCGCTTTCCCGCAGGGTAAACATTCCCTCCTCCCGGGCACGAACCTTTAATTTCTCGACATCGGTTTTGGCGGTGGTCATTTTCTTCAATCCCTCCGTGTAGGGGAGTACTTCAAAAATACCGGTTCTGCCGCGGTAGCCGGTGTGTCGGCACTTCATGCAGCCCTTCCCGCGTTTCAGCATGATGGTTCCTTTTTTGCCGACTTCCAAACCCATCCGCTGCAACTCCGCTGTATCGATTTCGAAGCTTTCCTCACAATACTTGCATATTTTCCGCACCAACCGCTGGGCCAGAATGCCCACCAGGGTGGCTTGTATCAAAAAAGCAGGTATTCCCAGATCCAACAGCCGGGTAACTGATGACGGAGCGTCGTTGGTGTGCAGTGTCGATAACACCAGATGTCCGGTAAGGGCCGCCTGCACGGCATTCCTGGCGGTATCGAGATCTCTCATCTCACCCACCATGATGATGTCAGGATCCTGCCGCAGTATGGTGCGCAGTATGTTGGCAAAAGTAACATCAATTGCCGGTTGAACCCCGATCTGGTTGAAATCCTCGTGAATCATTTCAATGGGATCCTCGACTGTAATCACGTTATTCTCGGGTGTGGAAAGCTGGCGCAGCGTAGAGTACAGGGTGGTCGACTTGCCGCTGCCGGTGGGACCGCAGACAAGAACGATGCCGTGGGGCATGTTGATAAATTGGTTATAGCGGCTTAAATCCGTGTCGGAAAACCCGAGCCCCGCCAAATCCTGAAAAAGAATATCCGGATCCATGACCCGCATGACGACCTTCTCTCCAAAAGCAACCGGAACGGTGGAAATTCGTATTTCGACTTCCACGCCGCCTTTATCGGTTTTGATCCGCCCGTCCTGAGGTCTGCGCTTTTCGGCAATGTTCAGGCGGGACAGGGTCTTTATTCGGCTGACCATGGGGTTATGCACTTTTTTGGGTAATTTGTAGACGGTGTGCAGCACTCCGTCGATCCGCATCCGCACCATGACTTCATCTCTTTTAGGCTCGATGTGAATGTCACTGGCCCGTTGATCAAAGGCATAGAGAAGAACATGGTTTACCGCATTTACGATGTGGTGGTCGGTGGACTGAATTTCGTCGGTCGACTTCAGGCGCACGTATTGTTCCAGGTTTCCTATTTCCACCGATGGACCGGCGAACATATCCTCAGCCGCGGCAATGGAGCGTTTGAAGCCAAAAAACTCATTGATGAGCTTCATGACATCGGTTTTTGAGCTGATGATGGTGTTGATCTTTAAATTCGTGACCCGCGTAATATCATCCAGCACCTCTAAATTCGGCGGAATCGGGGATGCCACCGTCACATAGCCGTCCTTTATGTCGATGGGCAAAACAAGGTGCTTCATGGCAAAATTGCGCGGGATGGTGGTGGTGACAAGGTTGAGGTCCAGTTTCAAAGGATCGATTTTCTTGTAAGGCAGATCCCATTCCTGAGCGAGCACCTGAAAAACGGCATCTTCATCCACGTAGCCGGGTTGATCGTCTTCTCTGCTCAATTTCATCGACGAAATCACATCGACAATCGTGATGGCTTTATTACCGGGGGCTGTCCCCGCCGGCCCCTTTCCCTTTTGTTTTTCCAGCTTTTTTCTTACGGCAGGCTGCTTGACGATAATTTCCTTAGCCTTATCCGGTGATATAACACCCCTCTTTACAAGAGCGGTGCAAACCACTTTAGGATCGAACCGATCGGTAGGCATCGTGCCAAAGCCTTTCAATTAACCCGGAAAGCCATTCAAAATTTCGGTAGGCGCCTGGGTTTGTGGGTTTTTGTTTGAGAGGATAGATGAAAATATTTATTAGAATATAACGGATTTATGGGATTGTGTCAATTAGGCTGATCGGTACACGCGCTTGACACAGCTTGTGTTTTGGTGAGGTATTGGTAACTGCATAAAAATATACGATATTTATATGTTTTCACTGAGACACCGCTTACAGGAGGTGTTTCAGTGAAAATATTGGGCTAATCCATTTGTTGCCATAGCTTAACACCGGCTGCCGGCGTGCCGCCGGCCCGGATTTCGTTGTTGTACATACCGCTGCCCAGCGACATCAGGCCCGTGGGGGTTCTGAAGTACACATGTTCGTCTTCCACCAACGGTGAGGTCCGAATGTCACCGACGATCTTGCGCAGTTGCACCACCCCTTCCAGATCGACGACAAATATTTCTCCTTCATTGCCGTCTACAGAAGCGTGCCCCTCGCACGGGTCTTCGGTCTCTGCTGTCGAGGTGCCGAAGTAGACCAATCCAGCCGCCGCAAAGGCTGAGGCAAAAATCCGCTGACCGGCATCCAGCTCGATGAACCAATCCAGCCGATGATTATTGGCATTGCAGACCCCCTTGCCCGTCTTGTCGACATAGGCGAAAAAGTGATAGCGGGTGTCATCGGTGTTGATGTCCTCATCATAATAGGGACTGTCACCGGTACCGAAAAATACCAGAATATTGTAATCGATTTCGCCGGTATCCGTAACGCCGTTGTCCACCACCACAGCCGGTGAGGCATAAACCGGATGCCATCGCTGTGAATCAGAGACCTCATTGCCATCCTCATCGATGAAATCGGTGTTGAGCATGCAATGACTGATATCGTAATTGGGAGCTTCGGGATCGTCCGGGATATTGACCTTGTACATGAATCCGCGGTCCGAGGCCACATATAAACGATCGATAAAACCGTTTTCGTCCGAATCCACAATGGCCGGCTGTCCGCTGGGAACCCCTCCCCTGCCGTAATCCGTTTCGGCGGCGTCGACAAATCCATCCGAATTCATATCGACGGCGTCATCCAGAACCACTCGATGCAACACACTGCCGTTTGAAATCTCGATGACGTAGATGGCAGGAAACAGGTTGGTATCCTCAACCTTGCCGGTGACGAAAAAAGCCACCCATTTT
Source organism: Desulfobacterales bacterium (assembly GCA_050053515.1). Classification (GTDB taxonomy): domain Bacteria; phylum Desulfobacterota; class Desulfobacteria; order Desulfobacterales. The sequence goes on along the minus strand of JASFTQ010000296.1, from coordinate 567 downwards.
GCTTCGTTGGTAACTGGATCCTGTATTCTGCCTATCTGGCCGACGGCTGGTGAGGATCGGCTCCTGAAAAGTTCCGGAGCGGCGAATTCCCACATAAAAGAGGGGTTATAGGGATCCGTCACATCCAGACAGAAAACCGTGTCGCCGCCGTTGCCTTCGGCGGAGAGCAGAATGGTTCGCCAGGAATCCGAGTTTCCATCTCCGTTTGTGTCGAGGTAAACATCGGCCAGCGCAGGTGAAGCGTCCACGTAGGACTGGTCATCTCCTCTCAAGACATTGTTCTTGAGGCGGGGGATCAGATCTGCCGGAATAAATGCCCACAATTCCTTGCCGGTGCCGTAATTGGGACAATCGGTTACGTCACTGCAGTAACCCGGGTCGTTGGCGATTAAATTTTCCGATTTAAAATATCCTCTGAGTTCCTTGATATTGGTCGTTTTGGGATTATCCCCGTAACGGAACTTGCCGGCATCAAAGGCATGAATGGATCCATCCCTGGAACCGACGAATAAGACGGTATCCCTCTCCTCAAGATTGTTTTTAAACGCATCATAACTTAAGCGCTCT
>JASFTQ010000295.1:0-6118 GCA_050053515.1 Desulfobacterales bacterium | reverse complement strand
GGACAATTTGCTTCCGTATCTGTGCGCGCGGTGAATTTCGTCATCCAATATTTTAAGAAAGGTTTCTCGGTTGTGCAAGCCGGTGGTGTCGTCCACTGTTTGTGTTTCTGAAAGACACGCGGTAACCTTTTCGAGTCGATCGCATATAATGGTCAACAGATTATGAAAAAACTTGTGGGCCGTAGGGGGATACAGCCACTGCAAGCGCTGGATCATTTTCCAATTGATCTGCAAGAGCTCAACCGGCTCGGTGGCAATAATGGTTGCCGATCGCGGCACAGAACGCAGGAGCCCCATTTCGCCCAATAAATCGCCGGTCTTTAGGCGGTTGATCAGATGATGGTTGCCGACCTCCAGACAGGCCGGGTCATCGGTCAATGGATCAACAACATCCATGGCCCCGGAAACAATCGTATACATGGAATCACTGGACTCTCCTTTATGAAATAAAACCTCGCCGGCTTGGAGTGTCTTCAGCGATCCGGCCATGATAATGTAGTGGACCTGGGTGCGCGACAACCCCCTGAAAAGTGGAATCCCGTAACGGGGTTCCTGGCCGAGTTTCAGCCTTACAAGATCCCACAAGGTTACCAGCTCAACGTGCTGCATCAGGGAGGGCAGCAGGATCAGATCCCCGACCAGAGCCGAGAGCACCGTGATGGCCATCATAATCCCGAATACCGCTGTGGGTTTGAAGCTGGAAAAAACAAGAATGGAAAACCCGGCACAGATCGTCAGCGTCGTGAAGATGATCGGCCGCCCCACCTGCTTGAGCGTTTCACTGAATGCCCGCCTGTCGTCCAAATCCTTTTTGAACTCACGGTTATAGCGGAACAGGTAGTGGATGGTGTCGTCTACGGCCAGACCAATGGCTATGCTGGCGATAAGGCTGGTTACCATGGATAGCTCAATGCCGAGCCATCCCATAAAACCGAAGTTAATGATTATCGGAAAAAGATTGGGAACAATCGCAATAAGCCCCACCTTGCTCGACAAAAAAAGGAGGAACATGATCCCAAAGACCAGGACCATGGTGATTGAAAGGCTCTTGATCTGACCCCGGGTCAACTGATGGCTGCTGGCAGATATCGCTATCCCGAAACCGGTCACGTTCCAGGCGAGATCCTTGGGAAAATGCTGTTTGACGAAGGTGAGAATCTTATCACGGGTCTGAAGAAAATTCCGCGAACTCGAGATATGAGTCAACAACAGAATGTTGGCTTTGGAAAAGTCAGGGCTCATGAACCGGTTGAGCATATCCTCACCGAGCATGGTGGTGTAATTGTTGATTAACATCCTGACTTCAAAGCCCTCCTCCGGCAGGGCGTAAAATTCAGGTTCAAAGCGGTTGAGGGCATAATTGACCAACATCAAATAATCGGCAAATGATACGGTTTTATCAATGCCCGGCAGAGTTTCCAAATAATCTTGCAGGCGTGCAATAGCGGCCACGTTTTGGGGATCCTCAAAATATTCTGCCTCCTTGCTTTCCATGACGATATTGATGGGAAAGCTGCCGGATAGATCCCGGTAGATGTCGTGAAAATGTTGCTTAACAGGCGTCTGTTCTTTGAAATATCCGACCGGGTTGGTTTCAACCCGGATGCGCAGGATGCCGATCAAGCATAAGATAACCAGGGCCCCCAAAACCGGGAGTACGATTTTCTGGTGGTCTAAATTCAGTCGAATAATTTTATCGATGAAACGGTCAAATACCCGGGGCCTGCCATAGCCCGCGATTTTCCCCTTCGCCGGTAAGGGAATAAGCGCAAGAGCCGCCGGAAGCAGCGTGTGGACGATGACCAGGATACTGAACATACCAAAACAGGTAAAAACGGCGAACTCGCGGATGGTGGGGATCCGATTGACCAGCAGGGATCCCAGTCCGATAATGGTGGTCAAAACGGCGATAACGGTCGGAAAGGCAACGGTGGAAAAGGTTGACATCGTCGCATCGATCGAGGAACCGGCCTTGTGCGAGCAGGACAGATACTCCGAAACGATATGAAGACAGTAGGCCGTTCCGACGGCGATCAGAAAGACCGGCACGATCATGGTGATCATCGAAAGGGGAATTCCGATATAGGCCATCAGGCCAAATGTCCACACCAGCGACAGACCGACGCAGGTGATCGGAATGAGAAGGTATTGAATCCTTAAAAAAAGGCCGAACAGAATGACCGCAATGATCAAAAAGGTAATCGGCGGGAGCCTGAAAAAATCTTTTTCGGTAAACTCGACCAGGGCCTGGGAGACCAGGGGCATGCCGACCTGATATAATGAAAGATCTTTGGCAGCGCCGGCGATCATTGCTTCAACCTGCCGAATGACGGCTTTATGGTCAGCCTCGTCGTTGAGAACCAGCGTCAAGGCTGTCGTCTTGCGGTCTAATGAAATCAGGTTTTTGCGAAACAAATCTACCTGGGAGACAACCGTGTAAAATTTTTCCAGACTCCATTTGCCTGAAACATCAACCGCCTGCTTGATGCCCGGCAGGCTGATGACGCGTCTGACGCCATTGATGGCCTCAGCCTCCTGGGCCAGCTGGGTAATCTTTTGAAAAGTGACCGGTTCAAACAAATTTTCACTTTTGATCACGACCCGGATGATTTCATCAGAGCCGAACAGCTTTTTAAACTCCTGATAGCGGGTGGTTTCCGGAAGGTCTTGGATTTGAAGATCATAGACCGTAGTCTGAAATGAAAGGCGGGGGAGTTGCCAGGCAAAAAAAAGGGTAACGGCCGCAATCATCAGTATGACAACGACGGGGCGCCGGACGATTCTCTCAAGAATCTCTCTCGGGGAAAGACCTATTGAGACCGTTTTTGGCATCAGTCCAGGGCAATCCTCTCAAACGATTAAAGAGAAGCATTCAAAAAAAGTAAAGATTTTTATTGGCTGAAGGGTCGGGGTGTTTTTTGCACACCACGCTGATCGATCCTTTGATTATCATTAATTATTAAATGATTTTATGTCAATTAAAAACTGGAGCGTCTCCTTAGGGCTTTAAATTGTCGTCTTCAAATCCTTTCGAATTGTAAGCGACAAGGCTGTCTCCTTCTGTGCGAACTATAAAAAGCGCCTCGACCTGCTCGAGCCTGTCGACCAGCACCAAGCCCTTTTCAGGGCCCATCACCATAAGTGCTGTTGCCAGTCCATCGGCAAATGTGCAGTTGTCCGCGATTACTGAAACGCTGACAACACCATTGTTGACCGGATAACCGGTTCGCGGGTCAACGATATGAGAATAGCGCTTCCCGTTAATTTCAAAGAAATCTCTATAGTCGCCGCTGGTAGCCAGGGCCTTGTTTCGAATTGTTAGGGCTTGATAAATATGATCAGGGGGGGCATCGGGCCGCGGTGTATTTATACCGATTTTCCAATTTTCACCATCTTTTCGGACACCGGCGGCATAGACCTCTCCGCCGATTTCAACTAAAAAGTTTTTTATGCCATTTTGTTCGATCAATTCAGAGATTTTATCTACGGCATATCCCTTGGCGATCGAACCCAGATCAAGCGAAATAGACGGTTTTTTTTTCACGAGGCTGCTATTTTCTGAAATTTTGATATTGAAAAAACCGACATCCGATACCAGCTGTTTGACTTTTTCCGGCGGCGGGAGGGTGTTTATCCTGTCCGCGCCGCCAAATCCCCAGAGTTTTACCAACGGATTTACGGTGCCATCCCAAGCGCCCTCGGTCAATCCATAAAGATTTTCAGCAACAATCATGACTTGAAGAAAGTCGGCCGATATCTCAAATTTCTCTCCAACCTTTTTCAAATCATTGAATCTGCTGATCTCACTTTCCTTCAGCCAGGTTGACATACTCCAGTTGATTCGGGACAGGCGTTGATCGATTTTTTCTTTCAGGCTGGAGAGGTTTTTCGCTTTTCCGGTGACCACCTTGATATGGTAGGTTGTACCCATGGTTTGGCCGGATATCAGGGTCTCTTTTTTGTCGTTACAGCCACTGAGCAACAGTGCAAAAATGCTGAAGACGCTTATGGTTAAAAACTTTTTCATGGTTTTGACGGGAAAAAGACCATTTATCTGAGGGGTGTGTTTTTCACGGCAAGCTGATCGCTCCTGCGCTTCCAAGGGGCAGAGGGCTATTGCCGCCGGGAAAGGCAAAACACGGTTTCCGTTATTGTTGGAGTGAAAGTGTTAAATAGCCGGCAGTAAAATGCAAGGCAGTTGCCGCTGTCAGGCTTGGCAGGCAACAACCCGGCAGCTTGCCGTGAAAAAAACACCCCTCATTTATCTAACAAATACGAGGCAGTTGCGCCCCTGTGAGCATGTCCACGATTCGGGTGCCGCCGATGCGGGTTTCCAAAAACACCTGGCCCGGGTAATCGGCCACGGCCTCACCAATAACCATGGCATCTTTGCCATACGCATTTGATCTTACGGCTTTGAGAACCGTTTGTGAATCCTCGGGTGCAACGAAGGCTAACAGTTTGCCCTCATTGGCCAGATAAAGGGGATCAAACCCCAAAATTTCGCAAATCCCCGCAACTCCTTCTTTTATGGGTATTTGGGTTTCAATAATTTTTATGCCGATTGCCGATTTTTCGGCAATTTCATTTAAGGCGGTGCCGATCCCGCCCCGGGTGGGATCGCGCAAAGCATGAATTTTTTTGCTGGCTGCAAACATGCTGTCAACCATATGATTCAGCGGAGCACTGTCGCTGGTCAGCGTGGCGTCGAAACTCATTCCCTCCCGCTGGATAAGAATGCAGGTGCCATGGTCGGCAATGGTGCCGCTTAAAATAATTTTATCGCCAACCCGGGCCTTGGTGCTGCCGACATCGACGCCTTGCGGAATGATCCCGACACCGGAGGTGTTGATAAATATTTTATCGGCAGCACCTTTTGGCACAACCTTGGTGTCGCCGGTAACAACGTTTACGCCTGCTTTGGCTGCGGCCTTGCCCATCTGGTTAATGATGATATTTAGATCTGAAATGGCAAAACCCTCCTCGATGATCAGCCCGACACTTAAAAATAGCGGAGTCGCGCCACACATCGCAATGTCATTGACAGTGCCGTAAATGGCAAGATCCCCGATATTGCCCCCCGGGAAAAATATGGGATCGACGGTATAGGTGTCGGTGGAGAAGGCCAGCCGCAGACCGTCAATGCTGAAAATGGCACCGTCATTTAATTCGGCCAGAATGGGATTGTCGAATACGGGCAGCATCATATCTGCGGTCAAACCATGAGATATCTTTCCGCCACTGCCATGGTCAAGTATGATCTTATCAAATTTCATGCGGTTTTTCCTTAACAATATGCAACGTTCGGAATCGGATTCCTACTATTATTTTTTAAGGTATTTTTGTCAACTACCACACCAGAACGAAACCGGTTTTAGAGTTTCGGATGATGTTTGAGAACAAGGCGTAAAGCGCTTCAAAGGCGGAGCGTACACGGCAGTAGGTGAGCATTTTTTGCAGGAGCGCGGGTAGGGGTCCTGCGCCCCTGCCCGCAACGCAGTTATCGAATATTCAGACGTGGCTATAAAACCGGTTTAGGTGTGGTAGCGGTAATAGGCGGCACAGGTCCCCTCACTGGAGACCATGCAGGGGCCTACCGGGTCAGTTGGGGTACACACTTTTTTATAGAGCCGACATTGCGACGGGATCTTGGCGCCGATAAGGATTTCCCCACAGGCACAGCCTTCGGGATCTTGTGAGCGGGGAGGGTTGATTTCAAAAACCGCTTCGGCATCGTAATCCCTTAAACTTTCCCGAATCTTCAGCCCGCTTTGTGGAATTGTTCCGATGCCCCGCCAGACTGCATCGGCAGGTTCAAAGACATCCAGCATTACTTTTTGGGCCTTGCGGTTGCCCGCTAAAGTAACCGCCCGGCCATAGGCATTCTCCAAAGCGAAGTTGCCGGTCTCTCGTTGTTGGACCAACATTAAAATTGCCTGCAGTATGTCAGCGGGCTCAAAGCCTGAAATTACGCAGGGGATTCGATTCTTTTCAAAAAAGGACCGATAAGCGTCCAGGCCGATGATTACCGAAACGTGGCCGGGTAGAATAAAACCATCAATTTTGACCGCCTCCATGGACATCAGCGCAAATAGGGCCGGCGGAACCAGTTTATGGG
>JASFTQ010000294.1:0-6161 GCA_050053515.1 Desulfobacterales bacterium | reverse complement strand
TTTTTTTCACGGCAAGATGCCGGTTTGTTGCCTGCCCAGCCTGACAGCGGCAACTGCCTTGCACTTTACGGCCGGCCATTTAAAACGGTCACGCCAACAAGAACCGACGCCGTGTTTTGCCTTTCCCGGCGGCAATAGCCCTCTGCCCATTAGAAGCAGTGGGGCGATCATCTTGCCGTGAAAAAAATACCCCGACCCCTCAAATAAATATGACCTTTAAAAGGAGGGACAACGTTGGCAAAAGAAGATTTGCGTATCGGAGTATTCGTATGTGATTGCGGATCGAACATCGCAGGCTGTGTGGATACCGAGACGGTGCGGGAGTTCGCCGAAACTTTGCCCGATGTGGTCGTGTCCGTCAGGAATAAATACACCTGTTCCGATCCCGGCCAGCAGGAAATCCAACGAACGATATTCGAAAAAAAGCTAAACCGCGTTGTGGTGGCCTCTTGTTCACCCGCGTCTTATGAACCGATTTTTCGCCAGTGTATTCAGGGTGCCGGACTGAACCGATATCTGCTGGAGATGGCCAACCTCCGTGAGCACTGCTCCTGGGTGACTCCGGATCGGGAGGCCGCCACTCGGAAAGCAAAAGATATCCTCAAAGTAGCCGTCGCACGAGCCCGATGGCTTTACCCGCAGGATGAAGAACAGATCACAGTGACAGATGCAACCCTGGTTATCGGCGGCGGGGTCGCCGGTATGCAGGCGGCCCTTGATCTGGCCGATGCCGGACACCAAGTTTACTTAGTGGAACAAAAGCCGTCCATAGGCGGCATCATGGCTCAGCTCGACAAAGTTTATCCCGACATAGAGTGCAGCATCTGAATCCTGGGACCTAAGATGATGGATGTCGGTCGGCATCCCAAAATAGCGCTTCTGACCCATGCGGAGCTTGAAGATGTCTCGGGTTATGTCGGTAATTTCAAGGTCCGTATTCGTAAAAAGGCACGCTATGTCGATGAAGATGCCTGCACCACCTGCGGTGATTGCATGAGTGTCTGTCCGGTTGTGATCCCCGATGAGTATCAAATGGGCTTAAGCAGCCGCCGGGCAATTTACATCCCTTTTCCGCAAGCCGTGCCATCCGCGTACCTAGTTTCGGCTGAGGATTGCCTGGGGTTGAATCCCATCGCTTGCGGAAAATGCCTGGAAGTCTGCGAGAAACAGTGCATCGACTTCGACATGCAAGACGAACGGATTGAGGTAGATGTGGGAGCAATCGTCGTTGCAACCGGAATGGATGTATACGATCCCACCGTCCTGGATGAATATGGTTACACTCGCTTTGCCAACGTGGTCACCAGTTTGGAGTTTGAACGATTGATCTCGACCGGTGGTCCCCTGGAGGGACATTTGGCAAGACCCGGTGATTTAAAGCCACCCCGACGCATCGGATTTATTCAATGCGTCGGTTCGCGAACTCAGGATCCACAGCGGGGCAACCCCTATTGCTCCAATATCTGCTGCATGAATACCATCAAGGATGCGCAGTACTTGATGGATAATTACGCAGACGCCGAGATTACGGTCTTTTACATTGACTTGCGCGCCTACGGCAAAGGATTCGAAGAACTGTTGATGCGGACCAGAAGTCGCGGCGTCCGGTACGTCAGAGGCCTGCCGGGCGAGGTGCGCGAGGACATCGCAAGCGGTAATTTGTTGGTTACGGTAGAGAACACCACCGATAAACGCATTGAAAACTATGAGTTTGACATGCTGGTTTTGGCCGTTGGGGCAACATCATCCTCGGCCACCGAGTCGATCCGGCAAATGGTCAGTCTTTCAAAGTCACCCAATGGCTTTTTAAAGGAAGCCCATGCCAAGCTGCGTCCGGTAGACACGCCGACCAAGGGCGTTTTTATTGCCGGCGCCGTCGAAAGCCCCAAGGATGTGCGTGAGAGTGTCACCCAAGCCAGCGCCGCCAGTTCCCGGGCGTCAATCCTGCTGAACAAGGGACGATTCTCGGTTGAAGCCATAACCGCCGTGGTCTATGAGGATCAATGCAGCAAATGTGGGTTGTGTGCCGGTGTTTGCCCATTTGGTGCAATTGCCTGGAAAAAGAAAGAGGTGCCGAAAATCATCAGTGCGGCATGTTCCGGTTGCGGATGCTGCGCTGCGGAGTGTCAATTCGGCGCGATTGAAATGCGACATTTCTCGGCTCAAGCCATTTACGCTCAGCTTGATGCTATTTTGGAAAAAGACCCTCATGAAAAAATAGTGACATTTGCCTGCAATTGGTGCTCATACGCCGGTGCCGATACTGCGGGGGTCAACCGTATGACCTATCCACCCAATGCCCGCATCATCCGCACAATGTGCTCTGCTCGCGTCAATCCTGAGTTTGTCTGGTACGCCTTTCAAAAAGGGGCACCGGTGGTGCTTGTATCCGGATGCCACTATGCCGACTGTCATTATATTGATGCCAACCGCAGTACTGTTCGGCGTGTGGAAGGCCTGTGGGACGGTTTAGAGAAGGCCGGAATCCGCCCGGAACGCCTGCTTCTCGAGTGGTGCTCTGCCGCCGAAGGTCCTCGCTGGCAGACCATCATGAAGGCAACCGAAAAGATGCGAAAAACAGTTACGGCCGCAGAGTTGGAGAATAGCCGTACCGTCCTGGCCAAAGCCCGCATACCGCGACCCCGAAATCCCAAAGCTGCTGACGAAAATCAGGAAGCCGATTTTAGGTGCCTGCAATGCGGTCACAGTTGGTCCGGTAGGTTCAATGTCGACAACGAACGCACGTGTGTCGAATGCAAGTCAAATAGTGTTCGCTGGTTGCGCAAAAATGCGTAGAAACCGTTTCTGATAGTGGCTTTCGAATATTTCAGTGAGTACCGCTGAGGGTCGCAAGGGGACTGCGAAAAAAAATTCTCTGAATTAAGAAATCCATTTCACAACCTTTAAGTAATGTTTTTCACAATCGACTTAAAGGAGAAACCTCCCGCTTTTGCTGAACCGTTGATATTCATGCGACTCCCCCCAAAGTTATGCCCCAGGCGAATTCTGCACGAAATTTGCATGGTTTAATTACCCTGAATCATGCAAGTAACCGCCCTGATCACTTTGAACCAAACGAACCCAAGGGGTGAACCACTTCACCGTTTTCGGAAAGCAAGTTTTCATGGTTCCTTATCTATGGCCAGATAACAGGGGCAGGCGGTCGGGAATTGACAGACGTAAATTTTCCTATGCCTGGGTTATACCGGAACGCAGAATCGGCAGAGATCGCAGAAGCGGTCTTGATCGACGCAGTGTCCACCAAGTCCGCATAAAAAGCATGCTGGAACGCCGGCGCGTATTTCGGGCTGTATATTGAAAAAAAAACCATTGACGTAGTCCATCGGCAGGGCCGCGCGGTTCTGCCGTTTTAATTTGCCCATGATTTTAGTGTAACTTGAATTATAGGGTTGCAGACGTTAAATTTGTTTGTCTTTTTTAGCGGAATCGGGTAGAGAAATATCGGTAGATGTAGCCGCCGCCAGAGGAATTATTTGAGGCGCATCCATAGGCCAAAGCAGCATTGAAATGATTTTCCGGTTCATCTCGAGCACAAACAGGCAAGGTTATTAACCCCCCATGCGGTCGATTCGGGGGTATATGACGCACACATTTTTGTTGTTTGGTTGCAGGGTATGAACGTGATTGTTTATGACGGGTTGCTGTCTCTAGTGGACATGGGAGGGCGTAGGCGATTAAAAGACAGAAGAGAATTTCCCACCGAACATCCTTTGCCTGAAAGAAGACGTCACGGGCCCAGACGCAGTGGCTTCGACCGTAGAAGCATTCTTGGTTGTACGATCAGAAAAAGCTTTGAGCGACGTGGGGCCTTCAAGTCCTTGTGCTCCTGAATAAGCCATGGCAGGCCATAACCCGGCATCTTGTCGTACAAAAAATACCCCGACCCTCCAATTGGGCAGACATCCTTTGGATGCCGACCCTGAAGGCCAAGACCTTTCAATATCTGCAATAGACGGGTAAATGCCTCGGCAAGACATTTGTATTGTTGGTGCCCATCGCCGCCATCCCCTGGGGAACAGACGCGTAACCATGAACCCATGCGATTGGCACAACCGGTGTGCCTTCAACGATGGCCGGGCGGACCGTCACGGTTTTGCCATCCACGTTTTTATTGATTCGGTTGCCTAACGTGATATCAATCGCTCCATCTATCACCCGCACCGGTCTGACGCAGTTGCCGATGATTTTATCGGGTTGCGGCAGCCCCGCGGCCGCATTACTTTGCGGCAGCGTTCCTCTGGCGTCGTAATAATCTTCCACAGCCTTTTTTGCGATTTCACCCAAATTGAAAGCCTCTTTCATCTGGGTGCGGATAATACGGTCCTGGAAGGACGGCATGGCCATGGTCGCGAGTATACCAAGGATACTGATGACGATCATTAACTCAATTAACGTAAAGCCGTGACCTTTTAGTTTCATTTTAACTACTCCTGATGTGGATTGACCGGTTGGCTTCCCTGCTCAAAAGGAAGCCAGCTCGGGGACGGGGTATCGCTCTTGCCGGCAAGCCTTATCCCTTGGGGCGGGGAGTTTCACTTATGAAATAGCCCCTGCCATTTTAAAAATCGGCAAATACATGGATATGACCAGCCTCCCACAAAGATCCCCACGAAGATGATAGCGAGCACCTCAACCAGGCTTATAAATTTGTATAGAGAGCGATCAAAGTCCTTTTCGTAGAATTTGGGAATCTCGTCCAGCACCGGACCGAGGGCATTGGATTTCTCGCCGGCGTCGATCATTTGCAAAACAGGCTGTGAGAATAATCCGGTTGGCTGCAGGTGTTGTTTTAATGGTTTCACATCAGAGGTTTTATCTCCCAGTGCCGCCAATTTCTGCGAGTGAAGGGTGTTGGGCACGGTGACGGCAGCGCTGGTGATCGATTTATGTAATGGAAATTCGAATGCCAGCAGTACGGATAAGTGCCTCGCAAATACGATGATGGACGATCGTTTGAGAACCGTCCGCAGCCCCGTTATGATGGCCGTCAGGCGATGACGCAGGCTTTTATTGGCAATCAGAATTATAACAACAATTAAGATTGCCGCGCATAAAAAGAAGAAATTGTGCTTTATCCAATCGCTTACATTTACGATAAATTGAGTGGGGGTCGGCAGATGCGATCCAAAATCGGCGAACATCTCTCGAAAAACGGGGATTACAAACATAAGGAACACCGGCGGTCAACATGATCGCCAGTTGACGATAGAATAAACGAAAAGATACAAAATTTAGTTTTCTGCCGAATATTTTCATACTTCTCTCCGCTGCAACTGATTATCGCCAACTGCTGTGTATGTATCGATCATCGACATTGGTGCGATCGACACCGTAAATCTTCCATTTGGAAGATGATGGCTTATCGCCACAAATCCAGATGACGGGCCCCAGAGCATCGGCCGCAGGCACGGCCGGCCGCAAAGTAACCGTCTTGCCGTCAAATCTTCAGCGAGTGAAAAATGAATGGCACCGTTATCGATTGCTGCATGTTTAATATATCCCGAATACCTTTGATCGTAACTTTCACTCCAGCCGAATCGCAGCGCCCGCTGGTTGTCTTTCGGCCAAACCCCGTGGTGGGCCCGATAAAGCATCATATCTAACTTCATCTCAAGAAACGGTGAACCGCCGGCAATCCCGGTCAGCTTGGCCATTCGATGATAGGGCAGAAACGATTTTAAGGCGATCAAAATCAGGATGCTGATGATCAATGGCGCAAAGATGTGGTCAAGAAGAAATTGAATCGGAAATAAGTGCCGATCATCATCCATGCAATGAGATCTCCGGGGCAATGATGTTTAGTGAGGTATTGCTAAACGCTTCTGTCTTTGAGTCCGGTCAGAGTTTGGCGTAAGGCCGGTTGTCATCCCGCAACCAGATAATCGGCCCGGTGGGATTGTCCGGGTTGACTTCGGTTGGATATTATAGATCGATTGGTTTCAAAGAGGCTGATAATTCGCAAGAGAGGCAGCTGCCAGCAGCCTATGTGAATATGAGGCGTTTTTATGGGATGCCATTATTCAGAACGCTTCAAGTGCTCTTCGATCTCTCCGATTTTTTGAGTGGCGGCGTCGGCGGTGTCTTCGGCGCGTTCGATGACTTTTGTTTTTCTTACCCCATCGATGCTGTCTGAAGGATTC
>JASFTQ010000293.1:0-6189 GCA_050053515.1 Desulfobacterales bacterium | reverse complement strand
GGGGGGGATAAAACCGGGGCACGCGCTTACTGGCAGCTGGTTGCAGAAAATTTTGAAAATGTCACGTTTTTCTTGCGACCCGCCGGTTTTCTTCTTGGAAGGGTGGACGAGGCAACTTTCAAAACTCAAATAGACACCTCACCCGATTTGAAAGCTTTTGGGACCTATGTCATCGGTTTGAAGCACCGCCTTTCAGGCAATAACAAAGCGGCAAGGACTGCATATAAACGTTGCCTGGAATTGTCCCTCGAAAAAGATCCGCTGAAAATGCGCATACCTTTTAAATGGGCCCGGGAGGACCTTGAGCACCTGCAGCAGCAAAATGTGAACTGAAGTTGTTCTCACCGCAAAGGCGCAGAGAGCGCAGAGAAGATAATATTTTTCCCCTGTCGTTGAGAGGACGACAGGGGAAAAGAATCCCCACGTTTAAATTACGAGGATGCAAATGCAGGTGGACATGTTTGATGGGCAATTAAAGATGCCGATGAAAAGGATTTATCGGCTTATCCATCCTGCATAAACTGATTTTTGACTGCCGATCAAAATGGGCTGTTGAGACGGCCCCGCAGGTTTGAGAATTTTTGCTTTTCGTCCTCTCAACGAAAAGCAAAAAAAGAAAATCCTCTGCGTCCTGCGCGCCTCTGCGGTGAAAATAAAAACAGACAACTGACAGCAATCAGCAACCTGGGAGGTTATTATGCAGCCGGTTTCGGTATTTGTCGGATCTGTTCAGCTAAATTTGCGCAGCGGTCCGGATATGGATGATATCACCGGAGAAATTGAGCGCTTAATCAAGCGGTCCGAAATCGTCGAGGGCACGCTTCACGCCACCATGGTGGGGTCGACCGGATCGCTGACAACCATTGAGTTTGAACCGGGGGTAATCGAGGACCTCAAAAGAGCGATCAACAGGCTGGCTCCCCCCGGGGATCAATACGAGCACGAAAAAGCATGGCACGATGGCAATGGTCACAGCCATGTCCAGGCCGCTTTGCTGGGACCTTCCATAGCGCTGCCGATCAGGGGAGGGCGTCTGAAACTGGGAACCTGGCAGCAGGTTGTTGCCGTCAACCACGACAACAGACCGAGGAAACGTAAGATTGAAGTTACCGTTATCGGCACCCCCGGCTGATGTTATTCACCGCAAAGGCTGTGGCTCCTTCTATGCCAGCTCATAGCTGTAAGCTGAAAGCAAGTTCTCTGGAAGGCCCGGAAGCCGGGAAGCTGGAAAGCGCATGAGATGAAACTTATAGTTCGTAGCTGAAAGCAATGGCCCACGGAAAAATGAGCTCAAAGCTTATAGCCAGAGGATTTTTATCGCGAAGTGATCGCGTTTTTTCCATTGGCGGCGTTTCAGCGACAATGGAAAAGAAACATACCCTCTGCGCACTCGGTGTCTCGAGCGAGCTTCGCGAGCGGGCGGTGAGGATTCAAGACCTGCGGTTAATTTAACGCTTTCGGCGAAGTCTCTCCATGGCCAGGCGCAGGCTGGTCTGCATCCGTTTAATGGCCTGGGCCAAAAGACCGATTTCATCTTTTGATGGAACGTTGATTTGCATGTTCAGATCCCCCAGGCTCATCCGTTCGGCCACATCGGTTAATGTCATGATGGGTCTGACGATTGTTCTGGCGGATATATAGGCGATTAAAGAAACCAAAACGACCGTGACAAAAAGCAAACTGAGGGCAAAATTTCGCACCCGCTTGAGGGGCTCGAAAACTTCACTGCTATCCTGCTGAATGGCCAGGGCCCATCCGTATTTAATCCCTCTGACATGTCCCAGGGTGGGCTCTCCCTTATCGTTGTTGAAAATAGTTGTTTTGGTCGTCCATTTGCCCTTACGGAAGGCGGCGATCAGCGGATGGTTGCGAAGGTTTTTTTGCGTTACAACAAATTGTTTGCGCTGGTGCGCCACCACCTTGCCCTTTTCATCGATCAGGAAGGCAAAGCCCGTTTGTCCTTTTTTCCAATTGGCTACATATTTTGAAATTTCGTCGATCGTCATTGCGGCAGCCATAACCCCGACAAGATTGTCTTGCTGATAAATGGGAACCGACAAGACCAGGGCCGGTTTTTTTGATGTCTTGCCGATCAGGGTCTGCCAGCTCAATTTTTTACCCTTGATGATATCTTTGTAGTACTGCCGGTCCGAATAATCCTTGAGGGGGACATCATCGCTTCGAGCGACATTTTTTCCGTCGAGTGCCACCGTAAAGACCAAATACATGTAAGGATATTTTGATTGCACCTCTCTTAGAACCGGTTCTTGTATCGACCGGTTCATGGAAATGATCGCAGGCAGTTTTGCAGTAGATCTCAACACCCAGATGTTGTTATCGATCCAATTCTCAACCTGGGTCCCCAATCCCTGCGCCGTGAGAGTCATGAGAAGTTCAGTATCGTTTTTAATGCGTGTATTGGTTTCCCTGAAAGTAATTGTCCAGAAAATAATAAACGGCAGGAGACTAACGATTAACATGACAACGATTATCTTTGTAAACAATCCGAATCTGACTGTTTTTCTGCTGGACGGAAGCGGCAAGCCCTCGTCTTCCAAAGCGGTTTCTTTTATTGGTGGCGCAACGGAGGGTTCAATCGCTCTGTTTTGGAACTGGTCTTCTTGCGGTTTGGGTTTGGATACGACGATGATGTTTTCACAGGCTTTGCATTTGAGCCTTGCTTTTTCTCCCCGAATTTTATTTTCATCCACCCTATAACTTTTACCACACGTATCACAGGTGACCTGCATCATCGCTCCTGCTCCTTAACTTTAAGTTACATCTTTTTTTATTAACTCGATCATTGCTTTTTCAAACTGGACACGGCTGTCTTCATCAGGAATCTCTACGGCCAGGTCGCTGATTAATTCCGCAGCTTGGTGTTTCGGTATTTTGGTAAGGGGAAAATTCATGTCGGCAGCAACGTCTTCAATCAAAAGCTCCGCCATTGGACCGATCGCTTTTGATAAATTTACTTTCAGAGCCTCCAGGAATTTTTCGCCCAGAAATGGCACTTCCTTTTCTACGGACTCGATGAGCCTCAATTTTATCAGCTTGGACAACGCCGTATTCAAAGCGGCAACGTCCATGCCCACTTCATTGGCAATCTGAGCGATGTCCTTGTTTTCATCAATGGCAATCAGCAGGCGAATCATATCTGCATCCAGATTGATTTCTTCGCCGTCCATGCGGTTGACTTTTCTAAAGTACATTTTAGGCTGACCTGGGGATAGAATATCCATGCGCTTGCCTGCCGAATTGGTTTATGTCATACGAAAGTTTTTAAAATTGTTAGTAATTTAATCCTAATAGATTAAATGTAAAAGCATTTTTAGTCAAGTGAAAAATAAATACGCAATGCATCAATATTATTGAATTTTTGTTCGATAAACCGTATAAATCTTTATTTGACGCGGCTTGATGGCGTATAGACCTAATGGCTGGCCGCTGCCCGTCCGCCATCGGCTTCGCCTTCAGGCGAACCGGGCGGGCTGCTGGACACGCGATGCCTGTTGCGAGGTGCTGGGCATTGGTTACGGGTTGCGGGTGCCGGAGTGCGGGTGGCAGAACAAAAAATTTTATGCGAGACGAAAAACGCGGGACGCGTTAAACGCAACCCGCAACAGATTCTTATTTTTTTTCCAATTTTTCTTTCAGCTTTTTTTCAACGTCTGCGAACAGATTTTTTTTCTTTTGAGCTTGCTCTGCCTGAAAAGATTCAATTTTGCGGGTGAGTTTTTTCTGGGATTTCTTAAATTTACTTATTTCGTCATCTATCTTACGCGTTTTTTCATCCCTGGGTATATCTTCTATTTTCAGATGGTCCTTGACAAACAAACGGGTTCCATAGGCTCCCTCAACCACCTCGACAACACCCATCTGCTCAAGTCTTTTGCACACAAAATTTCCGCGTTCGGCGGAAAATGCAAGGGCGCGGCAAACATCTTCAACGGAGGGCGGCTTTGAATTTTGATAATCCCATACTCGGATTGCGGCTACAAATAAATGCGCTGTTGAATACAGGTCTTTGTTTTCCATAACGCAGTATTACCTTCCCTGTCTAATAATTATAATATCACCGAATCCATTTCTTAGTGCATGTCTTATACTTGACATAAAAACAAGAGCAGAGTAACATCCCCAATTTATTTGTCAAGCTGCAAGAATACACCGGTTCAGAAAGGGGTTCGGGTGGCCGGTTCGAATTCGAAGCACAGCGTTAATTTAAAAGCTTAAAGGGGGAAGCCATGACAGAAATCATCGATATCAGGGCAAGGGAAATCCTTGATTCAAGGGGCAATCCCACAGTTGAGGTAGATATCATTACGGCATCCGGTGCCTTTGGGCAGGCTGCGGTGCCTTCCGGCGCTTCCACCGGCAAGCGCGAAGCTCTGGAACTCCGGGATAAACAGGCAAAGCGGTTTGGCGGAAAAGGTGTAACCAAAGCGGTGGAAAACGTCATGAAAGTCATTGCACCGGCTTTGCGGGGTTTGGATGCGGCGGATCAAAAGGCTCTTGACGACCTCATGATCCAACTGGACGGAACGCCAAACAAGTCAAATCTCGGTGCGAATGCGATTCTGGGAGTATCCATGGCGGCGGCCAGAGCGGCAGCCACGGCCTATGGACTGCCTCTGTACCGCTATTTTGGCGGCATCAATGCCAGGTTTCTGCCGGTTCCAATGATGAATATCGTTAACGGCGGTGTCCACGCCGCAAACAACCTTGATATTCAGGAGTTCATGATTTTGCCGGTTGGTGCAACGTCAATAAAAGAAGCCGTGCAGATGGGGGCTGAAACATTCCATGCCCTGAAAAAAATATTAAAGGACAACGACCTCGGTACGGCCGTTGGAGATGAGGGCGGCTTTGCCCCGGATCTGGACTCCAATGAAACCGCTCTTAAGTATATTGTGCGTGCAATCGAATCGGCCGGCTACAAACCCGGAAGAGATATCGGGCTGGCCCTGGATGCGGCTGCCAGCGAGTTCTTCAAAGGCAATAAGTATACCCTCCAATCGGAAAACAAAAAGTTCAGTTCGGCCGAAATGATCGACTACTATGAAGCCCTCATTGATCGCTACCCGATCCTTTCCATTGAAGACGGACTGGCTGAACAGGATTGGAAAGGATGGAAGTTGATGACCGATCGGTTGGAGGGCTCCATCCAGATCGTGGGGGACGATATTTTTGTTACCAATCCCCAAATTCTCAGCAAGGGAATTCAAGAGGGCATTGCCAACTCGATCCTGATAAAGCTCAACCAGATCGGTACCGTATCAGAAACCCTCGATGCCGTTGCCCTGGCCAATCAGGCCGGTTACACCACGGTGATTTCTCACAGGTCCGGTGAAACTGAGGATACGTTTATTGCGGATCTTGTGGTCGGTGTAAACGGCGGCCAGATAAAAACCGGTTCTCTTTCACGCAGTGACCGGGTCGCCAAATACAATCAACTGATTCGAATCGAAGAAGAACTTGGGGAGGCGGCTAGATTCTCTGATGAAATATTTTAGAAGCCATCGCAACAATCCGTCTTAAGCCCGAGGGCTGTGTTGTAGGCCAGCTCAAAATGCTCACATACTATCGTGTATGCTCCGCTTTTTCGCTGACCTCCGCCTTGCCCTCGAACTTGATCCAGATTGTTGAGATGCCTTCTAAATACCATTACTCAGATGGCAATTGTCTGAATGACGATCTGAATTAATATTACATTCAATACGATATTTACAGTAAACACCATTAACAGACAAGATGATTATTGCGACGATTCAAGCGTTTATGCCAGATTGGAGAGACCTTGGATGCTGCCGGATAAAAAAACAGGTAATTACCTTCAAAGATCCAGCAGCCAGAAACAAGCATCCAGCATCTTCTCCATAAGGGCATTAAAATAATTTACCAATGTTTCTTGCCACAAAATTCAAAAAAGCCACAATTAATAACACTCTGGGGCGTAATATGAAAAAAACTGCTGCTATCTTTGTGGGCCTCATCGCCATGGCGACCTTCAGTACGGTGGCCAATGCATTTGTGCTACTCGGTCCGCATATTCTGGAGATGATGCGCCAGGAACTCGGCAGCGCCAGGCAGCTTTTTGTAGCACAAAAACTCTTCATTTATCAGCACGATCTGGCGCAGGGTGTAATCGAACTGGATGAAAAGTTAATGTATATCTTCCCGGACATT
>JASFTQ010000292.1:0-6192 GCA_050053515.1 Desulfobacterales bacterium | reverse complement strand
AGAGAAACATAAAATACTTATAGGAGAATTCGAGGAAAAAATGAACTGGTAGCCATAAGATTGTGTATCTAATATTTTTATATTCACAATCGTGCTCATAGGTCAATTTGAAAAAGGGTTTTGATAGTAAAAATAGGGGACGCTCGTGGTATATTGACATTTATCTTTAAGCTCAGTATGAGGTCATCATGCCACGCCAAGCGCGCATAGATGCCCCTGGGGCCTTACACCATATAACCCTGCGTGGCATAGAACGAAAGCCTCTATTTAAGGATCAACAGGATTATAATAATTTTTTAAAGCGTCTGGGCCGCATTTAAACCGAGACTGCAACGCCGTGTTTTGCCCGGGCGCTGATGACCAACCATGTCCAACTTCTCTTACGAACAGGCCTATATCCGCTAACCACCGTCATGCGTCGATTGTTGACGGGTTATGCGCAGCAGTTTAACCGGCGGCACAAGCGTCATGGTCATTTGTTTCAGAATCGTTACAAATCTTTTTTGTGTGGAGAAGGTTACGAAAAAAGGATAAAAGCCCAATTCAAAGGCTTTGACCTGGATATATTAATTCAGCGGATACCGGCCTATTTTGACATCGAGGCCGGGCGAATCAAAAGCTCCGCTAAACAGCGGCAAGCATCTCGTGCGCGGTCAATTTTATGCTATTTAGCGGTGAATCGATTAAAGGTCAGCATTGCTGAAATGGCACGGAAGCTGAATATATCGCATGCAACGGTCAGCAAGTGCATCTACTGCGGACAGTCGGATGGTTTGTCCAAAACGCTTGAGAGAGATCCTTTCAATTGGTGACGTATCTGCGATGATGGAAAAGAATAGCGTATATGCCAATTTTATACTGACACCAAGTATTTATAAACAAAGTCTATTAAGAGAATTAGATAATTCCAAATGTCAATATACCACGAGCGTCCCCTATTTTCCTATTTTCTTTTTGTGCAGGTTGAGCCGCCTTTTCATGTCAGCTTTTGGGATAAGCGCTTTTCCCCGAATCGCATTGGAATTAGAATTGCGGCGATACTCAACATAAACATCAGTGCAAATGATCCGACAATCCAGATCCACCCGACAGGCCTAATCGAACGGTTATGGATGTCTGCCATAAACAGGTTATACACCGGGCCGGCCTCAATAACGATGACAATACCGATATACGCTGCACAGAGTATCATAAAAGCCAGTCCGCCAAAACTGGTGACGGTCTGGGCCGGATTTTCGGCTTTAAAATCCGGGTAGGCGGCACCGAGTCCAATGCCCATGGCAACGATGCCCGGGACAAGGAGAAAAACGGTGACCGAGGAAAGCACCATCATAAAGGGAGTCACCTGCAAAAGCATGTTGGTTGCGATGATCAGAACCTCCGACAGAATCAGCAGGGGGAAATAATAAATAACAAACTTGATCCACAGAAAGCTTTTCAAAGAGCTGGGTGCCGATTTTACAAGCCAAAAAGCGTCTCTTTCGGTACTTACGGCCGGATATGCGAAGCGTCCGGTGACAGCAGTGAGAACAAATAAAGCCAAGCCCATATTGAGAAAAGCAAGTAGATTTTGCAGATAAATGGTTTTAATGGGCGATTTTTCAAGCGGCAGCACGTTGAAATTATAGATATAAATAACCACCAGCGCCACGATGAGGAAAAGCTGGGACCATTGGGTTTGATCACGAAAGAAGGTGATGATCTCTTTTTCGCAAAACGCCTTGATCGGACCCGGTAAAATCCGGAAAACCCTGTCCAAAATTCTACTGCGCTTAATCAGACGAACCTGAGCGGTTTGGGTCTTTGAAAAGCCTTTAAAGTAGACGGCATCCGCTAAGATGATCATCCAAATGACCATCATGCCGGCAAAGCTCCAGGACAAAGCCGCATGGAAAACGACTTCAGATGTGGATCCGGTTAAAGTGGCGTGTATGGCATCGAAGGCCCAGGTACTGGGAAGAAATGGCGAAGAAGTCGTTTTCAAGGCAGTGATGTAGACCAAAACCGAATCGAATACCTCCGGATCGACTAAGAGCTCCGGCTGCAACAGCCGTATGGCGATGTAAAGTATAACAAAGAAAAGAATACTCAGAAAAACAAAGATATTTTTCATACGACTGGCCGGAACCATAATGACGGCAAACATCACCAAAAGCGTGCTGATGGCGGATGCGGTGATGGACAGTGATACCAGGATTGAAAAGATCGTAATATAAAAATAAACGCCAGCCTGGTAGACGATGCCGAACGAAATTAAAACCGGAAGGGTGTAAATGATGACCATCCAGGCACTGTCGACGGTACTGTCGATCCAGCGGGCCGTGAAAAGCTTATAGGTGGAGATCGGCATGGAGTGGACTAAGAATAGATCTTTGGAGAGAAACAGCTTTGACAGTGACGTCAGGATACTGCTGAATATTAGAAGGGCAAAGGAGGTTATCAGGATCATTGAGAGCAATTTGAAGCCAAGGATGTCACCGATTTCTTCTATGCCTTTGAAGTAATAAAGGACACGCAAAGAAATGGCGAACAGACCTCCCCAGAAAAGGACGCCGATTGTACCGAGCAACAACAATTTAAGCAGCCGGGCGTTTTTACTTGTGGATAGCCCTCCATTTTTGAGGGAGATCAGCCGCGGGCGCAATAGTGCGATGACTTCACTCATGACGGTGACCGTTCAACATATTTTCACAAAAAAATTAGCCTTCGGTTGTTAGAAGTAGAAACACTTTTTCCAAATCCGCATCGGTTACCTGAGCTTCCCGCTGCAAGTCCGCAGTGGTGCCGGTTGCAATGAGGCGGCCCCGGTGAATAACGCCGATTCGGTCGCAGATATCTTCGGCCACCTTTAGGGTATGCGTCGACATAAATATGGTAACCCCTTTTTTCGACAATTGTTTGAAAAGATCTTTGACCATCATGATGGCCACCGGATCCAGCCCGACCATCGGTTCGTCGACAATAATCACTTCCGGATCGTGAAGCAGGGCTGATGCAAATATCAATCGTTGTCGCATGCCGTGGGAGTATGATTCAATCAGTTCGTCGGCCCAATCGATGAGAGAAAATCGCTCTAATTCCGCTTTGGCTCTTGTTGCAAAACCATTTTTATTCACGCCATAGAGATCAGCCATAAACCTTAAAAATTCCATCCCGGTCAGTTTTTCGTACAGGTAAGGACGGTCCGGTATGTAACCGATTTTACGTTTGGCGTTTTCCGGATGGGCTTTCATATCGATATCGCAAATCCTGACACTCCCTCCGGATGGCTGCAACACTCCCCCCATAATTTTGATGGTGGTGGTTTTGCCGGCCCCGTTTGGCCCGATAAACCCGAAGATTTCACCTTTGGATACGGTTAGATTTAAATTGTTGACGGCCGGATGGCCGCCATATTTTTTGGATATGTTTTTCAGTTCTATCATCTTTTTTTCTCTGGCATTTGTTCTGTTTGCAAGCTCCCGGGCAGCGGAACACGGATTTGGTCGTTTATGCCGCTATTATGGTTGGCAGTTAAGATTTTATCACCTTTAACCTCACCCTGCCGATGATTCCCATAAGATTCAGCTGTTGTTGGGCTCCGGTGGTAAAACGGATGTGAGTTACATCCGCCGGTAATTGGTTGAAGAGGGAATCAGCGGTAATCCATCGGCCGAGATAGAGCAGGTTCCATGCATGGTAGTAAAAACGGCCGTTTAAATATACGAGCCCGGCTTCGACTCTGGCTGGAATACCGGCCGCCCTGGCAAGCGCGGCCAGCAGCACGGCGTGTTCGTTGCAGTCACCTGCGCGATTTTCCAGAGTGGAAAGTGCATCCGGCAGTGATACGACCGGTCTTTTTTTTATATTTTGGTCGATCCACTCCATCAGTTTTTTGACTTTTGCAAGATTTGTATGGCTGTCGTCTCCGATAATATCCCCGGCCAAATTCCGGATTTTTTCGTGGTCGGACTGGATGAAAGGGCTGGGGTGAAGAAAAATCTTTTCCAGTATTTTCATTTTGTTTTTATCCAGGGCCGGCGGAAGATCTGCAAGTGATTCCAAATGAATTGTTAAAATATTTTCCGCCAGGGTTTGCCTGCCGCCATTTAGATAAATATCTTTCGTATCAATACCGCTGATTTCAACCTGCAGCTTTGCAAGCTGTTTGGTATCCTTGATCTTAACATTTGCCTCCACGGAAGCCACCAAAGTGAGGTCATCGGCAACGCCTTGGGCAAATCCACTCAGGGCCGCTTTGCGAGTTGTTTTTTCCGAGCGTATTCCTAAAATCCCTTTTTCTTTCAGCAGTTCACCGTCTTCGCCGATCCAGGCGAATTGCTTTGCTCCCTTGAAATAGAGCAGCAATTTTGTGGCCCTTTTGGCTAGACCCATTACCTGGGTGTCTTCTTTGCCGATAACGCTGACCGATACAGATTGCTGACCCATGGATGCCGGGTCGAAGATGTCAAAGGTGAATTTATCTCCCGGTTTGAGTTCGCTGGCCCGGACGGCATCCACGATCCCGGCCACCAGATAGGGCTTGTTTTTTAATTTTATATCAAAATTACGGGCTTCTCCGGCACTCTGGGTCTCGATAGAAAGGACATCTCCGGAAATGGATCCGTGAACCGTAAGTTGAAAGCGGCCCGAATCGATTTCAAAATCAAAGACCGACAGGCTGAAATCCGGTTTCAATGTAGCATTGGTGTGAAGTTGGATATCCTGAACCATGCCCATGGTATTTATGCGCATAAATACAGTTTCCCGGATGCGATATCCATTTTCCTCCCGTGAAAATGTTTTATGAGAAAAACCGATCTTATGATCTTTTTGAAAGATATTCATCCAGGTGTTTCTTTCAGGCAACGCGTCAAGATCAGTTGAAAGGGGAAGTTTGGAGTTTACGAAAATTTTACCGGGCAGATCCAGGCGGATAAAAAACAGGACGCCGAAGGTTAGGGCAAAGACAATGCCGACCATCAACAGTTTGTTCTTGGACGCGACAGCCATGAGGTAAACTGTTTGATATAATTTAGAAAATTTGACCGGTTGGCTTCCCGCAAGCCCCGCCTTTTAAGGCGGGGTTAAGGGAAGCTATTTGAAACAGATATCTTCCTTTCCGGGCTGCGAAGCACTGCCGAACGGCAGAACCCCCGCCCTTTGGGGCGGGGAGCTTCACAAAGCATTTCAGGGGTCGGGGCAAATGATTCGTCTTCGCTGGGTACCCCGCTGCTTGTCGTAGCCAAGCAGAGATCCCCTTACCGGAGCGGTGGGGAGCTTCGCGCGCCCCTGCAATGATGTTCCGGGTTCCGAAGCGGGTTCAAGTTTAATCGTTTTTTTAACAAAAATTCGTGCAGCATTCATTTTATCATGAGCGGCGTGATATATCGAGTGAAAAAATGGATTGTGGATTCATAGTATTATTCGTGATATACTCCATTTGACATTTATACCGGCAACCCTCCCATCACAGACCCTGTCAAATTGCGCGTCACCGATATATTGCGGGGGTTAACGGGGCATCATACTCCCTCAGGAGGTTTTTCATGTGGGCTAAATTTATGATGGTTACGCTAGCCCTGCTGGTTTCAAGCTCTGCTGCGGCCGCAAAGGGGAAAATAACAGAGTCGATCGTAAAAATTTATACCACCTATGATCGGTACAACTATTTGCGGCCCTGGCAAATGCGGGGACAGCGAAGCCGTATCGGGTCCGGCAGCATAATTGCCGGTAACCGTATATTGACCAATGCCCATGTGGTCAGTGACCATACCTTTATCCGGGTTCGCCGCGCCGGGCAAGCCGATAAGTTTGTGGCTTCAGTTGAGGCTATCTCTCACGAACTCGATCTGGCGATACTCAGTGTCGAAGACAAAACTTTTTTCAAGAATACTGAGGCTCTGGAGATTGGCGAACTTCCAAGGGTCGGGGACAAGGTTTTTGCATACGGATTTCCCAAGGGCGGAACGCGGATCACGATTACCGAAGGTATCGTGTCGCGAATTGAGCGAAAACTTTACAGTCACTCCCGCTACGATAACCTTGTTTGTCAAATTGACGCCGCTATCAACCCTGGATCCAGTGGAGGCCCGGTGATTTCGGAGGGCAAAATTATCGGGGTGATCTTTCAGAGCTCTACCGGACAAAACATCGGCTTTATGGTTCCAGCCCCCGTGATTCGCCACTTTTTCAAAGACCTCGCAGATGGAC
>JASFTQ010000291.1:0-6192 GCA_050053515.1 Desulfobacterales bacterium | reverse complement strand
ACGGCCGGAGGCGACCGGGTCAGGATTGCCGTTCGGTCCCTCCGGATTCACATAGATCAGGCCCATCTGCACGGCGGCGAGAGGATTCTCGAGTTCCCGATCACCGGAATAGCGCTTGTCGCCAAGCCACTCGCTCTCGGTTCCCCAGTAAATGTCCTCTTCCGGCTCCCATATGTCTTCGCGCCCGCCGCCGAAGCCGAAGGTTTTGAATCCCATCGACTCAAGCGCGCAGTTGCCGGCGAGAATCATCAGGTCGGCCCAGGAGATTTTCTTGCCATACTTTTGCTTGATCGGCCAGAGCAGGCGGCGCGCCTTGTCGAGGTTCACGTTGTCGGGCCAGCTGTTGACAGGCGCAAAGCGCTGGTTGCCGGAGCCCCCGCCCCCGCGGCCGTCGCCCATGCGGTAGGTGCCTGCGCTGTGCCATGCCATCCGGATGAAGAGCCCCCCGTAGTGGCCGTAATCGGCCGGCCACCAGTCCTGCGAGTCGGTCATCAGCGCATAGAGGTCCTTTTTCAGGGCCTCCAGGTCGAGTTTCTTGAATTCCTCGGCGTAGTTGAATTCCTCGCCCATCGGATTGGACTTGGAAGAATGCTGGTGCAGAATGTTAAGATTCAACTGATTCGGCCACCAGTCCCGGATCGTCGTACCACCGCGGGCAGTGGATCCCGTTACCGGGCCCTTGCTATCTTCATTCATAATGTTTTCTCCTTTCGTTGTCTGAATTTATGCACCGTGCTGCTATGAATATCGTGATTCGGTGCCCGTCTTTATAATTAACATTAGCGGACTTATTGATCGATTTTGGTGATAATGGGAGATTTGACGGTTCGTTAGAAGAACGTCGCACCATTTTTTGAGCGCAAAATCTGTATTAAACTTTCTCTGCCATACAATTGCTGCATATACCGAAAAAGTCCAACCGATGATTCAGAATTTTAAAATTAGTCTCCAATGCGACCTCTTTTTTCATTTCATCCAGGCTATGCAGGTCTGGGTCGACAATTTTTTCACACTTGATACAGATGACATGTGGATGGGGGTTAGGCTTGTTTCCATCATATCGGTTACTCCCATCCGGGAATCCTAACTCAAGAACTTCACCAAATGATTTAATCAAAGCAATATTTTTGTATACAGTGGCAAGGCTCATTGTCGGAAAGTCTTTTTTTATCTGGTCATGGATATTTTCAACACTGGGATGGCCTTTACTTTCGGCAAGAATTTTAACGATAGCCAGCCGCTGGGGCGTTATCTTGTGGCCGTTATCCCTTAATTTTTGGATGATGATTTCAAATCTTTTTTTATGGTCTGCCAACTGATCCTCTTTATCCTAAATAATAATTATTTTCCATTAACATTAATTTTCTTTTCAGTCAACGCCGATCTCAATGGTGAAGAGATATTGTTAAGCACTCGAAATTATATCGATTAAATTGAATAAAAGGTTGATTTATTGCTAAGAATTGTTAAATGAGCTTTTCTTTGTCCGCCAAAAGCGGCATAATAGATACGACTGCACATTGTTTTGCGCTGATGACAAAGCGCAAATGACAAAATGAACTTAAATTGAGTGCCGCAATCGGCTGACGTTTAAGAATCAGAGCAAAAACCGACAAGAGAAACTAAAAGATGGGCAAAATGGATAAAACGCAATGGAAAAATCGGGTTGTATCTCCCGAGGAGGTTCTGGGGCAAATCAAGCCGGGCATGACCGTTTTTCTGGGAAGCGGTGTGGCTGAACCGCGAACATTAATGAAAATGCTCATTGATTCCGGTCTATCCAATACCAACGATCTGGAATTGATCCAGCTCACCAGCCATAGTGATGTTTTTTCACTAAAAAAACTGGATTGGCAAAAGTACCGCCTGAAAACGTTTTTTTCCACCTGGGTGACGACCGAGGCGGTTGTGGCCGGAAGTGTCGATTTGATTCCGGGTCGATTTTCACAGATCCCCAGAATGATCAAATCAAAAAGGCTACCGATTGACGTGGCTTTTATTCAAATCACACCCCCCAATGAAGACGGATATTGCAGCCTCGGCATGGCTGTTGATATCGGCCGGGAAGCCATTGAGCAAGCTGCTTTGGTGGTCGGCGAAATTAACTCCCAGATCCCTTTCACCTTCGGCGACACCATTGTACCGGTTTCGGATTTTGACCTGCTGGTGGAGTCAACCGAACCGCCGACCTATTTTAAACGCTGGTCGGTTAACAGCGTCATCGATCAGGTGGCGGCCAATGTTGCCCAGGTGATCGGAGATGGGGACTGCCTTAACTTTTTCACCGGCTCTTTATTTGAAGCTCTAGGTCGGCATCTTGTTCACAAACACAATCTGGGAATCCACACCTCCTATTTTACGGATGCCTTGATGGATCTCGTCAAAAGCGGGGCGGTGACCAATTATCGTAAGGCGGTCTTCCGGGGCAAGTCAGTGGCTTCCTATGCCTTGGGAACGCCGGAGCTGATGGCCTGGTTGGACCGCAATCCGCTGGTGGAATTTCAAAGCATTGAACAGGTGTTTGATCCGACCCAAATCGGCCGCAATTCTAATTTTGTGGTGGTTGAACAAGCCCGCAAAGTGGATCTGTTGGGCCGCATGGTTATTCCGGCCGGGAAAGGCGACATCATTTCGGGGCCGGGCCAAGCGGCCGATCTGTTTACCGGCGCCGAGATTTCCCGCGGCGGGCGATCCATTATGGGATTGCCCAGCCGCAACCGAAAGGGAGATCCCAATATCGTGGTGATGCTGCGCAACCTTCGCAATCAGTTCCATATGCGCGAGTCCATTGATGCGGTGGTCACCGAATACGGGATCGCCAACCTGAAATGGCGCACCATTCGTGAGCGCGCGCAAGCCTTGATCGATATTGCGCATCCCGATGACCGCCAGAAACTCGTCGAACAGGCCAAAGAAAAAAAGATTCTGTTCAGTGACCAGATTTTTTTGTCCGAAAGCGCCCATTTATACCCCAACGAAATCGCAACTAAACACACCTTCAAGGACGGCTTGAGGGTTCGTTTCAGAGCGATCAAACCCTCCGACGAGGAGGCCATGCGGCGCCTTTTTTACCGTTTTTCGAATACGGCGGTTTTTCGACGATTCTTGTTTCCGATCTCCACCATGCCCCATGACAAGATACAAGGATATGTCAATGTTGATTATCGTCGCGTGATGTCGGTGGTGGCGCTGGCAGGGGAACCCGATCAGGAGGCCATCATTGCCGAGGCCAGATATGTCAAGGATGACCAAAGCGCTTACGGGGACGTTGCCTTCATCGTGGATGAAAAATATCAAGGACGCGGTATTGCAACTTACCTGTATAAAATGCTGATCCGGCTGGCCAAAGAGCGGGGCTTAAAAGGCTTTACCGCTGAAGTGCTGCATGCTAACAAAGAAATGATGAAAGTTTTTGAAAACGGCGATTTGCCGATCGATGCCCGTCTGGAAAGTGGCCTCTACCGGCTGACCATTCCGTTTGATGCAGAATCCGCTTAAACCCGAGATGGCAAGCGCTAAATTTTGGTGCCCTGCCTGACAATTCGGGCCGGATGCAGTGCATCCGGCCCTGGCTTACAAGTACTCGGGTGACGCTTAAGACGCAAACCACCACCGTTCACATATTCTCAGACCGTCAAGTTCCTGGTTGCCGGCCGGTTGGTTGAACTTCACCTTTTTTGATGCGGCGTCAACCATATTGGCAATCATGGGGATGACGACGCCGCCCTCATCCCGAACAATCTGTTGCATTTCGTGATACATTTCTTTTCTTTTCTTCTCATCGAGTTCGCCGCGGGCTTCGACCAGCAGTTTATTAAACCGTTCATGCTTCCAGTGCATGTCATTCGCGGGTGCATCAGCCGCATAGGCCATCGTAAACATCCAATCGGCAGTCACCCGGGCAAACCAAAAGCACGAGCTGAAGCCTTTTTTGTTCCAGACATTATCCCAATACCCATCCACCGGCTCCCTGACGACTTCTATATTGATGCCCGCCTTCTTGGCGTGCCCCTGCCATAAAATAGATGCATCCACCGCACCTGCAAAAGCGGCATCTGAGGTGTGCAGCTTAAAGGTGTGACCCTCAAGGCCGGCCTTTTTGAGGTGAAACCGCGCTTTATCCGGGTCATAAGTTCTTTGGGGTAAATCCGCGGCGCTGAATTTCACAATGGGGGCGATGGGATGGTCGTTACCTAAAACCCCATAACCTCTTAGAATGGCTTTTAAAAGCGCTTTACGATCTACCGAATGTTTGAGGGCCAGCCGGGCGTCAACGTTATCATAAGGCGGTGTGTCGCATAGCATCGGAAAAGTGTACAGCAGACCACCCGGCACATTGACCAGTTGCAAATTCGGCGCCCGCCCCAGGAGATGGGCAGTTTTGCGATCCGGCCGGTTGATCACATCGACCTGCCCTGTTTTCAGTGCTACGGTCCGGGCATTCGCGTCGGGCATGATGATGACTTCAATTTCGTCAAAATGAGCCCGATTCTCTTTGTAGTAATTGGGAAAGCGCTTTGCCAAGGTGCGAACTCCCGCCTCATAGCTTGTTAGCTGATATCCACCGGTGCCAATTACGTCTTCAAAATTGGTCGTTCCAGCCGGGACAATCGGTGTGCGTGTTTCAGCTAAAATATAAGGAAAGTCAGCATTGGCTCCTTCCAGTTCAAAGATGACCCGGGTTGGACCGTCTTTTTTGATTTCCTTGATGGGTTTCACCAGGGGTCTGATCTGAGATGCCAGTTTCTCGTCTTGATGGCGTTTGATGGAAAAGATAACGTCGTCGGCGTCCACGCTTTTACCGTTGTGAAACTCAGCGCCCTTCCTCAGGTTGAACACCCAGGATTTGGCGTCCGGTTTGGCTTCAAAACTCTCGGCCAAATCGGGGATGGCGTTGCCCTGGTTGTCAATTTCAACCAGAGGATTGCGCAAAAATCCCATCGAAGTCATCTGCTGGTAAATATCGTTAAATTTCGCCGGATCCATGGTGTCCGAAGTGGAACCGCCCTGCATGCCGATTCTGAGCCGACCCCCCTTCTTAGGTGTTGCCGCATTGGCTTTAGATCCGAAAAGCGCCGGAGATACGGCAGCCGCAACTCCCAATGCAGATGCCTTTGCCAGAAATTCCCGGCGGGTGATCTTGCCTTCCCTGAACATTTTTGTAAGCATTTCCAAGATCGTCATGATATTTCTCCTCTCTTTTTCCCCGGCCAAGCAACCCTGTTCGGTGTTGTGGCCGCATGTTATATCGTTCGCACCATATCGGACTTGCTTTCCGTCGAATGCCTACTCAAAAAATCGACCCGATGGATATCCTTAAACGCCTTCACTCACTATTTTTGTTTTTTCAATGCTTCCATTTCTGCATCAGATTCTTCCACAATACGGCGTAAGGCAGATTTTGCGCCACCGCTTAATGGTACGGGCTTATGATTGGCCATAATCTCAGCGGCTCTTTCGGCCGCACACGCTGCAAGTCCTTTTCCTCCGGATGCCAGCCAGTTTTCGCGGTTGCCCCGTTCGATTAAATTCGGTACGGATGGAAGGGTTCGCATATATTTCATTGTATGCTCTTGCATGAGGAAATCGCCACCGGGCCCTACCGATTTGATGATGTCCACCGCAAGATTTTCATCGTCTACGTGCATTCCTTGCATCATTTTACGGATCATTTTAAATATGTCATTGTCTATGACCAACTGGGCATAGCTAAAAATTAGACCCGAATCCAGCATGCCGGCACCGTAGATCAGGTTTGCGCCCGCCATGGCCGCACAGATGCCGGTCAATGTCTTTTCATGACCCGCCTGTGCATCGGGCAGTTTGCTGTCTGCCTACCCACCGGCCGCAAAACTCGGTAGCATGTATTTTTGGGCCAACCGCGGTGCGCCCGCGTTGAGAAGGCCACACTCCGGCGCACCCACCGGAGTCGTGGTCAATTTAAGGTCAAAACTCAGTGACGAGCTCCCGTATAATAAAGGCGCGCCTTTGCAGGTCAACTGATGTAAAACGATGGCCCCTAAAATCTCGCAGTTGTGCACAACCAGGGAACCTGAAAGGGTTATCGGTCCTGAGGCACCGGCCATGACCATGGAAATCAGGTTGCAGGGCACCCCGGCCCGGGCGCACGTCATGACGGCAGTACAGCAGTTTTCGTCAAGTGTGAGGGGGCTGGTGGGGGAACAGTTGATC
>JASFTQ010000290.1:0-6215 GCA_050053515.1 Desulfobacterales bacterium | reverse complement strand
TTTGTATTTGGAAATGCCGTAGCTTGTGAGGATTATCCCGATTTCGTTGCCGGTCAAAAACTGCCAGGTGCCGTTGTGCTTCACCATGACACCGATCCTGTCTGCATCCGGGTCGGTGTTGATAATCATGTCGGCATTTATTTGATCGGCGCTGATTAAGGATGTGTCGAAAGACTCTTGAACCTCGGGGTTGGGTATATTAAAGGTTACATTTTCAAAAGCCCCGCTTAAATTGGATGTTTTCGGATCGAGTTCTACCTCAAAGCCTAATTTCTTCAAGACCGGATCAACCGAAGTAAGGCCGGTGCCGTGAAGCGAAGAATATAATATTTTTATATTCCTGGCTTTTGAAAGCGAAAGCGGCAGGACAGCATCATAATAGGCACTATCAACATCTCGGCCGATAATTTCAATTAATCCTTTTTCTTTGGCTTCATCAAAATTGGTGGTATTTATTCCTTTGACATTCTGCGTTACCTCGTCGACCAGGGTCTGATCATCAGGGGGGATGAGTTGACCGCCGTGGTTGTCATAGACTTTTTTTCCGTTGTCGGTGGGCAGGTTGTGACTGGCACTGAACATATCCCCGGCAACGGCTTTAAGATGGCGAATGGCAAAGGAAAGTTCGGGTGTCGTCCGCACATCTTCGAACATATATACCTTTATCTCATTTGCGGCATATACTTCGGCAGCTGCCACGGCGAGCTGTCTGCAATCCAGATTCATCACCGGATTGGGGCGTGATTCGTTATAGATGCCTCTTTGGGTGTATTTTCTGACATCATATGTCAAAACGACGCCCTGCCTTTTGGCGGCATCGCCATATTGTTTGATGAGGTATTGGGCGTGTCCTTGAGCCGAGGCCTGAACCGTCCAGGTATTGATACGGTTCGGTCCAATCCCGACCGGGCCGCGTCTGCCGCCCGTGCCGAAGGGAATGACCTGGTAGAAAGAATCCAACAAGAAATCCCAATTTTCTTTTTCGATCAGGTAGTCGATCTGGGCCACGTAGTCGCTGAATGCTTCCTCAGTCAACCAGACTCCAAGCCACTTCAAAGAAGATTCTTTATATTTGTCGGCAATGTCCAGCGTGTCGAAACCGGCCCGCGCCTTATTCAATAGTTCCTGCGTGTTCGTCATTTGCATACCTCGCTTCAGAATGGAGTTTAAGAGATCATGAAGTGATGGAGTATTGGAGTACTGGAGTAATGGCTAAAAGCAATCATCGCGGCTTACGTGCATAGAGTTTCAACACGTAACGCGCAACCCGTAACAGTCGCCTAACATTTACTTTTTTATATCGTAACTCCAACACTCCAATACTCCATTACTATCAGTTAATTTTCATATGATACCAGAGATCTCAATCGTTCATTAGATTCATACCAATTTACTTCGAATCGCTGAGCCATACATATTGATACGGCTTTAGGTCAAAAGAGTCTAGATTAAATTTTGCGCCGGTTAAAACATCTGTCATTGGATCAGATTCTCCAAAATCTTTGAGAGAAACATTTGCGGCTTTAGAGGAGGTATTCGTCAAGGCAACGACTGTTTGATCGTTGCTTTGACGCTTGATGGCAAACACCGCCGGATGTATGTCCATGATTTCAAAACGGGCATTGGGGTGAAAGGCCGCTTGTTTTTTTCGGGTTTTGATCAAATTCAGGTACGGAAAAAAGACCGCTGCGCGAAAAGAATCCGGATCATCGAGTTCGGCTTCAACCTCTTCAAGCGTGAGTTTCTCACGGTTTATGGTTCGGGCCCTGCCTGTTTGGCTTACACCCTCTTGCCAATTTCGCGAACCGAGGAGGCTGTGAATATAGGTTGCCGGCACACCCGGAAGGGAATACTGAATCGCTTGGGAGGCCAAAAACTTGTCCGCCCGATTCGATGCGTTGTCGGCTAAAATGGCATCAATATAGGTTATGTTCAGCTCATAGGGGCTTTCGGAGCCATCCGGGTTTCTTTTGTAGGAGACCTGTCCGCCATTGGCTTTCACAATATCAATCAACCTTTCGATTTCCGAACCGGGTAATATACCCTCGAGTGGCCGCACCCCGATACCGTCGTGGGATGCCGTAAAATTAAAAAAAGTAGTACTCTCGGATTCCAGACGCAGGCCTTTGGCCCATCTGGACAGAATGCTGGCATCTTGTTTGGCAAAAGAATAAAAAAGCAAGGGCGGCAAGGTGAAATTGTATACCATCTGAGCCTCATCCCGGCCATTGCCGAAATAGCTGATGTTTTCATGGTGGGGCACATTGGTTTCGGTAATTAGAACAACCTGCGGTGCGATGATATCCAGTATCTTACGGAAAAGTTTGACCATGTCATGGGTTTGCGGCAAATGGATGCAGGAGGTGCCGATTTCTTTCCACAAATACGCTATGGCGTCCAATCTGAGAACACTCGCGCCTTTATTGATATAAAAAATGAGTGCTTCAATCATTTTTTCGAGGACATCCAGACTTTTGTAGTTAAAATCAATCTGATCCTCACTGAACGTGGTCCACAGGTGAACCGTTTGCCCGTCCGATTTGGTAAACGCCGTCAGCAGCGGCAGTGACCTGGGCCGGGTCACCATGGACAAGTCCGTCGAAGGATCGACTTCAATGGCGAAGTCGGTGTATCCTTTTTGACCTTCCAGATAGAATTGAAACCACTGCCCTTGGGCTGAAAAATGATTGATGACAAAATCGAACATGAGTTGAAAATCTGCTGCAAACCGACTGACACTCTCCCAGGATCCGAGTGCGGGGTTGATCGAGAAAAAGTCGGTGACCGAAAAGCCGTCATCCGAAGAGAAGGGAAAAAAGGGCAAGAAATGGATGGTTGAGACACTGTCTCTGAGATATTTTTCGGCGAACCCATGAAGCGTGGTCAGCGGTTTTTCTCCCGCTTTTGTCAGTGTATCACCGTACGTGATTAAAACCACATCCGCCTGCGAAAAATAGCCCTCTTTTTGACTGTGTTTAATCGGGAAGTTTTCGATCCGGGGAAGAATACGCGCTTGAGCCCGGCGGCCCTTCCGCGTGCCGTAAATTTTTTCCAATATCTGTTTAACTTCTCCGATTGCCTGCATTAGATCTCCTTGTCCTAATGCCCAATTAGTCCGCCAGCGTGTTTTGGCAGATTGCAGCCCTCTTCATAATGCCCATTTGAGAAATGGGTTAACCCGTTGAGCGGTTGTCCGGTTAGCCGCTAAAAATGGGATAGATTTCTTTTGATCGCGGCTGGAAGCCGCTCCCACATATCGAAGACGCAGGTGTGTGAGGGGCTTCCAGCCGCGATATACCCGGACCCGGAATACATTGTCTTATCAAAGTGTCACAATGCTGGGTGCCGGGTCAAGCCCGGCATGACAAGGACAAAATAAACCCCTTTGAAATTATGGCACACTCCGACAATAGGTTGTTTGCGTCTGATTATGCTGGCCGAAAACGTTGTGCTGCATGCGCTCGGGTTCCTACCCGCAACGCGAAACCCGAAACACGCAACAGTCGCTGATCAAGCGCTCTATTTCTTAATCCATCATACGTCCCAGGCGCTCAATCAAGTCGACCACCCGATTCGAATACCCCCACTCATTGTCATACCAGGAAACAATCCGGACGTAACCGTCAGTCTGAGAACTGGTGGAAAGGGCATCAAATATGCTTGAATGGGGATTGCCGATAATGTCGCTGGACACCAGCGGTGCGTCGCTGTATTCGACAATTTTTTTCATCGGTCCCTCAGCGGCGGTTTGTACGGCGCGGTTGACATCCTCTCGAGAAACCTTCTGCGCCAACCGGCAGACAAGATCCACAATCGATCCGTCCGGCACGGGTACCCGCATTGCCAGCCCGTCCAGTTTCCCCTGTAGTTGCGGAAGGACCTTACCGACAGCTTTGGCCGCACCGGTGGTGGTCGGAATGATGTTCGCTCCGGCAGCCCGACTCCGTCGCAAGTCTTTGTGAGGAACGTCCGCCAGGCGCTGATCATTGGTATAGGCGTGTACCGTGGTTATAAATCCCTCCTCGATTCCGAAGGCCTCATCAAGGATCTTGGCAATCGGTGCCAGACAATTGGTGGTACAGGAAGCATTGGAGACAATTCGGTGCTCGGGTTTAAGCTCCTGGTCGTTTACGCCAAGTACAATGGTGGCATCAATTTCGTCCTTGGCCGGAACGGTAAGCACGACTTTTTGGGCGCCGGCAACAAAATGTTTTTCCAGAGGTTGCCGATGGCGGAAGACCCCGGTCGATTCGATGACGATTTGCACCCCCAACTCTTTCCATGGTATTTCAGACGGATCACGATGCGCGGTCATTGCGACTTTGTCGCCGTTGACGTGCATGGCATCGCCCTCGATTTTGACTTTCTTTGGTAAAATGCCCATTACCGTGTCATACTTAAGAAGATATGCCAGCTGTTCATTTTCAAAGAGATCGTTTATGGCAACCACCTTAATGTCATTGCGGTCGCTGAGGATACGGAAGACACTCCGGCCGATTCGCCCAAAGCCGTTGATACCCACTTGAATAGCCATCATGCTGCCTCCTTTTCAATTTGGATGATTTTTTCAATGAGGTCCACTACACGATGGGCATAGCCCCAACCATTGTCGTACCATGCCAGCGTCTTTGACACGTTGTTTCCCAGAATCATGGTCGCCTGGGCATCAAAAGTGCTGGAGTAGGGACAGCGAATAATATCAGTGGAGACAATCGGGTCATCCTCATATTGAAGGATTTTCTTCCAATGGCTGGCAGCGGCGGTCCGTATGACCTCGTTGATTGCCACCCTTGTCACCGGTTTCCGGTGCCAGCAGACAAGATCCACGACAGAGCCATTGGGTACCGGAACATTCATTGAGCCGGCTGTTATCCGGCCGGCCAGTTCAGGAATTAGTTCGCTGACAACCTGGGCGGCATTGGTCTCTTGCGGAATAATATTTTCAGCAGCAGCTCGACCCTGTCGTTTGTCCTCGGTCGGAACATCCGCCAGCCTTTGTTGGTTCGTGTAGGCGTGGACCGTACTTAAAAAAGCCCTTTCAATGCCGAAGGCTTCATGCAGAATTTTTATGACCGGCGCCGCGCAATGGGCGGTACACGAGCCGTTGGAAACGATTCTGTGTTCCGGTTTTAGCTGGTTGTCATTGACTCCCATGACGACAGTAATGTCAGGCGGCGTCTTTTGAGGCACACACAAAATGACCCGTTTGGCGCCACGTTCGAGATGGCGATTGAGTTCCTCGCGGGTGCGATGCACAGCGGTGGCCTCGATAACCACATCTATTCCCAGGTCTGCCCAGGATACATCGCCCGGTTCTTTGCCGGAAAGCATGGGGATCTGGCGTCCCACCACATATAGATTGCCCTCCCGAATACTCACCTCGTCGGGAAAGGGGCCCAGGATCGTGTCAAAACGCAACAAATATTCGAGTGCCCGGTGATCGGCAATATCACTGATCGCCGCTAAATGAATATCTTCACGATTGTACAGAATCCGAAAAAGATTCCTTCCAATCCTCCCAAAACCCATCAAACCGATGCGAGTAGTCGCCATGTTTCACCTCCCAACCCTAAAGAAATGTCTAAAATTGCAAATGCCTAAAGTTTGGGTCTGGCCGATGTTCATGTGGTCAGTATTCTATTGATGTCTGTGGTAACGGCAGATTCCAACGTGCGATGCGGATACCCACTTCTGTGTGAGTAAACGTTATCAATAGTTTGCTAAATTTCTTGCTCAAGCTGATTTGCCACTGTTTGGGTTGCTTTGTTGATCTTTTCAGGATCACCGAGGTAATAGTTGCGGATCGGAGATAAATCATCCTCCAATTCATAGACCAAGGGGATGCCTGTTGGAATATTGAGGTGTAAAATTTCCTCATCCGGGATGTTATCTAAATACTTGATCAAGGCCCGTAAACTATTGCCATGGGCCGATACGAGCACACGTTTGCCGTCCTTGACAGCCGGCGAGATGGCTTCGTGCCAATAGGGGAGAAAACGCTGGACCGTGTCCTTCAAACATTCCGTCAGGGGAATCTCTTCGGGGCGCAGGTCGGCATAACGGGGATCGTTGCCGGGATAGCGCGGATCGTCAGGCGTAAGAGCCGGCGGCCGAACCTGATAGCTGCGGCGCCATATATGAACCTGTTGTGTGCCATGTTTGCGAGCCGTCTCAGCCTTGTCGAGACCCTGCAGGGCACCGTAATGGCGCTCGTT
>JASFTQ010000289.1:0-6234 GCA_050053515.1 Desulfobacterales bacterium | reverse complement strand
ATTGCGCATGCCCTTGGGGTCCTCGTAGAAAATGTACTCGAGCCTGGGGATTTCCTTTTTTAAGGCGAGGAGTTTGTCGGACTGCTCCTGGTCCTCGGCCAGGGCGAATTTGGCCTCCGAATGATCCAGAATATACTGAAGCTCCTGTTCAATGGCATCCTGATAAAGGGGAACCGGAACACCGCCCAGACACTGAGCGGCCGCCATACCCCAGTAAAGCTCGGGCCGGTTGTCGCCAATGACGGCCATCACATCACCTCTCTTGAAACCCAGAGAGGCCAGTCCCATGGCGAAATCCTTGACCTGGTCGAGATAATCCTGCCAGGAATAAGACTGCCAGATGCCGTAATCCTTCTCACGCATGGCGATTTTGTTGCGACCGTATTTTTCGGCGTTATCCAACAGAATCTGTGGAAAGGTTTTGATGGATTCGTTCATGTCAATGCCCCTCGCCCTCCAGATAGCTTCACAGTTTTTAAGGAACGCAACAGCATATGCGATCTTGCTCTGGTAACTTCAAGGAATAATAAAAATTGCTAGGTATCGTCAGAGGCGTTTAAATCTATTTGAAACGAGACGGGATTCCGAGCGTGCATTATTTCAAATTCAGCCATAAAGTTTGATTTATATAAGTTTATCTGCCATGCATGCGCATTGTCTGCCGCAGCATCGACACAATTTTCCGTTCTAGCCCAAAAAATCAAACTACCAGGGTGGTGGGAAAAGACCTGATGGATTTGATCAGAAGGAGATCAATATTTATGGGGTTCTACAGCGATGATGACGCTGAAACGTGCACAACTGAAATTTCCCGACCTTTTTAGTAGAAATAACTCCTTGTTGTCAAGTGAAATTTATTTTGTGAATGAAATCCATTCCTTTCAGTAGATACAACAACCTTAATCCGCTTCAATCACGGCATTTCCCGGCGTCATTGACAATTGTCGTCAGCCTCGCTACGGTGACTTAAAAATTTTACACCGCGCAGAAAAAAAAGCGCTTGTGTTCTAGTCGTCCTTTTTATTCGCATAGGAGGAGGCCATGGATTTTGATCTCACCAGGGAACAGAAAATGATTCGTGATGAGGTTCGGAATTTCGCCCAGAAGGAGATCGCCCCCAGGGCCGAAGAAATGGAACGGACTGGAGGATATCCCTATGATATTATCGCAAAGATGGCGGAACTCGGGATCATGGGGATTCCATTTCCGGAGAAGTACGGCGGCATGGGGGGTGACTGGGTCAGCCTGCATCTGGCCATCGAGGAATTGTCCAGGGCCGATGTCACTGTGGGTGCCCTGTTGGATGTCACCTCGAGTGTCGTGGCCCAGGAGCTTTATGTTTTTGGGACGGAGGATCAAAAACAAAAATGGCTCGTGCCTATTGCTGCCGGTGAGAAGATCGGGGCCTTTGGTTTGACGGAACCGGAGGCAGGCTCCGATGCCGCTTCTCTGACAACCACCGCCGTATTGGCGGGAAATAATTGGGTGCTAAACGGCACCAAGCAATTTATCACCAATATCGGGCTGGACAATGCTTCACTGGTCATCGTTGCTGCCCGGGTCGAAGGCACAGATACCGGCGGTACCATATCGACCTTTATCGTTCCAAAGGATGCCCCTGGTTTTAAACTGGGAAAAAAATATCGCAAAATGGGCTGGCAGGCCTCCGCCACCCACGAAGTTGTTTTATCCGACTGCCAGATCCCCAGAGACAACTTATTGGGTGATCCCAGTCGCGGGTTTGCCCAGCATCTGGCTGTTTTGGAAACGGGCCGCATCAGCCTTGCGGCCATGGCAGTCGGTATGGCCCAGGCCTGTTTGAATGAGGCCCTGCGCCATGCCCAGGGGAGGCGCCAATTCGGCCGGCCCATATTTGATTTCCAGTCGGTTCAGTTCAAATTGGCGGATATGGCCGTTGCCATAGAGCTCGCCCGCAATCAATATATCAAGGCCGCTTGGCTGAAGGACAAGGGCAGAAAACATTCCTTCGAGGCTTCGGTTGCCAAGCTTTATGCATCCGAGATGGTGGAAAAAGTCGCCAGTGATGCTTTTCAGATTCATGGCGGCTACGGATTTATGGAAGAATACCCCGTGTCACGTTATTATAAGGGGATGAAGATTTTACAGATCGTTGAAGGGACATCAGAGGTTCTCAGGATCCTCATCGGCAGAATGCTTGCCCGGGGAGCAGGAAAGTAAATCTTCAGAGCTTAATCGGAATGCCGGCATTCTGGAATCTTGGGTTGTCAGCAAAAGGAATTTGATTGTGTTGCGTGTTCCGAGTCACGCGTTATAATTTGAACCGCGATAGTGAGCGCATTCCCCGTCCGCCAAAGAACTATGGCGGACTGCGGGGTTAGCGAGCGAATCAGAAAATAGATATAATTCCTCTCGGGGAAGATTCCCTGCAGCTTGCTGCAGGGTAGGCTTCAATTATTTCCTTTTTTAACTCGCAACCCGCAACCCGATTTTTAGCGCTATTACAATGAATAAAAACAACTTACAGACCCCGAGCATTGCCCCGTATTTTACCTCATCAATACCCCTCAACGCCGAACTCTCTGAAAATTCGCTCAGCCTCCCTGATGTATTGGCGGCCGGCCGTTTTTTGACCTTTCCTGATTTTTAACCTGCCCAAATGTTCCATGACCAGGGCCATTTCATATTTTCGCCCCAGGGGTTTGAAGATTTCAAGGCTCTTTAAAAAATGCTCCTCCGCCTTGCCGTTTTCCTTGGTTTTTATCTGGCCCAATATGGAGTTAATCCGGCCTTGATCAAAAGGATAGGGGGCCTCGAGTGCAATTTCCATAGCTCTGTCACACCAATCTCTGGCCGATTTCAAATCGTTTTTTTTCACACAGGCCTCGGCCAAGGCCGTGTAGTTCTGACAGAGCTTGGATTTGATTCCCATTTTTTGCAATATATGCAAACTTTTTTCCAGATAGGTAAAGGCCCTGCTTAACCGGCCTTCAGAAGTATAAACCCGTCCAAGATTCAGATACGAGCTGGCAATCCCCAGGGTGTTGCCGGTTGCTTCCATCAGCATTGCACTTTTTTCAAAATAATTTTTCGACTTATCCAATTTGCCCCTTTTCCAGTCCAGCAGCCCCAGGGAGATATAGAAAGACCCCAGCTTGCGTTGATCTCCCAATTTTTCCATCAGATCGATGCCTTCCTCGTTATATTTTCTGGCCGTATTCCATTGGCCCCGAAATTCATGGATTACCGCCAGATTGTTCAGTGCCAGGGCGGTTTCATAATCGCTTTTTTCGCTTCTGAAAATCTCCAATGCTCTGGTGCAGAAATCCATGGCTTTGTCGTAATCACCATTGCGGTTGTGGAGCCAACCGATGTTGGTATAAATACGGCCGGCTTCAAGGGGGTATTCTGTTTGATTAATGAGTGCCAGGGCGTCGGTATAAAATTTCAAAGCCTCGGTTAAATCTCCCTTTTTTTCCCAGATCATACCGATTCTTCGCAGAACTTCAGTTTTCTCCAGCACAGACGATACAAATTTCATTTCCTCCGTGTAGTGCTGAACTGCCTGGGGATAATCCCCGATAAGATCATACAAATCAGCCAAGTTGCGATGGGTCTTCTTCCTGTCCTGGTCCCGCGTGCCGTCGTGTTTGGCCATGACTTCCAATGCTTTTTGAAAATATTGAATGGCTTCGGCATTGGCATAGATGGATTTTGCTTTTTCGCCTGCCTTGATGAGATAGGTGATCGATTTTTCCCTAACGTCGGAATGGAGGTAATGAAAGGCCAGCATCTCCAGGTAATCATCGGTATTATTTTCATATAAGCTCACGATAGACTCGGCAATTGTTCGGTGCAGCTTTTTTCGATGTTTCAGCAGCAGGCTGCTGTAGATAACATCTTTAGTGACGGCATGTTTGAACATATACTCGATTTCCGGGAAAAGGCTTTTTTCGCGTACCAATTCCAATTTTTTAAGTTCTTTCATGTAGCGTTTGAGTTGGCGTTCCAACTCCTCTTGCCTGGCCAACAGCCTCAGGGTAAATTCTCGTCCGATTACCGCGGCCGCCTGAATGGTCCTTTTGGAAGGTTCTTTCAACCGGTCGACCCTTGCCAAAACAATTTCCTGAATCGTTTCAGGGATTTCGATTTCTTTGGTATTCTTTGCCAACCTGTGACCGCTTGAATCCTTAATAATAATGTTTCTCTCTTTTAAGGATTTCAATATTTCCTCCAGGTATAGAGGGTTTCCTTCGGCTTTGTTCAAAATCAGCCGGGAAAAGTTGTGGGGCAGGCGGTGTTTGGGGATGAGGGCCTGGATAATCTGATTGGATTGCTTTTCAGAAAAACGGCTGAGAGAGATCTGCCTGAGATACGACCTCGAGCCAAAAGGATTGGTATACCCGACCCGATAGGTTAAAATCAGAAAAACCGGAAAATTAGCAATGCTTTCCACAAGGTAGGAAATAAATTCTTCGGATGTGCTGTCCATCCACTGCAGGTTTTCGAAAACCACGACCATGGGTTTAACCTGGCTCTCCGATAAAATCAATAACCGCAGCGTTTCAAATGTCATCTCTTTGGCCTGCTCAGGATCACTGATAACCGAGGAAGCCTGTGCATCGGTTTCGAGAGCTAGCAGTCTGAAAAGGATGGGTACCGATCCCAACAATTTTTTATCCAGTTGCTTTATTTTCTGTGTCAGCGCCATCCGCACTTTATCCCGGCCGTCGGATTCCTTTATGTCAAAGCTTTTGCGCAGCATCTCCACCACAGGATAGTAGGGAACATGTTTGCCATAAGAGATGCACTGGCTTTCAAGGTACTTTACCGCATATGACGAGATTTGTTTTTTAAATTCATAGATCAGCCGGGTTTTCCCCTCACCGGCTTCCCCGACGATGCAGATCACCTGGCCTTCTTTTTCCTTCACCCGGTCGAAGAGATGCAACATCATGTCCAGCTCTTCTTCGCGGTCAACAAACGGCGTTAACGCTCTTTCTTCCACCTCCACTTCAAGTCTCGAACGTTTCACGCCTTCATGCTGCAGTTTACAGTATTTTACCGGTTTTTTTCTGTTTTTGAGCCTTTCCTCGCCGAGCCAATTACATTCGAAATAGCCTTTTATATGGCGGTAGGTTTTATCACTGATTAAGATTTCACCGGGTTTTGCAATTTGTTGCAAGT
This sequence comes from Desulfobacterales bacterium, assembly GCA_050053515.1. Taxonomy (GTDB): domain Bacteria; phylum Desulfobacterota; class Desulfobacteria; order Desulfobacterales. Next base: position 1,068 of record JASFTQ010000289.1, on the reverse strand, counting down.
GAGATGCAATATTGGTGGTATCCGAGATGGCCGTATAGTCCATGCGCAGGTCGTCACCGATACTGCCAACCACGACCTGGCCGGTGTTTAACCCGATTCGCATTTTAAAAACGATGCCATAATCCTGTTTCAGGCGCACAGCGTAAGCTTTCAAACCGTTTTGAATGGATAAGGCGGCGTAGCACGCTCTCTGGGCGTGATCTTCACAGGCAACCGGCGCGCCGAAGAGAGCCATTATCCCGTCTCCGGTAAACTGATTAATCGTACCTTCGTATTTGTGAATCTCATCCATCAGAATCTTGAAGCAGTCATCCATAATTTGATGAACGTCTTCAGCATCCAGTTTTTCGGCTATGGAGGTATATTTAGCAACATCGGCGAAAAAGACCGTTACCAGCTTTCGTTCACCTTCGATGGAGCTACGATCGGTAAGAATCTTATCCACCAGGTACTTGGGCGTGTATGAATGGGGTTTTTCATAATTGATGCTCGGCGATTCGGACGAATCGGGGAGTCTGCAGCCGCATTCCCCGCAAAACTTCTTACCTATGGGAATATTGGCTTCGCAATCAGGACATTCGCGTTCAAATTTGGCACCACATTCTTCACAAAACTTTACGCCGTCGCGATTATCTGACTGGCAATTCGGACATTTCATTTTTCATTCCTCTGCCATAGATTATGACCGGTTTGATGCTAAAATGTAAGGCAGTTGCCGTCGCCCGGTCGAGCAGGCGACAAACCGGCATCTTGTCGTCGCAAAAATTGCCCCGGTCCCTGAGTTAGCTGACAGGCGGATATTCCTTTCCGGAAAGCCCCGCCCTTTAGGGCAGCGGATTTCACTGGTTTTGGTGGTTTGATATCGCCAACATCACAGAACAGCAGCCCAAATTGGCTTTCCGGCGTGATAGATCAGATACAGAACAGGATTTGAGAAGCCCAGTTTTCTCAGGGATGGCAACCGTCGCTTGCATATACGGTCAGCTCAATCAAGGAGCGCCCATTTTTTCTCTTTACCCCTCCAGCGTCTCGGATGATTACCCCCCCAAAGGCATTATCACGTCACAA
>JASFTQ010000288.1:0-6266 GCA_050053515.1 Desulfobacterales bacterium | reverse complement strand
CTTTGGGAATGCGCATCGCTAAAAAGCGGCACGCTTGGCCCCGGCCACAGGGTTGATTGATACAGCTGTTATAGTACAACGGCTTACGTTTCCAGGGGCGATACCACTGGTTGGGGTCAAAAACCGGGCTACTGCCTTTATTGGCAAAGATAAATTTAAAGCCGGCTTCAAGGCTTGCCTGTACGCTTTGCCAACAAAAAAATTCCCCGTCGGCCCGAAAAATTACGTCTTGCACGCAGCCGGGCAGGTAATCTTGGATGCTGGCAATGTCATGTCTGCCACCTTTTCTTAACTAGATCGTGTTGATGGTCAGTATGAAGGCTGCCGTAAACTCTGCAACCGCCTGCATATAGATATGCTGTAATAATGCAACAACGCCAAAAAAGGTTATCTTGTATTTCCAATTGATGCATGTGTTTAATTTATCCTATGAGAAGTGTTTTCAAGATCTCATTTTGAGACCGAGCCTCGTTGCCAAACGGAACCCGTAAGCCTCATGGGGGGCCGGAAAGAACGCTTATAAATTCGCCGGAATTATAAAATGTAATACGCTGCCTTTTCCCTCGCCGTCGCTTTCGGCCCAGATTTTTCCACCATGAAGCTCTACTAATTTTTTAGTCAATGAAAGACCCAGACCGGTTCCCTGGTATTTGCGGCTGGCGGTGTTATCGACCTGTTCAAACGGTTTAAAAATGTGTTCTAGATTCTCTTTTTTGATTCCGATACCCGTGTCGGACACCCTAATTTCGACGTTGGATTTTAGATTTTGGATGTTGGATGTTTCCCCTCCCATCGATTTTGAGCGTTTCATTTGGGAATCCGAAAGTATTTTGGCGGTAATTTTAATAGAGCCGCCATCGGGCGTGAACTTGGCCGCATTCGACAGTAGATTGTACATCACCTGTTTGAGCTTTCGCTCATCAGCCCTTATTGTTTCAGGGATGCCGTTACGGTCGATGGATAGTGATATGCCGTGCTTTGAGGCTTTCTCTTTTATCATCGTAAGACTATTTTCCAAAAGCAATCTTAGATTAAACGTCGAGAGCTCCAGCTTCAACTTTCCCGATTCCACTTTGGAAAGATCTAAAATGTCATTGACCAGAGAAAGAAGATGTCGACCGCTCTGAAGGACATTGTTCATATATTTCACTTGGTCCTCGTTCAGGTTGCCAAACTTTTTATCCGCGACGACTTCTGTGAAACCGATGATGTGGTTCAATGGTGTTCTGAATTCATGACTCATGTTGGCCAAAAATTCGGATTTCATGCGATCGCTTTCCTGGGCACGGTTTGCTGTCATTTGAAGTTCGATATTTTTTCTCTCTAAAGTTTCGGCGGCAGATTTCAGTTCTGAGCGGGAGTGATCCAACTCTAAATTTTGTTCACGAAGTCTTTTTTTATTTTTTCTTAGAATGTTACCCGTATAAGAGGTAATGAATGCCACCACAAAAAGCAGGCAGATGTTCGTCAGGATAATCCCTATTTGACTGAGTCCCGGGGGCTGGTATTTCCAGAAAGGATCCTGATGAGGAATGAGGCCGACGTATTCCATGACTGCTGAAACACTCAATGTGGCTGCGCAGATACCCGCTATGATAAATGGTAACCTCGGGGGTCCGACAGTGCCGACATAGGTAATCAGCGCCGCATAAATCGGGCTCAAATACAAGGCATTGATCCCTCCTAAGAAGTAAATAACGGCTGTGTAGCCGACAATTTCGAGGAAATTGATAAAAATTGAGAAATACTCGTAAACCCGTTGTCGTGAAATCTTTTTAAGAACCCATAAGGTGGGTGGATTGATCAGGATTAAATAGACTATTGAAAAGCTGACGCCGAGTAGGTGATTTATTTGGATCATGCCAACGAGAAAGGTAGTAAAGGCACACAGCCACATGAACAAGCTGGCGCCCGATCGGACAAATGCCCCCTGTCGATGACGTTTGTAGAGCTTTTGTTTTTGTTCAGGCTGCAGCTTTTGCTGATAACGGTAGTTGTTGCCGGCCATGCTTAACCTATCTAAATCAGGGGTCGGGGTATTTTTTTCACGGCTAGATGCCGGGTTGTTGCCTGCCCAGCCTGACAGCGGCAACGGCCTTGCATTTTGCCGCCGGCCATTTAAAACGGTCACGCCAACAAGAACCGACGCCGTGTTTTGCCTTTCTCGGCGGCAATCGCCCTCTGTCCCTTGGAAGCAGCGGGGCGATCATCTTGTCGTGAAAAAAACACCCCGACCCCTTATCTAAATGACGTTTAATATTTTGTCTTTACTCGGCGGAATTCCTATTATTATACCATAAAGCTGCTTTTCTATAAAACCTTACCAAATTTTATTTTTCCAAAGCCCTCCTTATCGTTTTAGCCAGGACTTTAAATTCCAGGGGCTTCATAAGAAATTCCTTAATTCCAAAGTCTTTTACATTTTCTTCACTAACGCGCTCGTTATATCCGGTACATAGTATAAAGGGAATGTCAGAACGGATCGCCATTAACTTTTGAGCCAACTCCAGACCGGTTAATCCCGGCATGGTCATGTCAGAGATCACGATATCGAATTTATCCGGTTGATCCTTAAAAACTTCAAGCGCTTCGATCGGACTCTGCTTGACAACAACCTGGTAGCCCAATTTTTCCAACATTCGTTTTGCCAGGTCCACCAGAAAATCTTCATCATCGACAAACAGGATTTTTTCGTTACCCATGGGCGGGGTATCGATCTTTTCGTCAACCGTTACCGTTTCGCTTATGATTCGTGGGAAAAGCACCTCAAAGGTCGTGCCTTTGCCCAATTCACTGTAGACTTTTATGTGGCCGCCATGACTTTTTATTATCCCATAAGCCACAGCCAACCCCATACCGGTGCCCTTGCCCGCCTCTTTGGTGGTAAAATAGGGATCGAATATCCGCTCCAAATTGTCAGGAGCAATTCCGGTGCCGGCGTCTGTGACGATCAGCTTGACATAGGCGCCTGGATTCGCCCCGGGGTAGAGGCCTGCATTTTCGGAATCAAGATTCAAATCCATAAGCCTCACCGCCAGCATACCGCCTTTTTCCTCCATTGCCTGGGCGGAATTGGCACACAAATTTAGCAGTATTTGATTGATTTGTGTCGGATCGGCTTGGATTACCCCTGTGCACTCTTCCAGATCCGGTTGTATCTCAATTGTTGCCGGAATCGTGGCGCGGATCAATTTAAGGGTTTCGTGGACAATAGGACCGATTCGAAATGGTTTTTTGACGGGTTCGGATTTGCGGCTGTAGGTGAGTATTTGTTTTACCAGGTTTTTGGCACGATGGGTTGCTTTTAAAATTTGATCCAGGTTGTGCTTGGCAGAATCGCTCACTTCCTCCAGCAGGCCCATTTCAGCATTGCCCATAACAGCCGCCAAAATGTTGTTGAAATCGTGGGCGATGCCACCGGCAAGGGTTCCGACAGCCTCCATCTTCTGGGCCTCAATCAGGCGTTGCTGGAGTTTGTTTTTCTCGGAAACGTCCGTAATGGTCATAATCATGCCGCTTGAAGCGTTGGAGTGATCAAGCAATGTTGATTGAAGGTAGCAATCAATGGTTTCGCCGTTTTCTTTCACCCATTTGGTTTCAGCCTTACCGATTCCTTGAACACGGATTTCGGAGAACAGCCGACTCTCTGTACGTTTGAATTCATCATCATCCGGGTAGAAATCTCTGAATTTTTTCCCTATCAGAGAACCATTTGTAAATCCGAGTATGCGTGGCAGGCCGTCATTATGCCACCTAATCGCCTGGTCGAGCTCCAGGCAGATTCCGACAGGCGATGCGGCCATTACGGCTCTGAGCAGGGCTTCGTGCTCCTTTAGCGCTTTTTCTGCCTGCTTGCGCTGAGTAATATGGTTCCATTCACGTAGCGCCCGTGCGGCGATGTGCGGCATATCGGCAAAGATGCCCTCAGATTTGACCACATAGTCAAGGGCTCCCGCCTTCATGGCTTCCACGGCCAGGTTTTGATTACCGTAAGCGGTCATCATAACGATCGGATAGGGAGCGGTTTTTTTCTTAACGGCTAAAAGGTCCGTCCCCTTGCCATCGGGCAAAAGGAAATCCACTATCACAAGATCAGGGTTGGACGCCGCCAGATAAGACCTGGCGTCTTTGAGTGTTGCGGCAACGGCTAAAAGGAACGCTTTCGGGCTATCCTCAAAAGCGCGAGATATGAGCTCGGTATGGGCGCTGTCGTCTTCGACCAATAAAATATGAATGGGCTGATCACTCATGAGTACCTCTACAATCACTACGTCAATGCTATATTTTTAATTATTTGTTATTCTTATTAAAAAGGGGGTGACGGTTCCAGGCCAGCCAGTAAAATCCCAGATCATCCATCAGTTGTCTGAAATTATCAAATGCCATCGGTTTGACCAGATAACTGTTGGCGCTGCTTTTATAGGCCGCTTTGATATCACTATTGGCTTCTGATGATGTCAGAATTACAACCGGTATTTTCTTCAGAATATCGGAATTCTTGATTTCTGTGAGCACTTCCAATCCATCGATCTTAGGGATACGCAAGTCCAGTAATACCAAATGCGGTCGCGGACTGGACTCAGGGTCCGCGTATTGTCCCCGCCGAAACATATAATCCAATGCTTCCTCTCCATCGGAAACATGCTGGATTTTGTTAAGAATCCTGTGATCTGCCAAGGTGCGTTTAATCAATTCGGTATGATCCGGATTATCTTCAACCAACAATATCACCAATGGTTCTCCACGCATCCTTTCCTCCCTGATGTCAGCGTCTTTGGCTTTCTACCGGTAAGGTAAAACAAAAAGTACTGCCTTTGCCAAGGCCTTCAGACTCAACCCAGATGCGGCCGCCATGCAGCTCGATGATCCGCTGGGACAAAGCCAATCCCACGCCGGTTCCCTCCACTTCGGAATCTAATTTTTCAAAGAGACCAAAAATTTTCTTTTGATATCGGGAATCGATCCCCATTCCATTGTCTTTAACGTAAAAGACCGTTTCTCCCCTATCCTGCCGGGCACCGATCTGAATGTGAGGCTTTGGTTGATCACCCATAAACTTGACGGCATTTTCCATCATGTTTTGATATACTTCCGCCAAGCGCATCCGATCCCCACAAATAACCGGCAGGTCCGGGGAGATATGAACTGTTACGCCTTTGTTATTAATGATCCCTGAGAGAGATTCCATCGTATCGCGCGCCAGATGCTCCAATGATATCTCTTCAGGGGGGCTAATCAAGCGACCGACCCGAGAAAGCTCCAATAACTCATCCAACAATGCCTTCATTTGATCCGTTGCATTCGAAATACGCTTCATGTCGATCTTCAACTTTTCGGTGTCCCCTCTGGCAATGTCACTTTCCAGCAGGCCAAGGAATCCCCTGATGGTGATCAGTGGGCTTTTGAGATCATGGGAGACGGTATAGGTAAACCGCTCCAACTCCGCGTTCTTCGCCTCTAACTCGGCGATCAGACCTTCCCGCTCCCGCTCCAGCTGTTTTCTTTCTGAAATATCAGTTACAATTCCGAGGAGGGCTCGGTCACCACCGTAGTCTATCCATTTGGTTGTATTAATTGCATCGATCCTTTTCCCATCTTTGTCAATAATTGAATATTCGTACGGTTCGACCTCCTTTCCGGCCATATGTTCCTTCAGAATCGTTTTTATTGTTTCCCTGGATTCCGGTGCGATCAATGAAAAAAAACCAAAATCAGGCCGATAAAATTGCTCTCTTTTATAGCCGAGCACCTCTTCACAGCGTTTGTTTGCATAAACCACATTACCCTGCTTACTAATAAAGATCATGTTGGGCGATTGCTCTGCCAGATTTCTGAATTTTTCCTCTGATTCCTTGAGCGCTTCTTCGGCTTCTCTGCTGGCAGTGACATCGAGAACGATTCCCTGATAATGTGTGATATTCCCATAATCATCTCCTCTGACATATGTGCGATTATCGACCCATTTCACCTCTCCGTCTTTACGGACAATCCGGTAAGGGATATGGGAAAATCGCTTTTTGCCTTTTGCCGCACTGTAACTAGCAAAGTCTTCGGCCACTCGGTCCAAGTCATCCGGATGGACTGTCTCACTATAGGGAAATGCACCGGAAATAAATTCTTCGGAAGTATAACCAAATAATGCTTCCACATTATCGGATACAAATTCAACCGGCCAGCCCTTCTGATTTTTCCAGAGGAATACCACAGCCGGGCTCTTGTTGATGATATCATAGGCTTCTTTTAATTCTGCCTCTATCCGTCTTTGT
>JASFTQ010000287.1:0-6267 GCA_050053515.1 Desulfobacterales bacterium | reverse complement strand
GCGACTAATGCCCAATCTTTTAAATTCGACCGATACGAAGTGGGCTGACTTTGCGTATTTGCTTTTTGGATCTTGAACCGTGAAAGTGAGCGCATTCCCCGCAGCTTGCTGCGGGGTTAGCGAGCGAATCAGAAAATAGATAGAATTCCTCTCGGGGAAGATTCCCTGCAGCTTGCTGCAGGGTACGCTTCAATCTGAGTGGTTGGAAAACTTTATCCGTATCAATTTGCTGCAACCGCATGGATAATACAGAGGGCGGATGCCGGCCGATATTTTTATCAGGTGATTACATGGGGATTCAAAAGGGGTTCTAAAATTTCGGAGTGATAAAACACAAATATGCTTATACTGTCTGTAAAATTGGACCCAGACCGGTGGCGGTGTTATTATTTTTAAAGGCTTCGGGGGGAGTAAACAATATTGGTCAGATCGTTGCGGGTGGTTGCCCGACTTCCTTTATCGGTTCAACACGATTCCGCTCAGCAACTCGTCAAAATCAGCATGGTATTCTTGAAACAAATTCTGTGAAGTATACGTGATTACCTGAATGCTGCCCTCTTTGCCTGTCCAGTAGTAGCTGTGATACCGGAAAGGTATGCCGTCGATGGTTCCTTCAATGTCCATTACTGCTGCATTTACGCCATTAATTTGCCGCTCCTCATCCAGCACCACCTTGGCATCGGCTGCCACATTTTTGGCATTTTCGACAGCAATGCTTTTTAAGGTTTCCAGCGGCATTGAGATTCTCTCTACAATCCCGATGACATAGGCATCTTTTGTTTGGTGTATGAGGGCAAACGATGCATCGGGGGATAATCTTTCCGGTTTGGGATAAACGATCCACTTAGAAGGGGTGTACCACAGCTCTACGAAACCCCTGGGATCGGAAACCGTTTTGTTTGCGCCGGGCGGCTTGCCAAAGGCCTTTTTTGCAACATCTTTTTTTTCAGCAAACTTCCACGTTCCATCGGCGTTCAGGATTACAGTTCTGCCATCTTCAGTTTTGGCTCTCATTGACAGGCCGTATGCACTGATTGACGATGCGATAAGGATGAAACCTGCAAATAGCGTTACCATTTTTCGGGTCATGGGATGTCTCCTTTAACTCCAACCAATTTCATACCCACAAATGGATCAATGGGTTGGCACCTAATAACTGCCAACCATTTGGGGTTGATCAAAAAAATGCGGAGGAGCTGGGTTGGATTGTTACGAATATCGGGAGAATTTGTTATAATTTTGGTAGATTATAACACATGGGAGGGTAAGAAATCAATATTCAACGCAAATATTTATGATTGAGCGCTATCTGAAAAAGGGGGATCAATTTTTAGATGTTGGAACCGGATCCGGGATTCTGACGGTTGCAGCCGCCAGACTTGGGACAGGCAAGGGTATCGGTATCGATAAAAATGAAGCTGCCGTTAAAATCGCCCGCCGGAATTTACGGACAAACAAAATTAAACCGCATAGATTCAACGTGAGAACAGGAAATCTGCTAGATGAGATAGAAGCACGCTATGATCTAGTGGCAGCAAACATTTTGAGGGAAATTATCGCCAAGCTATGGGATGACATTCCCAGGGTTTTAAAAAACGGCGGTGTTTTCATCTGTTCCGGAATGCTTGTGGGAAATACCCAGCGGATTGAAAAGAAAATGATAATGACGGGTCTGGAAATCTTGGAAAAACGCTCAAAGATTGGGTGGGTGGCGATAGCCGCCAAACTCAATCACCAGCGCAAGTAGCCCCCCTCAAATACTTGCGCATGGATCTTATCTTTGCCCAAGGTCATTTCTACCAAACGGCATGAATGATGACGTACAAACCCATGAATGCAGCGAGTAATACCCCCCCAAGAACGATCCAGCGCGGCAGAGACGAAAAAGAAGATTGCGGCTCTATTGATCCCGGGCCGGCATAAGGAAGTGGCTTGTTGTGCATGTTCCCTGAGGACCTTCCTTCACCTGAAAGCGAAACCGGATCGCGAGTCGTTTTGCCGCTCCTGAGAGCTTTTATCGCCTTTGTGTATAACGCTCGAACATCCGGAGGCATCTCCGCAATGTTATTGTAAGCTTTTCCGTTGACTGCAATCGTGATTTCATCGTCCGCCTGCGTTCCGGAGTCAGTGTCGGTAATCGATTTTTCAAAGGCCTGGCGCAGACCATCCGGCATTTCCTCGAGGGATTTATATTTTTTGCGCTCTCCCATAATTTTCTTTTTTACGACTATGTGAATTGACATTCTTCTATATCTCCTCAACACACCTGGGCCGCTTCTTTAGGGTGTCAGACGTCCCAAACACCAGGCGCCCCGATTGATTTTACATCCGGTGTTAAAACAATTTATTTGGACACCGCCTGGGCGGCGACAAATCAAAAACGTTATTATTAATAATTTTACCTCATTCTATAGATTCAGTCAACGATACGTGTCATATCTATCTGAAAAATATACAAAATTACACAAACCCCTCGCAAGTGCTGATTTACTCTCCCTATTCCCAGGTTTTTCAAAATCCGGGTTTTTATACCAGGCACCGACGCTGGATAGGATCGCGGGGACTACATGATACAATGTCGCGGCGGGGAATTAATGTCCTTCGCCAGAGTGCCCCACGGCGCGCCGTCGCCATAGAGGCTTTGGCGTGTCGGCGACTTGCCGCGGAGGGCTTAACGGTAGGGTAGGTAGATTTTAATTCATAAAAAACTCACAGGTATGGATTTGTTGCAGGCTGATTCATCAAATATAGCAACCAGATCATATTCTTCTCAGCACACGATGGGCGAAAAGGCTGTGTCCTGTTGCCCGCTGTACTTTATTTCTTGAGCATAAAAATATCGAAAGCTTTTGTTATGGCAGAGGCTGGACCAATGAAAATTACACGATCGTCAACCTCGATATATGTATCGCCGCGGGGAACCACAAATTGGTTTTCCCTGATTATCGCGGCAATCAAGCAGCCTTTTGGTATATCAATCTCTCGGATGGGATTTCCCTTTACCCTCGCATTTTTAGGTACGCTTACCTCCAAAAGACTTGCTGCCCCTATGCCAAATTCGAAGAGTTGCGCCAAGACAGGGTTGTCCAGAATATTTTCAACCATAGCCGCAGTTGCCCAGGGTGCGTTTATCACCACGACGTTGTTTTGCTCAAGCAGCTGTGTGTATTCGTGATTTTGGACAATTGCGATGACTTTTTCAATCTCTAGTTGTCTGGCCTGCAGGGCCGCAATGACATTCCGGCCATCATCTTCAAAGGCAGCGATGACAACATCAATGTTATCAATGCCTACCTGTCTCAGTAATTCCTTTTTGGTGCCGTCTCCCTGGTAAATGGGAACATTGTAGCGGTTTTCAAGTTCCTTACAGAGCGCCGCGTCTTCTTCAATGAAAGTTACCTGATGCTCCGCCGAGCGAAACATCATCCGATAATCATCTTTGGCCAACAATCGGTCAGCTATATTTTGACCCTGTTTTTCTCCACTGATGATGAGCACTTGCATACGCATTCTCCTTAATTTATATAAAAACAATTTCAATGATTTTACCAAAACTTTTCCCAATTTGACAATTTCAGCGCGGTTGGCAGATCTGAAAAGATATATTCCGGTTCCAACCAACGTCAGTATCCCGCCAAGGACAAAACTTCTTAATTCTAATGCAGGAACGAACATCCAGGTAGTAATAACTCCCAGAATCGGTATCCAGGGATAAATTACGGTTTGAAATGGACGCCTCAAATTAGGCATTCGCTTGTGCAATGGAATCACCGAATAGTTGATTATGCCGAGTCCCATCAGGTAGCCGAAATCACTTAAAGAAGCCACAAATTTCACGATGCCGGAAGAGCTGAAGATAATCACAATCAGGGCACAAATAAAAAGAGCAATATGCGGCGTTTGAAATTTCGGATGCAAGCGGGCAAATATATAAGGGAAGTGTTGATCGCGGCCCAGCGCGTATAATATGCGGGCGCTGGCGCCCAAGGTCACACTGAATGCGGAAAGACTCGCCATTATGGTTGCCATGATTCCGGCCCAGCGTCCCCAGGCGCCGAAAAGTCGCTCGGCAGTGAAGATGAAGGGAATATCGCTCCCGGCAAGTTCAGTGTAATTGACGGTGCCCATCATCACGCCCACCACGAAGACGTAGATTGCCGTACTGGCACCCAATGTGATCAAAATCGCTCGCGGAATGTTTTTTCCCGGGTGAATGATCTCTTCGGCCGCATTCGAAATAAGCTCGAATCCGACATAGGAGATATAGATGAGCGCCATCGCCGGTACAAAGGGCCGCCATCCCATTGGCGCCAAAGGCTCCAGATTGCGCGGTTCAAAATCAGTGATCCCCAGCGCGGCAACTCCGACCAGCACCGCCAATTCCACCAAATTCATTACGGTAATAACGATAATGGCTTTCTTCATACCCATGAAGTTGATGGTAGTAAATACGACCGTGGTGATCAGGGTAATGAAGGCAATACCGGCTTCCGGCAAAAAGTAGGCGCGGATGGTCAGGGCAAAGATAAGGGCGTACATCGAACAAGCGAGGGTGTTGCCGATCCAGAAAAACCAGCCGGTAAAAAACGCCACGGGCCTGTTGAGCGTTCTGCTGGTAAATGAATAGCCGCCTCCGGCCAACGGTATGGCTGCGCTGAGCTCGCTGTAATTTAACGCGGTGAATACGGTTAAAAAACCCATCGCCAAATACACCAGAACACCCGCCGGACCGATCATATGGGCCAGTTCGCCCGGCAGGGCAAAAATTCCGGGTCCCATGGTGGCACCGATGCCGATCATTACCGCCATGAACAAGCCCATATTTCGTCTGAAACTTATTTGCTCCGGCATAAATATATGCTCCCAGAAACTATATGGAGATCAGCAAGGTGTTTTTATTAATTGGGGAAACTATTGGAAAGCGGCAGAGTGAGGCAAATAAAAAACTTTGCTGACTAAATGACAAAAATTGGACCAAGTCAATAAAAATCGCATTGTGAATTATCAGGGTGCTGTTGCTATGTGAAATGTTTGTTGTTATAGGTGGCAGAAAATATGAATGTAGCAGACATATTCATTTCGTCTATCCAACAGCACAGGAAAGGTTCCATGCTAAAGCGACTCCTTTATTTATGTGCAGTGCTCGGAGTAATCATTGTCGCGTGGGGAGTGTATTTATTCTGGTCGGCCGGTCAGTTTAAAACCATCGAGCCCCATTTTACCGGCAGATGCAAGCAGGTCACGGGGGCGATTGGCGCCGAGGATATTACGATTCACCCCCAAACCGGGATTGCCTACATTTCTGCTTACGACCGCCGGGCAGTTCTTGAGGGCCGCGCCGGACGCGGCGGAATTTATGCCTATGACCTAAACGCTGCCGAACCAAAGCCTGTCAACCTGACACTTGATGCCGGAAACGATTTTCGGCCCCATGGCATCAGCCTGTTCGTCGATGATGATTATGATGTTATATTCGTCGTCAACCATGAGGGCGGAAAGCACAGTGTGGAGATATACGACATAAAAGATGGGGGGCTGTCGCATCGCAGCACGCTTAGCGGTTCTTTGCTTGTTTCACCCAATGACCTGGCGGCTGTGGGGCCGAATAGCGTCTATGTCACCAATGATCACCGGTATGTCTCCGGTGTGATGCGAACCCTGGAGGAGTATTTAAAGCTGCGAAGATCTAATGTCGTCTTCTTTGACGGAAACCATTTTAAAGAGGCTGCCACCGGCATCGGCTATGCCAATGGAATCAACGTGAGTGCTGATGGAAAAACTGTTTTTGTGAGCGCCACCACCGAGCGCGCCCTGCACCTATATGATCGCGATCAAGGCTCCGCAAAGCTGGTGCTGCGCGAAAAAATCAAACTGGGTAGCGGGGTGGACAACATCGAAATAGATTCAAGCGGCGCTCTGTGGATTGGAGCCCACCCGAAGCTTCTGACCTTTGTTCGGCATGCCAGAGATCAGTCCAAGGTCGCTCCTTCCCAGGTACTGCGTTTAACACCAAAAGCTGCAGGCGATTACGACGTCGAAGAAGTTTATCTAAACCAGGGCGAAGAACTCGCCGCCTCAAGTGTGGCTGCTGTGAGCAATATGCGCATGTTGGTCGGCGCCGTCTTTGATCCCAAATTTCTTGACTGCCAAATGGCGGAAAGCCGCTAGAGGTTGCCAGATTGTCCCCCAAATATAGTGATTGTCAAAATAATGTTCCGATTGCCCGCGGTGCAAACAGGGGGTAAATTTTCGTCGGCCGCTTTGCTT
>JASFTQ010000286.1:0-6283 GCA_050053515.1 Desulfobacterales bacterium | reverse complement strand
GTGCCTATGAAAGTCAGGTCTTTGTGGCCTATGTTAACCGCTGCGGATCCGAGGGTGATCTGATATACTGCGGCAACAGTCGTATCGTCGGGCCCGATGGTGAAGATGTTGTGCGGGCCGGATCAGGGGAAGGAATATACACCGCCGAAATCGATTCGACGGCAATTGCTTCCGCTAAAGAGAGCAATCCGATTCTCGCCGATCTTCGCACCGAGCTTTATACCTCCCGGGTCAGAGACGGTTTGCCCTAAAAGCGAGACTATCGTCATTCTCGCAGGCCAGCCGCGATTCAAACGTTTACTCGTAAATAATCTCTTCGGCCAACTCTTCTTCGGTTAGGGGCACATCAGCCGAGATGTCCCGTCCTTCGATCCCCTTGGATAACAGCTCCTTGAAGTATTCGTGCTGAATGATCATGTTCTGGATTTCGGTGGTTCCGGTCCAGATGGTGGCCAAACGGGCCCCGCGCAGTTCGCGCTCGACGGGCAGGGCATTGGTATAGCCGATGCCGCCCAGGATTTGCATGCAGTCGTTGAGGACCTCCCACTGGGCTCGGGTTGAAAATTTTTTGACCTCGGAAACCAGGCGGCGCCGATAGCTTCGTGAGCCCAGCTCCTCCTGTACGATACGGGCAACCGTGTGGGCGAAGGCCGTAACCGCATCCAGCTTGGTGATGCAGTCCGCGATCTTGAAACTGACCCCCTGGAAATTGCGGATCGTTTGACCGAAAGCCTTTCGCCGGTTGGCGTAGCGCGCAGCCAGAGCCAGAATGGCCCGGGAACTGGTAATACCTGAAGTCAAGCGCTCAGGGATCATCATCTGCCAGAAGATTTTACCCCCGCTGTTTTCTTCGCCCACCAGGTTTTCGGCGGGCACGCGCACATCACGGAAAAGCAGGCGGCCCGTGCCGTTTCCCCGGGCTCCCAGTAGACCGTAGACGTGTTTGACCGTGACCCCTTCGCTGCGATCCACGATGAGCAGGCTCAAGGAATCTTGCGGTTGTGCCTCCGGATCGGTTTTGGCGTACACGGCAAAGTAATCCGCACCTTCGGCCCCCACCACAAACCGTTTCTGCCCGTTGAGAATATAGCTGTCGCCCTCCCGGCGGGCCGTGGTGGTGGCGCCGAAGAAGTCGCTGCCGCCCCGGGGTTCGGTCAGGGCTTCGGCGCAAAACGTTTTCCCGGCCAAGGTCGGCTTGAGGTACTTTTCTTTTTGGGCGTCCGTTCCAAAAACGTTCAACGTTTCGCCGACGATGGAGACCAGCGCGTATTGACAGCCGAAACAAATGCCCAGGGTGCTGATCTCCTCCATGGCGATAAGTTCCTCGTTCCATGTCAGTCCGCGGCCGCCCCATTTGACGGGAAACCGCAGGCCGAGGAGGTTGCGCCGCCCGGCCTCCTGCAAAAACTCCTTGGGAAAGCTGATTTTATCCGCATCCATGTCCAGGATCATTTGTCTGGGGACAGACTTGACCAGATCCCGAACGTCTTGCCGCAATTTCTTCTGCGCTTCCGTCATCAAGACCTCAAACATACGAATCCCCCCTTTCCATGATCGAAGCTCACTGAATAAATCATGCAAATTTAGCGTCCGTTATGGGTACCACCGCTGCCCCGGCAGGTCAAATCCCGACTACTCCCGCCGCTTCTGATACAAAACCCATTCTCCATATGGATTGTCGGTCGACAGCAAAATCTTTTTGGATACCAATAATATATGATAAAAGCCCAAGCAGGGTCAAAAAGAATTTAAATTCATAACAAATCTAATCTAGGGGACGTCTATGTTTTTATGCGTTTCTTATGAAAATAAAAATGCCACTCCACAACCACTGGTACCAACGGATCCGATCATCATAACTACGTGATAGATACCGCGATATGCTGAAACATAGCGTTTATTTTGAGCTTAGATGGTTGCCCTTGAGTTTAAGCGATCGATTTTTAATCAAAGTGGAGGGAGTGCGGGAAAAACCATTAAATCAATTCTAAAAACCGTTTCACCTGATATTCGAGTTCTCTGGTTTCTACATCCACCATTCTTCGTTTGTCTTGGTCTTCGACCGAAACAACCACATATCCACCGGCACCCTCAAATGAAATACAGCATGGGTTATGTTCATTTTCCTTCAGCTTTTCACCTTTTTCACCAAAAAAATCAGAGGCCCGTTTTAGAATGTCCGCTGGTTCTAATCGGGTTTGCTTGGATATTCGAATCATCTTTGAGCTCCTTGTCAAAGGGCTGAAAACTAAAAAAGGATTCAAGCCTGCTTGCAATTCCCTTCGATATTTATGCTCCCTGTAAACCTTCAGAGATATTCAATATTGGCTCTGAGCTGGGCGATTTCAATGCCCAAACCAACACACTGTATTTCCTGGAGGCATTTTTCAGCATCTCCGTTTTCAAGGAAGGTCTTCAGTTCGTGGTTTTCTTTCTTGAGCTGAACCACCCAGGTATTTTGCTCTCGGTCAAAAACAACATTCCCGTTCCGGCCGGCATATTAATATCAATAGCTTAATCATTCTGGGGCGGAATTCAACCATATCAAAACATATCGCCTTTCGAAGCCCACCGTGACCGCCAATTGAAACATATACTTTCAACAGGATTGAATTTCTGCTAAAATCCCGTTCACAAAGCCAACCAATTTTATTCTGCCTCAGATGATGTCACCATATTGTCTGAAACTTATAAATCATTACTTGACGGGCTGTTGCCCAAATCTTTTTGAGCAATAGCCTTTTGAGATCAAACTGATCTTCTTGCAAGTCACCGTGATATGAATACATCGCGTTTCTTTGGGAGGTTAACAAGCGGGGTATGCTGGACAAAAAGCTGATTATTGAAAATGAGTTGGTAAAGGAAATCATTTCCATACGGATCGACACCCTTTGGAAAATGATCGGACAAAAGATGGAGGATAGGCTGCCGGAAATCGACGAGGAAGGCGCCACCGGCAAATTTGATAATAAGGGGGCCATTTTCATTCCCGGTGGACTTGTCTACAAGGATGTGGATGAGCAAAACGTGCAATATGAAACGTATCGAGGACTGAGCGGGCCAAAATTTCGCGCCATGATCAGATCAACGATGCGTTTTGACAATGCGACCCTTTTGTATCCGGATGGTTTGGCGCCGAGTATTAATTTAGACAGTGGTTTTTTTTCCAAAGCCGCCAGACAGGTCCTGACCTATAAAAAAGCGGCATACCGCCGCAAGAAAACCATCAGTGGGCATATTGCAAATGAAGTCCGTACCGAAGATATCATCCGGAGCTATTGTCCGCCCTATATGAAGCCGCCATATGGGGCCCGGACTCGAATCAGTACTTGTATTTCAATTGGTCTGGTGGATCCACCGGTGTTTTTTGCCTATTGTAAGGCCCAACACAATTTGTCTGCCGAGCAATCGGACCAATTTGCCCAAAATCTGGACCGCGCCGTGGAACCTGCTGTTTCGAGCAACGGCCAAACTTTATATCCACCCTATGTGATTGTTTGCCATGATACGCGTTATAGGGAAAATAGTCATACCGGTTTGACGCGGATTTTGGGAATCGGGAAATTTGGTGAATTCGCCACATTGACCCTGGAACAAGTGACCCGGCAATTGATGGGCGAGCTAAGGCGCAATAAACAGGAATTTAGACGCGAAGACTGCTGCGCCGAGTATTCAGATTCATCTTTCATCCTGATTCTGAGGGTCTATGCGCCTACAAATCCCGGCAAACGCAGTCGTAACCATACCCTCCATGTGATATCTCCCCGAAAGGATTTGGGGCTGGATACGGATCAAATCGAAAAAGAAGCCCGCAAACGATACCATTTTACCGAATAACCCGGCAAACACCCCAACACAGGTTTAGACAGCCCCCGGTGTCAATGTGTGCTGCCGGATTCCGATATTCATCACAATAAAGTGTCGAAACATGCAAAATACCAGATAGACCCTATTGGAACAGATAGCTACGGGGTCTATATTTCTACTACTGTTGATTATAGCGGATGTCAAAATAATGTTTCGAAATAACTCAGAATGAAGAGGTGCAGGTAGGGGATAAATTTTTGTCGTCAAGATGCACGGCCACCGGACCCTTGGTTCAGAACTGACCAGTAACTATCAAATTACCCCCCTGATAGTTTAAGTATGGTGGTCAACACAAAGATGTATCGTCGTTTGCCCATCTCAGCAACAACAACCTCTTGTCGCTTAGAATCACGGGGGTATTCAGATTGGCGATAAAAATTTACCCCCTGCCGGCGCTTCGGCCAATTGGAATATTATTTTGACAATCACTCTATACGAAAGGGGAAATCCTCTGAAAGGAGATATCATGACCGACAAAGATGCGTATGTTCAAAAACTACACCAAAAGTTGGATGAATGGAATGCTGAAATCGACAAGCTGAAAGCCAAAGCCGATAGGGCGGAGGCTGAGTCGCGCGTTAAGTATCTTAAAAAAATAGAAGATTTGGAGGAAAAACACATTGCGGCTGAAAAAAAGTTGGCAGAATTGCGCGAGGCCGGAGAGGGCGCCTGGCAGGATCTAAAATCAGGAGTTCAAAGCGCCTGGGACGCTATGGAACAGGCGGTGAAGTCGGCCCGATCCAGATTCATTTAGCAGGCGAAAAAATGGGTTTTGCTGCGGAAAACTTTTGAGCCCTGCCGATCTGGTTGATCCGGGGTTTTTAACTTTATGTCCAGGTCGCATTTATTGGATAAAAAGTAGCTGGGGCAGACAATTACACACTTTTCCTATTACTATAAAGCGGCAAAGATTTTTTTGCGACAGCCGGATGTGGATGTTACCCGTTGTTTTTCATCATCCGCCGGACCTTGCGTGGACCGGCAAGCCAGACAAACGTGCAGGAAAGCATTAGGCTCAACATGCACAGGGCCAGGGGGGTCGCATATCCACCGGACATATCCCGCAGTAGGCCGGACACAAAGGATCCCAAAGCGCCTCCGGCGCCGCTGCCGATGCTGATCACGGCAAAAATCAGGCCGAATGACCTTCCTAAAAAGATGTCCGCACTTACCGAGGGCATCAGCGGTGCTGCCGCGCCGTAACCCAATCCGAACAACAAAGCAAACAAGAGGGGCAACAAGCTTTCTGCCGAAGTTGTATTTATCAGGCAATATACACCGATGGCGGCTATGATTCCACCGGCGGTATTGGATCGTTCACGGCCAAAACGATCAGACAAAGATCCGAATAAAATTTTACCCGCGGAACCGGCGATCCCCAACAGGCCGAAGTAAGCGGCAGCTGTTTGCCGGGCTGTGCCCGAATCCACCATGGCTGAAATCGAATGCAGCAGTGTTGCCTGATAGGCATAGGATAGACAAAAAAAAGTACCTACCAGAAACCAAAAGCGCCGGGTTTGTAAAGCCTTTTGCAATGTCCAGTCTCTTTTGGCCCAATCAGCATCTACGATTTTCATTATCATCAACGGCCCTGGGCGACCAGCCGGCATCTCTTTATGATCACCATCGGGATGCAAATTTAGGTCTGCCGGGCTGCGCCGCGCAAAAATCGCATTCAGCGGACCGACAATGAGCAAGGCAATTCCGGCCAGAAACAGGTAAGCGTTGCGCCACCCGAATAATGCAATCACTTTTTCGACAAAGGGCACGATAACCAGCATACCAAAGCCGATACCGGAGGAGGCAATTCCGAAAGCCAAACCTCTTTTGCGTTCGAACCAGTTGGGAAGAAATGCCGAATGAGACGTAAACCCCATCAGACTGATACTCGCACCGGCCAAAACGCCGTAAGTCATGTAAAAATGCCACAGGCTATTGGACCGGCTGGTCATTATCAGGGCGCATGCCAGGACGCAGGTTCCAACCGGGATAACCATTCTGGGACCGTAGCGATCCTGCAGATAGCCGGCTAACAGCCCGGTCAGGGCGTGGCAGATGATAAAAATAGAGAATATGCTGGACGCCGAGGCTCTGTCCCAGCCGAATTCGTTTACAATCGACAAAAAAAAGACCGAAAAGGAATACCAGATACCGAAAGCAATGCTCAGGGTAATGAAGCCAACGGCGATGACAATCCAGCCGTAAAAAACGACCGGACGCCTGCCGGCCGGAATCTCTGAATTCATACTTCCCAAGGTTTTTGTGTCCTCTATCGTTTTTGGGATTTGAATACTGTTAAATACATATGTGACGCAACACTGCGTCTTCCGGTGATTCGGAAAAACTGCCCCTGAAAGGTCGATCCGGTTTGATTAGGTCGGATGTTGCAAAATTGTCAACAAAAAAGCTTGCCAAG